>NZ_JBIVCA010000003.1:9960-384801 GCF_044746345.1 Lysinibacillus sp. NPDC086135 | reverse complement strand
AGTTGAAGAACATTGTATAGAATTTTACACAATATCAAGGACTTGACTCGATTCTACCTGAGCTATCAGCGATTTTTGCTCTTTTATCAGCGATTTTACCTGGGCTATCAGCGATTTTCGCTCTTTTATCAGCGATTCTACCTGAGTTATCAGCGATTTTCGCTCTTTTATCAGCGATTCTACCTGGGTTATCAGCGATTTTCGCTCTTTTATCAGCGATTCTACTGGGCTATCAGCGATTTTCGCTCTTTTATCAGCGATTCTACCTACGCTATCAGCGATTACGTCTGTTTTCCAAAAAATACGAAACTGCATTTCTATCAATGCAGTTTCGTATTTTTAATTCAATCTATTAAAAAATTTTTGCAGCTCGTTTACACTGTTCACTATGTATGTTGCTTGTGCTTCCGTCAATTCCTCAAGTGAGCCATAGCCATAAGTAACACCGATAGAATCGATTTGATTTTCAAGTGCCCCAACAATATCGTATTTACGATCTCCAATCATAATTAATTGATTGATATTCACTTCATTAAAATGTTCGCGTACATATGCGATAACTTCTCCTTTAGCTGACCGTGTACTATCCAAATTGCTGCCTGCGACAAGGTCAAAAAAATGTTCAAGGTTAAAGTATTGTATAATTTGTTCTGCAAATACAGTTGGCTTAGATGTGGCTATTGCTAACTGATAACCATCCTTCTGTAAATATTCTAATAAAGATGATATATTTTGATACAATTTATTCTCATACATGCCAGTTTTGATAAAACGTTCACGGTAATAAGCAATCGCTCGTTCAATTTGAACATCATCCATTCCATATATTTCTCGAAATGATACTTGCAGCGGCGGCCCAATAAACGTTTCAAGCTGATCAAGGTCTTCTTCAACTATACCCATTTTCCCTAAAGCATATTGAACAGATTTTGTTATCCCTATTTTAGGATCAGATATTGTACCGTCTAAATCAAATAACACTACGCTATACTTTTTCATTACTAGCCCTCCTTTTATTATTAAAGAATTGATTGATACACGGTTGATCCAAAATCATGAATATCTTTAATGTAATCAAACCCTTCAGGTGAGCCAAAGCTGTTAAATCCACGAACTGCCACAATATTTTCTTTAGGAATTACCAATAGAGCAACACTTGTGAAACCAAGTAATTGAAAGCTTCCTTGTGGTAATATTGGGCTTAACTCTGTAACCCCTTCTCTCTGTTGTGGCTGAATGAACCAGAAAAAGCCATTAGTTGGCAAGTTCTTTGGTTTAGAATTTGGGGATTGAATTGTCGTTAATAACTGTATGATTTCTTCAGGTATAATTTGTTTTCCAAGTAATCTCCCTTTATCAAGATGCACTTGTCCCCACTTAGCTAGCTCTCTTAATGTGCTATAAATATTCATTTTACTACCATCACATACGTCGCTTTCATACCAAAAGGGGTTATCATTATGTATTACTTCTATATGCTGTTCGTTTTTTTCACTAAACCAATTTGTTTCAGTTAAAGACAATGGCTGAAATACTTGCTCATCTACAATTTCTGCAATAGTTTTTCCAGTAGCTTTAAAAATGACTTTTGCAAGTAGTTCTACATTAATATCTCGGTATGCCCAGTTATAACCTGCTTTGAATTCCTTCATTACTTTTTCATTTTGCCGACGTAAACCGTGAGTATGGGTGAGTAGATGTCTAATTGATACATCAGCAAAAACTATTTCATTCTCTAAATAATCACTTAGTTTATCATCTATTGAAGCAATATAGTTATGATAAATCGCATATGCTACAGCAAATCCTACATATGTTTTACGAACAGAAGCAAGATGAAAAAGAGTATGGGGTCCTATCCTTTTGGCATCTTGTTGTTGTCCTTGCACACCAAAATATTCTTCTAATACTGTTTGACCATGCTTATTAATAATAACTCCGCCACCTGTACAATCTAATTGTGAGAAAGTTTCCTTTACTTGTGTGAGTATTGCTTGTGAATTCATTTAAACACCTCTCAACATTTCTAGTTCGATGCCTACACTTATCATTGTATACCTATTGGGAATTAATACTAGATGAGTTTCTTAATTCGCGAAACCTTTTATTACCAAAACCGTTATTATTTTTAAGGAGGGGTTGTGTGGATACTCAATTTACTTATAAGCATTTTGTAAATGAAAATACGTTTTCACTTCTAGATCCGATTTTTGAAGCTACCCTACTTTTTGCTGTTTTGCTACTCATTATTGTGATTGTAAAAAAAGTATCTATTTGGTTTTGTTTACTTTTTGCAAGCCTCTCAGCAATTATCACAGGTCAGCTTCTTTGGTTTAGTGGCATTATAGCTGATGAGCTAAACATTGAAGGAAGTTCCAAAGGCTTTTACTGTTTTGTCATTATGCTGCTAATTCATTGTGCAGCTATTTGGATTTCTTTAGTGAAATCCTCTAAACACGAAAAAATACCGCAGTACTCAGAGGAGATTTAACCTACTGAGTATGCGGTATTTTATGAATTATAGCGCTTTTACCTTCGCTACAACATTTTCTACTGTGAATCCGTATTTTTCCATCACTATTTCACCTGGTGCAGAAGCGCCGAACTTGTCAATTGCAAGAACGTCCCCTTCAAAACCAGTGTATTTATGCCAGCCGAATGATGAGCCCATTTCGATTGCAAGACGTTTTGTTACAGCTTTTGGAAGAATAGATTCTTTGTAAGCTGCGTCTTGTTTTTCGAAGCGATCCATAGATGGCATTGAAACAACTGCCACATCTACACCATCAGCTTTTAATGCTTTTTGTGCTTCGACTGCAAGTGAAACCTCAGAGCCTGTTGCAATTAAAATGGCATCTGCCACTTCTTTTGTAGCAGGAGACACTGTATAAGCACCTTTAGTAACACCTTTACGTACTGTATCAATAGATGCGTCAAGAACAGGTAAGTTTTGACGGGACAATACTAAAACAGTTGGTGTTTTTTCAGATGCTACTGCTAGCTCCCATGCAACGGCTGATTCATTTGCATCAGCTGGGCGAACAACAGATAAATTCGGCATTGCACGTAAAGATGCAAGGTGTTCGATTGGTTCATGTGTTGGACCATCTTCCCCTACAGCAATTGAGTCATGTGTAAATACATAAGTAACAGGAAGACCCATTAATGCAGAAAGACGTACAGCTGGACGAACATAATCAGAGAATACGAAGAATGTACCACCAAATACGTTAAGACCACCGTGAAGTGCCATACCGTTCATAGCAGCACCCATTGCAAACTCACGTACACCGAACCAAATATTACGGCCAGCATAATCGTCTGCAGAGAAATCTCCAGCGTCTTTCATCGTCGTTTTATTTGAGCCAGCAAGGTCAGCTGAACCACCGAAGAATGATGGAGTTTTCTTTGCAATTGCATTGATTGCATCTCCAGAAGAAGAACGAGTAGCTACTGATTTACCTGCTTCATAAACTGGTAATTCAGAAGCAAAATCTTCTGGTAATTGACCATTCATTGCCTTTTCAAATTGCGCTGCTAATTCTGGGAACTCTTGCTTATATGCTTCAAACTTAGCATTCCAAGCTTCTTCAGGTTGTGCCCCTTGAACTTCAGCAGCTGCTGCGAATGTATCATATGCTTCAGCAGGAATTTGGAATGGCTCGTGTGCCCATTCATATGCTGCTTTTGTTAAAACAACTTCATCTTGACCAAGTGGTGCACCGTGAGATGCAGCTTTACCAGATTTGTTTGGTGAACCAAAACCGATAACAGTTTTCACTTCAATCAGTGTTGGCTTGCCAGTTGATTTTTTAGCTTCTTCGATTGCTGCGTTAATTGCTTCAACATCTGTACCATCTGCAACTTTTAAATAGTTCCAGCCATAAGATTCGAAACGTTTTTGAACATTTTCTGAGAATGATTTTTCTAAATCACCATCTAAAGAAATATCGTTTGAATCGTATAAAACGATTAACTTTTCAAGTTTTAAGTGACCTGCTAAAGAGATAGCTTCAGCTGCTACACCTTCCATTAAATCGCCATCGCCACAAAGTGCAAATGTATAGTGATCAACGATGTCATGTCCTGGTTTATTGTAAGTAGCTGCTAAATGGCGTTCAGCCATTGCCATACCAACTGTCATAGCAATACCTTGACCTAGAGGCCCTGTTGTTGCCTCTACCCCAACAGTATGACCATATTCAGGATGCCCTGGAGTTAATGAATCCCATTGACGGAAGTTTTGAATTTCTTCCATTGGTAAGCCGTAGCCACCTAGATGAAGTAGGCTATATAAAAGCATAGAGCCATGACCTGCAGAAAGTACAAAACGGTCACGGTTAAACCATTTTGGATTAGCCGGATTATGGTGAAGTTGTTTTGTCCAAAGCGTATAAGCCATTGGCGCAGCCCCCATCGGTAAACCTGGGTGACCTGAGTTTGCTTTTTCAATTGCATCAATTGACAAAGTTCGGATAGCATTAATCGCTATTTGATCCGCATGTTGAGTCATTATTTTGTGACATCCTTTCTCGTCCTATATATTGTTCTTATACAGTTTAGTCAACATTGCTTCAGAAAACAATGGTTTTGTTATACTATTAACGATTTATAACATACTTTATCTTTATTCAGCGAAAAATCCCCCACATTATAAAGCCGGCAATGAGGCCAACTGAATAAAGATAATGCCTCCGGCGGGATGTCACGGATTTTGAAAGGAATTAACATAAGGATGTTAGCCTAAACCTTCGCATCCTGCGAAAACGGCTAACTGACCTGCATTGCGCAAGCCTAAGCACAATTCAAAATCCGGACGCAATTACGTCGAGGCGTAATTGACCTAAATGTGTCATATTAATTGAGAAATTTATTTTTTTTCGCTTGTTTAACTTTTTCTGGTGTTACATCATTTCCTTCAGCATCTACCACTTTTACGTTTTCAATTGTATCTCGCATTGTTGATCTAAATGTATCTAGATATTCTTTACGAAGCGCTGATCGTTCCTTAGCTTCTGCCTCTGTTAATGTACCACTTTTAGCCTTAGCAGAAAGTTCATTGATTCGGTTAATTTTTTCTTTTGATAACATAATTACACACCTTTCAATACATATCTTAATGAATATGGTATGTAAAGTATAGCATGTATCCCCTTGAAATGCAGTTATACCAACCTTTCAAGTATCACTTTATTCTTGAATGTAGTATAGAGCGAATTTCTAGAAACTTCACTCAGTACACACTTGCAAGGAAATAAAAACATCCTTGCAGGTTAAGGACAATTAGCAAGTGTAATTTGTTCTTTATTTACTAGACCATTTTCCAGAAACAGCAGATAACATTAGCCATGGTTCAATAAACATATTAATTAAAATATGAGCTACTATTGGTGCAAAGGTACTTCGTCCAGCTACAATATAAAGCGTTGCGAGAAGACCCCCTAATATTGTGGTACTTATAATAGCAGGTAATGCAAACTTCCAAGCCCCTTTCAAAAGTACCCACATACCGTGAGCAATTCCAAAGAGTATCCCTGAAATTAATATTTGTGCTACGTCTGAAAATGCAATAGTTAATAGGTACTCCATAAGTATATGTCTGAAAACAACTTCTTCAACTATTCCTGTCACAACGGCAGCCCATATCCCAATTACTTTAAGCCAAGAAATAGTAAATAAATGAGCTTTTACAAAAGGTATTGCACTGAGTGTGTATGCAATGTATCCCGTTATGATTAATAGTGTGAAAATCCAAATAAATATATTCGAAAATACATCCGTCCTAAAGCCAATTCCATTTTCAATAAAACCTTCAGGATTATTATAGAACCAAAAAATTATACTAGCTGTTAGCATACTTGCAATACTTACTAATATCCAACCAGTTTTAGTTCTATCACTTGAAGTAGTTATTTCATTCATATTAATCCTTACCTCCTAATAATGAATTGTCAAATAGTCAATTACTCGAAAAATTCATATCCCCTATATTGTTTAGATCTCTATTTCATTTGCAGTACATTAAAAGCTTTTAATTTACCTGGACTCAATATAACGAACGAAATGTACCCCAACAATACGTTTGGAGTAACATGTTGTTATGATTGTGTAAGATGCCTTTTTCGAATAATGACCTGCATTTTCCAAAACGCTGTATATGCTATAATTTTTTTGAGAGGTGATAAAGCTGAAAATAGAGGTAAAAATAGATTCAGAGTATGAAGAGCCACATGTAACAATTTGTACAGCAAAACTTACTCCTACGATACAAGCTGCTATTTCTTTATTACAAAAAGAGAAAGAAGAACAAATTTTAACAGGGCTAGCAAATAATAAAACATATATCATTGATCCAAATTTAATTATTGTTATTCGAACTGAAGGAAGAGAATTAGCTTTATATGATGAAGATAATAATCGCCTCATATTGAATAAACCTTTATATGAATTAGAGAAGCTATTGGGGAATAATTTTATACGGATTTCTAAATCTGTAATTATAAATCTAACAAAAGTTAAAAATATCGAAGCTTCATTTAACGGAACATTGGAAATTGAGCTAGTTTTAGGAATTAAAGAAGTAATTACTCGTAATTATCGAAAGCAATTTAAAAAGCGTTTGGGGGTTTAAGTTAGGTGCATTTTTTTAAAAATGTAGCGTTTGGTGTAAGTATGGGCTGTACAGTTTTTGTTTTTATTAATCTTTTCGGTTCTTGGATTTTTGGAGATATTTTTTTCGAAGCTATAACGGCTGACTTCATACAACAATCCCTTGGTTCAATTATGGTGGGACTCGCTTGTGTATTACCATCGTACATTTATCAAGTAGAACGTTTAACATTTTTACTACAAGCAACTATCCATTTTGCAATTTCTTTAGGTACTTTTATTGTTGTTGCGCTATTTTTAAATTGGCTTCCCACATCGTCTATTGGAATAACTTTGTTAATGCTATTCTTTAGTGTTTTGCTATTTACTCTAATTTGGGTGTTATTTTATCTATATAACAAATCAGAAGTGAAAAAAATGAATAAAAAGATTGATGAGCTGATAAATAAATAGAAAATAAAACTAATGTGAAATATCAAATATTGGAGGAAAAATGAAATGTTTATCAAAACGAACAGACTTTTAATAAGAGAATTTGAGATTCAAGATTGGCAAGCTGTCTATGAATATACTTCGAATCCAAATGTAATGAAGTATATTCCCGAAGGAGTTTTTAATGAAGAAGAAGCTAAAAAGTTCGTATCAGAAAATAGCGGTGGACAAGCAAAATACTTCCCCGTTATTTTAATAAGCGAAAATATTGTCATTGGTCATATTGTTTTCCATCAATATTTTGGTGACCATACGTATGAAATTGGTTGGGTATTGAATCCGAACTATTACAATAATGGCTATGCCTCTGAAGCAGCAAAAGCTGTACTGAATTACGGATTTAAAGAAAAGCAACTTCATAGAATTATTGCTACATGCCAACCAGAAAATATCCCATCCTATCGAGTGATGGAGAAAATCGGCATGAGACGCGAAGGTTATTTTAAAAAATGCATACCAAATGGAGACGAGTGGTGGGATGAATATTACTATGCTGTCTTAAAAGAAGAATGGGCATAAGATCCTTTTAGAGATTATCGATTTCTAGAGGAGAAATTTATATGAAAAAGACCGCTGTATTATTGTATCCCCAATTTAGTGAATTGAGTGTAGCATTATCTATATTAATGCAAAGAAATAAACCCTTCATAACTGTTGGATTAAACAGCGAAAAAAATAAGGGGAATCTAGGTTATCTTGTATAGCAGATACACAAATAAGTGATATTAATCTTGACGAAGTTGATAGCTTGATATTACCAGGGTGTATTATTAATACATGAGCAATATTATTTGATTTTATTAGTCATGTAAATGCCGAAGGAGCTATCATTGCAAGTATTTCTAGCACGCCATCTCTTTTAGCAAAAGCTGGGGTATTAAAGAACAAAAAATATACTGTAGGATTATCTCTAGAAGGTCTGGATAAGTTGGGCTTCTTTGATCTTAGTCATCTCTCTGAAGACTTAGTTGTACAAGACGGCAACATCATAACTGCAAGAGGTATAGGTTTTATACAATTTGGCATTACTGTGGGTAAAGCCCTGCATCTCTCTTTTGATGAAAATTGGTACAGGGCATAAATAAAAATAGCGCTAATTGATGATATAAAAATTTTTTATAGTGAATTTATGAGGAAGAGAGGTAGCAATCGCTACTTCTCTTATTTTTTTGCTATTCATTCTATTCGTCGATCGGGTCTACCCGTCAGTTTGGAACTTAGAACCTTTAAAAATTTAAAAATCAGCGGGACGATAAAACTCCCACTGATTAATACGTTACTTTATTTTGCCCGCTTCCCTCTTGATGTTCCCGATATCTCCTATGGACTGTAGCTTTGCTTACTTCAAAGCCTAAACCTCTAAGAGTCATGGCGATTTCCTCAAAGGTGAAGCCTCGATTACGTAGGTTGACAATTTCGTCTATAGGAACATCCTTACGTTCTTGACCATTTGGATTTCCACGGTTAGATAAATTGTTTTCAGGGCGATAGCCATTTTCAACGGCACGACGCATGCCACGACGTATTTTAGCATTATGGATTCTGCGCTGGTACTCCTCTACGATTGCTAAAATTTCTAAGAGCATCGTATCCATTTCATTTAATTGTATAGGTCCCTCGTCTCGCATAGAAAAAACATCAGTTTCAGTTTTCTGCAATAAATGCAATACTGCCATTCGAGCATTTCCACGCCCTAAACGTGTTTCATCCTGTACAAATAATGCTTCTATTTCTTTTTCTTTAATGAAATCAAGCATTTCTAGTAAACCTTCACGTTCCACATCATAACCACTATGCTTGTCCATAAAAACACGCTTGACTTCGTAGCCCTGTTCTTTGGCATAGCGCATCAACTCCTCTTGCTGACGCTCTAATGAGGAACTTTGTGTCTCTTTTTCTGTACTCACACGGCAATAGACAACAGCCGATTGTTGATTCATTATCATTTTTCGTTTCTCGCAATTTCAATTGAATTTATAGGGGATTGGCCACCCACTACTGGAATCACTAGGGATTTACCTGCAATAATTTGTACGTTCGATAATTCATTTTCTGTTTTCACAAGCTTAATCCATTCATCCGTTTTCATTTTACCACGGTATTGATCGGCTAACGACCATAAGCTATCACCATGTGTGATTTCAATTTCTGTGTATGTTACATCGCCTGGGTCTGTTATAAAAAGGTATGCCGCCAAAAGCAGACAAGCTCCTAATAAAGTTGTAATATGTGGATTTTTCTTTAACCAGTTCATGTTTAAAACCCCTTTTCTAGAATGTTTGTTCGGAATATATGTTCTCATATTAATACGAACAAACGTTTTTGTCAAACACTTTTCGAACCTATGTTTGCTTAAGTGTTCGCATTCTGTTATACTATTAATTAGTAGAATTATTAAAAAAAGAGGTGAGCAATTATGAAAAAAGTTTCGAAAAGACAAGAGGCCATATTAGAGTTCATTAAAGAAGAAGTACGAGCAAAGGGGTATCCACCATCTGTACGTGAGATTGGTGAGGCAGTTGGACTTGCCTCAAGCTCAACAGTTCATGGGCATTTAGCTCGTTTAGAACAAAAAGGCTTGATTCGACGCGATCCGACTAAACCACGTGCAATTGAAATTTTAGAGCCAGAGGATTCTATTCAAAAGCAACATGTTATTCATGTCCCATTAGTTGGGAAGGTTACTGCAGGTTCTCCGATAACCGCTGTTGAAAATATCGATGAATATTTCCCACTTCCAGATATTTATGGTACAAGTGAAGATCAATTATTTATGCTTGAAATTATGGGTGAATCAATGATTGAAGCTGGCATTTTAGATGGAGATTTAGTGATTGTTAAACAAAAAGCAACAGCTGATAATGGTGATATTGTCGTAGCAATGACTGAAGAGAATGAAGCAACTGTAAAGCGTTTCTTTAAGGAAAAAAGTCATTTTCGTTTACAGCCTGAAAACTCAACAATGGAGCCAATTATTGTAGATCAAGTTTCTATTTTAGGGCATGTTGTAGGTCTATATCGTCGTGTACATTAAAAGTATCTCAATATTAAAGTATAAAAAGGGGTTATTATGTTCACAAATGGGCATATACCTCTTTTTCTTATCTTTTGAGTGTTATGTTAAACGCTAAAAAAGAACCCACTTGAAAATGGATTCCTTACACCTAGCAATGTATTCATGTTCATCACCAAGGTTATCTAGAACCTTGGATAAATAATTAATGCTTATAAAGTTTATGCCTCTACCTTAAATTTCAAACTTGCCTTTACAAATGCAGCAAATAGTTTCTTTGATACTGCATCTCCTTCAATAGCTAGCTCTTCAGGATGCCATTGTACTGCTAGACAAAATGGTAAATCATCATGCACTACCGCTTCAACGATACCATCACTTGATTTTGCTACCACTTTCAGCTTTTCTGCTACTACGTTTATTGCCTGATGATGAAATGAATTCACAGCAATTTTTTCTTCCTCAATAATCGTTTTTAATAATGTATCAGGTGATAGATTAACATAATGTGTTGTAACACCTCGTGCTGCTTGTTGCACATGCTTTATTAATTTTTTACTATGATACTCACTTTCAATATCCTGATAGACTGTGCCTCCAAACGCAACATTTAGTATTTGAAGCCCTCGACAGATTCCGAGAATCGGCATTTTCCGAATATAGGCAGCATTAATTAAAGCAAGCTCCACTGCATCTCGTTCAGGATGAACCTTCCCTAATTTTGGAGTAGGTTCTGCGTCAAAGAGGAATGGATGTACATCATAGCCACCCGATAGTAATAATCCGTCCGTCAACGATAAAATTTGTGCTACATCCTCTTCAACGCCAATTGGAATTATCAGTGGAACTCCCCCTGCTTCCATTATACTTTTGCTATAAGCAGCATTTAATCTTGAGGACAAATCATCCTCAGCAAAAGCCGTTATTCCGATAATTGGTTTCATCTTATCCCCTCCATGATCTTTATCTTGCATTCACTGCCTGTAAAAGCCTAATTGGTGAAGACTAGTAATCATTGAAGGAATCCATCAATGATTACTTACCAAAACCCAAGATACCAATTCATCAACGCATCCCCATAGAAATAGATGATAATAGCTGCGAGAGCAATAGAAGGTCCGAATGGTATAGGCGTTTTCCTTCCCTGTCCACGTATCTTTAATACAACGATGCCAACAATCATGCCAATTACTGCCGCTACAAACAGCGTCAAAATTGTATGTATTGTCCCGAGTACGAGACCAAGTAAAAAGAATAATTTAATATCGCCACCACCCATTCCACCTCTTGATAGAACAGCTATACAATATAATATGCCAAAACCTACGACAGCACCAACTATACTGTCCCACCAAGGAGACAAAGGAGAGATCACGCGTCCAAAAACTAGCAATGGTAAAAAGAATAATAGCACCTTATCGGGAATAAGCATATACGCAAAATCCGATACAACAATAATGACTACTAATGAAATTAATAATAGCGCCACAAAAAATTCTGCACTAAAGCCTAATTTCCAATAAACAAAAGCAAATAATAGGCCTGTAATAAGTTCCATCAGTGGATAAATCCAAGAAATTTTTTGCCCACAGCTACGGCATTTTCCACCTAAAAATAAATAAGACAAAACAGGCACCAAATCAAGCGCCGTCAACTGTCTCTTACAAGAAGTGCAATGCGAGGGTGGGCGCACAATGGACTCCTTCATAGGCACACGTAAGCCAACTACATTAAAAAATGAGCCAAGAACAAGCCCAAATAGTAAAACTGTAATTGTATAAGCGATTTCCATTTTTATGTCCTCCTATACTAATAGACGCCCATACACTTAAGTATGCGCGCCATCTAGATTATTGTTGTCCTTCATAATAGAACGTCGTTACTTGTATGGTTGCTTTTAAAGTTGTAGCAGCGTCCTTCTGGAATTTCGCTTCTTCACCCGTTAATGTGAAATCGATCGCATCAATTTTCATCACACGATCAATTTTTTCAATCTCTTTTATAAACTCAACCATAGCTTTATTATCCAATGCGACAACTTCAATATCAAATGTTACGAGTTTTAATTCCTTCGGTAAGGAATCTTTATTAAGAGTAGCAGTTGGTATTTTATCTTTCACTTCAGATGTTGCATCATTCTTAGCAACAGCTTGTTCATCCGCTTCAGTTGCAGATTGCTGTGTATCAGCCTGTTCCTCAGAATTTGTCGAGTTAGGATCTGTAATAGCTGACTCCATTACGAGCGAATCATAATTATTAAAGTCCATAGCTTCTACCCGTGTGCCCGTCACCACTTCAATCTCTTCAATATTTCGAATTACTTCATCAATAGCTCGAGTTTGAGGTACTTTTTTACGTAATATTAAGTTACTTGTACTATTCGATTTACCATTCTTTTCAATTAAAGCAATCTGCTCCTGAATTGTAGAAACTTCTTGTTGAAGGGCGATATTCGAGCTTTCTTTCGCATCCACTTCTTCTAATTTAGGTGTTACTATATAGTAATATAGCGCAAATAAAATTGCTGCAATTAAAGCTGTTAAGATAAGAATCGTTGAATTTTTACTACTTGTCATGATTCTCTACCTCCAGCGAGAAATTTAAAATCAATTCCTAATGTAATAGTTGCCGAATAACGCGGTATTTCCTTAAACTTATTTTTAGCACTTTTTTCCTCTTGATTTCCAATAGCAACATCAAAATTAGAAATAGTATCAACCTGTATATCATTGAAATAGGGGCTTGCAGTTAGCTTTTCTAAATAAGATGATATAGCTGACATCGTTTCAAAATCAGCCGTAATTTCAACATTTTTTTCACCAAATACATAGTTCCTTAAATACGTTTGCTCTGGTAATAATACTTGCGTTTCATCCATTAAAGGTGTCACTGGATAGGATACATTTTCCACAAATTGTACGGATTGCTCCAATGAGCCTTTGTTCGCATTTTGCTTACCATCTAACTCTATTTGAAGTTGTTCGCGTTGCGATGAAAGCTCCACTTCCAGCGCATTTAATGTTGTAAGATCACTTTTTGCTTGGAAAAACAAGAAAATCATATATCCTACTATCATACCAATAAGAATAATAAATACTACATATATTAAAGTAGGTGTTGAATGCTTCTTTTCCAAATTCGGCAAGAGGTTAATGTCTGGTACCATCAGTTAACCTCCTTTAATGCAAGTCCAATTAAGCTTGCAAATTTCTCTGAAAATTGAGGGAAAGTTTTTTGAATGATTGAATCATTTAACATAATAATTGGTATCGAAAAATTATTTTCTAAAAACTCTTTAACGGTTGAAAGTAGTGGATTATCTCCTAAAATGATAATCTCATCTACACTTTTCTCACCTTTATGTAAGGAAAACTTAAAAAAATTCATAATACGATCGATTTCAAGCATTTGATCGGTAAGAATCATACGATACTCATCTTCGACTTCTGAATGATAAGAAAAACGATACTCTTCAATTTCTTCAGGCTTCCATTTCGATAAATCTGTATCAAATGATTGGTATCGTAAAAACTCCAATTGACCGAATGAAAAAATACTTATCGATAATTCATTGATTGACCAATCCGCTATTAAATATGTTCGTTCGTCCTTTATTAACTGCAAATACTCTAATAGACGAATATTACACAACGCTCGAATATCTGCTGCTTGTGGATCTAATGTAGCATCGAGTAAAAGTCCAATCATTTTAGTCACTTCTTCTGAAGGTGCTGCAAATAGCATGGCCTGTCCATCATTAGGATTCGGGTCATACACATCGATAAGAGGATCTTGAAACGGCAGATGAATGGACTGACCAAGCTCCATTTCCACATAACCTTTTAATTCATTCCACTCTATATCATCAGGATGCTCAAAGCTCTTTAACAAAACGGAAGTATCCGGTACAAAAATACGCGCATTTTGCTTTTTGCCAGCCCATTTTGCCACATCATTTTTCATGACATCAAACAATTCCATTTCATCCTGAATAACAGATCCTTCAACAATTCCTTGTGCTAATGGCATTTCATAGCCTTTCCATTGGGACGGATCAGCACCTTTTGCTACAATCGCACGCAATATATAATCTTTAATTTCAATCGACACATGCGATTTTTTCTTTTTTGTAAACATGTGAAAAGATGCCTCCTTCTTGATTTTTTATAACAAAAATCAAAATATATTAATCTTTCATTTGAACATCCAATTTACGAATTGGATGTTCTTTGAAAAATTAATATTTAATCTTTCTTTTTATCCTTATCCGTATTACCCATTGCTTTATTCAAATCTTTTTCACTTATTGAAGTACTAGCTCCAGGTTTAAATGCTCCAACTTCAAATTTCGATTTATTTTTAATATTTTTTAAATCATCAAAAGTTATAGTATATTTTTTGCCTGTTTTAGTATATTCTACTTTATCACCGTCTGTTAATTCACCGTCAAAAACGTCTTTAAGAACATCTGTTTTACAGGTAACAGTTTCTAGAGTTGAATCACCACATGCTCCATCTGCAATAGCAATTTTTGCACCCGCTAGGACACCGGCAGCATCTGAAAGGATTGCTTTGTCTTTAGAATTACTAATAACATTCCCAATCGCAGGAATAGCAATAGCCGCAATAATCGCTAGAATGACAATTACAGCTAATAGCTCGATTAACGTTAAACCTTTTTGATTTTTTAATAGTTTTTTGTTTAAGATTTTTTTGAACATCACTGTTCCTCCTTATAAATTGTTATGATTAGTCCGAAAACACAAGTACAACCATTGCTACAACAACTTTTCTCTCTACCACCCCCTTTAAAGTTAGTCACCTACATATTTTCGTATAATGCGAACATTGGTAGGAAAATCGCTGCGACAATCACTCCTACAACCGCTGCTAAAACTAGTATCATTAATGGTTCAATGAGTGATTTTAATGTATCAACGGACCGATCTACCTCATCCTCATAGAAATCGGCTATCTTCTCGAGCATATAATCAAGAGAACCTGTTTTTTCTCCGATAGATGTCATTTGAGTTACTAAAGGAGGAAATAGCCAACTTTTTTCTAATGGCTCTGATAATGTACCGCCTTTTTCTAGATTATCTCTTGCCTCCAGTACAACCTGTCCTACTACTGGATTCCCTGAAACCTTTTCGACAATTGTCAGTGCCTGTAAAATTGGCACTGAACTACTGAACAAAGAAGATAAGGTTCTAGTCATTCGAGCAATTACATTTTTTTGCATTAAAATACCAAATACAGGAATTCTTAATAATGCATAGTTCACATTGTAATGAAATTGCTTATTATTTTTATAGAAAAATCTAAATAGAAGAATCGATAATAAGAGAATGCCAATCGCAAAATACCAGTATGCTATTAACCAATCCGATATACTGACAACAACGACAGTTAAGATCGGCATTTCTATGTCCATTTCTTCAAAAGTAGCCATAAACGTTGGCACGATAAATACCATTAAAAACATCCCTACAGCGATTGTCAGTACTGATAAAATAGCCGGATATGCCAATGCCGATTGTACTTTTTTCTTAATTTTAAATTGTTTTTCAAGTGTCCCTGCTAAACGCTCTAAAGTCTCATCGATATTCCCCGTTGCCTCACCTGAGCGCATCATATTCACAAACATTACTGGAAAAACCTTTGGGTGTTTGGCCGCTGCGTCTGAAAACGCTGTCCCCCCGCGTATATCCTCTTCCACTTGTTCTAATGCTTTTTTCAAGGCTTTACTTTTCGTTTGGCCACTTAAAATATGTGTTGCCTCTACAATTGAAACGCCAGCACGGATTAGTGTTGCATATTGACGACAGTAAATAACGAAATCCTGATGCTTTACTTTACCGCCAATAGTTAAGTCTTTGTGCAAAATGCTTTTAGACTCTTCCAGCTCACGAGCATTAATGCCTTGTGCTCGTAATTTTTCAAGCGCTACTTTTTTGTTAGTCGCATCAATGATTCCTTTTTTGTGTGAACCAGTTTTTGTGCGTCCACTATATCGAAAAACGGTCAATTATAATCCCCCGCATTCATATATGGCCTTGCTTCTTCCAAAGAAATTTTCCCCATTGCTATTAGCTGCTGCATAGAAGATTCCAAAGTATGCATGCCTAAAGCTTTACTCGTCTGCATAATAGTAGGAATTTGGTGAACTTTTTCATTTCGAATTAAATTTGAAATAGATGGTGCTTGTACTAATATTTCAGTTGCAGCAATACGTCCCTTAGCATCTTTACGTACAAATAAACGCTGTGAAACAATGCCCACTAAAACATTTGCTAGTTGTACACGAATTTGTCCTTGCTGATGTGGTGGAAAAACATCTATAATACGATCAATCGTAGTCGGAGCACTACTTGTATGTAATGTCGCCATCACTAAATGGCCCGTTTCTGCCGCTGTAATGGCTGTTGAAATCGTTTCGTAGTCACGCATCTCGCCTACTAAAATAATGTCAGGGTCCTGACGAAGCGCAGCACGCAAACCATTGGCAAAGCTCTGCGTATCGACGCCTACTTCACGTTGATTAATAATGGATTTTTTGTGTGTATGTAAATATTCAATTGGGTCCTCAAGCGTGATAATATGCTTTGATTTTGTTTCATTAATATGATCAATCATTGCAGCAAGTGTCGTAGATTTTCCTGAACCGGTTGGCCCAGTTACTAAAATAAGTCCCTGTGGTTTTTCTGCTAATTGATACAGTACTTGTGGCATATTTAACGCTTCAATGGAAGGAATTTTCGCTTCAATTAAACGGGCTGCTATTGTCACTTCATTGCGTTGATGATACGCATTTACACGAAAACGACATTTCCCGGGCAATGAATAGTTAAAATCAGTTTCCCCTTTATCATGAAATTCTTGTAATTTATGTTCTGGTAAAATAGTTTTCACCATCGTCTGTAATTCTTCAGAAGTTAGTAGTTGACTCCCATAATGTTCTAGTTGCCCATGGATACGATAAACCGGCGGGATCCCTTTTGTTAAATGGAGGTCAGACGCTTTTTCTTCAAATGCGCGTGTTAATAGCTCATCAATATTTCTAAATGTTGTCATGAACATTCACCTCCTAATCTACATTTGCTACACGCAATACTTCTGAAGTAGTTGTTTGTCCTTCTACTACTTTTAACAACCCATCTACTAGTAATGTGTAATAGCCTTCTTGTTTCATATAATCGCGGATCACACTATCGCTACTTCGACTTAAAATCATGTCTTTAATATTGCGGTCGATTGGTAAAATTTCATGAATAGCCATCCGTCCACGATACCCTGTTTGATTACACGAAGGGCAGCCTCTTCCGCGTCTACCATGTGTGAAACCTTCAATGCCGTTATTACGCATTATTTCTAATTCATGGTTAGTAAAAGTATAGTCTTCTCCGCAATCTCGACAAATTCGTCGTACTAAACGCTGTGCCATAATTCCTACAAGTGAGGAGGATAATAAAAACGCCTCTACCCCCATGTCTTGAAGTCTAGAAATCGATTCCACTGCACTATTTGTATGTAAAGTACTTAACACTAAATGCCCTGTTAACGAGGCACGTACTGCTATTTGCGCAGTCTCGAAGTCCCTAACTTCACCTATCATTACAATATCTGGGTCTTGGCGCAAAATTGAACGTAATCCAGTGGCAAAAGTTAAGCCTACTTCTTCTTTCACTTGAATTTGGTTTATGCCATCGAGCTGATATTCAACCGGATCCTCAACTGTAATAATATTGACACCCTCTTCATTCAAGTTAGTTAAGGCAGCATATAATGTTGATGATTTCCCAGATCCCGTAGGGCCGGTAATGAGCAGAATCCCATTCGGATTGGCAATCATGTTTCGGAAAAGGGCCTCGTTTTGCTCTGTAAAACCAAGCTTGTCAATAGAATTGGCAACACTGCTTAAGTCTAAAATCCGCATTACCACTTTTTCTCCATAAACAGTTGGCAGTGTCGAAAGTCGAATATCTACTGGCCTAAAATTAACATTCGTTTTAATACGTCCATCTTGAGGAATTCGATTTTCCGTAATATTTAAATTTCCCATAATTTTAATACGTGCTAATACTATATTTTGCATATGTTTTGGTAAAGAGCGCTCTGTTCTCAAAACGCCATCCACCCGATAACGAACCCTTAGCTCCGTTTCCTGTGGGTCAAAGTGGATATCGCTCGCTCGTTGGGCAACTCCGTTAGCAATGATTTGATTAACTAGCCGAACAATCGGAGAATCCTCTCGTTCAATTTCTTCCTGTGCTTCAGCAACTGTCGCGCCAATGTCGAGCAATGCGGCTTCCATAGATTCTTGTAAATCGTAGTATTTTGTTAGTGTACGATATAAGTCATCCTTAGCTGCAATACTTGTTTCGATTTGGCAGCCCGTCGCCATACGTACTTCCTCAATTGCAAAATAATCCATCGGGTCAGCCATCGCGATAAACAGTTTATTTTTTTCGCGACGGATCGGAATAATATTTGTCCGTTTAGCGAGTTCGGCTGGAACAAGTTGAAGTAAATCCGGACTAATTGAATATTGATTCAAATGAATGTGTGGGATTCCTAGCTGAAACTCTAGTACTTCGATTAACTGTTGCTCGGTTAGAATATTTTCTTTTATAAGAAAATCGCCCAATTTCTCTTCTTTTGTTTTGTTTGTAAGAGCAAATTCTAATTGCACATTTGTAATAACACCAGATTCGACAAGTAAATCACCTAAGCGCTTTCGTCCAGTTTTTACGATCATTCGCGTTTGCTCCTCTCTTTACGGGCTTGTTTGTATAAAATTCCCACCTTTATCGTAGTAGCCGTATACAATTTCAGGGTCATTCGGGTCTGTTGAAGTATTAGTATCTTTACTCGTTATTGCAGCATTATTGCCGGATTTTTTATTTTCAGATTGTGTATCCGGTAATCCATCTCCATCTAAATCCATTTGTAAGTCTGGATCATTGGGATTTACCTTATCCGTTCCACTACTATTTTCAGAAGCAACAGGTTGTCTTGAAGATTTCACAATAATTTTATTAACTGGTGGATAATAGTCACGACTAACAAGTTCCTCTGTAGTGTTACCATTTTCTAAAATCGAGCGATACACTTCGACCCGTATCCCTTCTTGACCTTTTTGAATAACTTCTTCTCTACCTACTGGTAAATCTTTCGAATAGCGAGTAATGACTCGAGGTTGTATAATCTTATCTTTACTAACACGAACTGAAATTTCTTTGTCTTTCTTTTGAGCTAGTAATTCCACTTTTAAAGAATCACCTTCTACTGTGAGTTTTAATTTATTTGGTTGATCCGAACGGTTTATAAATTGCAAATCTTTATCTAACGCTTGATTTACCTTCGCATCCAAACCTTGTTGTAAATAATTTGGCTTCTGTCCTTGGGAATGTCTTTCTGAAATCTCATATTCGGTTTGAAGAGCAACATGATACAGCATAGAGGCGACGAAATTAATCGCTTCACTATCTGATTCTTCATATTTTTCTTCTATCATTGTTAAAAAAGAAAACGGTTCATTCGGTAAAACAATAGAATCATTTAATGTATTCGCTAATTTATCAACACCCATTGCATTTGCAGGGATTTCCTCAATCGATAGAGCTAAACGCTCCGCTTCTATTAAATTAGTATCTGCAACTGTTGCAGCGACTTCGCGACTTTTTAAATTGGAAGCTTCGGTGATAATCGTATGTAAAGTCTTTTCAACTTCCCATACACCAGTGGCCTCAAGCTGTTTCTTCACTTGCTCGTCAACTACCACATGTAAGGGTATATGTACTACTTGTCTTTGCTTCCAGAAAGCAAGCCAAGACTTGTCAGTTAAACTATGATATTCAGCTAACGTACTCTCTACATCAAATACAAACAATTTAGGGTCGAGTGAAATCGTAACATTAGCCCCTTCTACATCGATAGGAGCCTCTTGCCAAGTATTTATGGCCTCTCGTAAAGCATTTTCAATAGCATCATCTTCTAAATCCTTAACTGATATTCCACCGATTGTAGATTCATCGCCTTTAGCTAATGCTCTATCAATCATTAAGTTCGGTACCCAGACTGTTAATAAAATGATTAGAACAGCTACTATTGAGCCTAGCTTCAAATGTAATTTCATAGCCTTACCGCCTTTACAAATATATCCAAAATTAAAATGTCTAATTACTCATATCTATCCATTACTTTTTATTCATATTTTTACCATACAACATACTAGATATTATTTAATGAGTCTTTTTAACTAAAAAGAGTTAAAATTTTATGAACTGAAATTTTTTCATGTGTAATTAAAATCATCAATAACACATTGTCAATAAGGTAAACACCCTATATAATAAGGTTATATATACCTATACATTTCCGAATCAAACTTATTAAATCAAATTTTCTAGATAGAAAAAACTATTAGATCGGAGGTAAGCTTTTTATGTTGATCAAATCACAGAGAGGATTTTCTTTAATCGAAGTAGTTGCATCACTTGTATTAATATCCATTATTCTCTTATCCTTTGCCCAAATATTTATATTTACGAATAAAACAGCCATAGTAAATACCGAAAAATTAGTCACTGTAAATTTAGCCGATGCTGTATTAGCTAAATTAAAATCTGATCCACTTACCAAAATAGCTACACAAGACTTAAATGATTATTTTAAAGATACCGGTGAACCAGATGCCAAAAAGGAACCTCACAAGATAGTTTTAAATGGAAAAACATATGCAATTACATATACCCCTTATCAAAATTCTAATAAATATGTGAATTCAGATTTCACAGAAAAGGATTTAAATCTAATAAAAGTAGTTGTAACAGTAACTTCTCAAAACGGAAAAACAAAAGGCTCGTCGGAAGGATATGTGTCAATTGAATAAATATATTAAAAATCAAAACGGTTTGACACTAATTGAATTGCTCGCAACGATTGTTATTCTAGCAATCGTCTCCACCCTTATCTTTTCAATCCTTGTGAAAACTTTAGAAACGAATCAAAATATTCAACAAGAAACTATGCTTAGGGATGAAGCAGATCTAATCATAAGTAAATTTATTAAAACCCTCTATACAACAAACCAAAGTCATATTGTAAGGAATATCAGTAATCAATATATTGAAGTAACCAATAATCTGTCTAAATGTAAAAAAAACGATGATGGTAAATGGATTATTACTAGCGAATGCGAAAAGACTCTTGAGCCTATAGGATTTAAAATTGAAAATAACACTACATATATCCATTTTAAAAAGGAGAAATATAAAGTCCAAAACAGCAACATTAAAATTTCTGAAGATTCTGAAATAGAAGGAAACCCTATAGTCGAATCCATTTACACAATCAATTTAAAGCTTGAGATTATAAAAAAACGTTCAGGTAATGACCAAACAAAAACTATGGAATTTAAAAATCAGATTGAACCTATTGTAAGCTCAAAATAGTTTAAATAAAGGAGATTGTACTATGAAAATTTTCCGGCAAAATGAAAATGGCTATTCATTGTTAATAACATTTGCAGTCATCATCATTTTCACTATACTCGGTTTGAGTCTTATCACTTTAACGTCAAGCGGCATTACAAAAAACAACACCCGAGAGGAACTAGTACAAGCACAAGATTTATCAGATAAAGGAATCGACTATGCCGTTAAAGACATTCAAGCTATTCTAAAAAAAGAGATTAAAGATAAACCTATGGGAAAGACTGCATTTGAAACTTTCCTCGATAACACCTTGAATGCTTCAAAGCTAAGTTGCTCGCAAGGCATTAACATCCCTGCTGAGAAAACTAATCAAACAAACGTCTGCATCGAGAAAGTAGAACTAATTTCAAATGAAGAGAAGGATCGTTATAAACGCCTAGTAACATTTAAAAGTACTGGAAAAGTAAATAGTAAAGAGCATATTACATATTCACAAATCATCATCGGCACAGATGCAATTCCAGATCAATTACGCTATGCTGTTTCAACGAATGACGAGGGGAATCTTTATTTACATGGTGGTGTTGAAATTCAGGGAGATATTAAAACAGATGGTCATTTAATTATCTCTGAAAAAGCCCATTGGCTAAAAAATAATATGGCACAATGGCCAGATAGCGTTTTTCCTAGAATAATTCCAGACTCTAAAAGTGTTACCCCCAAAATTATTATGAGGGAATCAGAAAAAAATATATATTATGTAAATAATACTGTTGATTACTCCTCACATATATCTGGCAATACAAACTATTTAAACGGTTCAAAATATACAAAATTCACTCCCTCAAATCCTACTACAAAAAGTGAATTACAGAATCGTTTGTTTTTAACAAAAAATGTATCCCTAGTCACAAAAAGCTTACCGGGAGATAATCTTGAAATAACAGAGAAAGTTATACCTTTGTATACAAATAAAAATTATAATAAAAATTATCCTTCTGGATTAAGTGTCTCGTACATAAATCACGAAACATCTAAATTTAATAGAGACAATATCATTTTCATACATGGAGAAAAAGAAGACTGTAATATTTGGGGTTTATTTGGATGCAAGAAAACCCTCGATAGAGGAAATTTTAATATTAATGGAAGTGGAAAAACTTTAAATTTGTCGGGCACCTATTTTATTAATGGAGATTTCATTGTAAACAATACTAATTTACGTAGCGACGCCATGCTATATGTAAATGGCAACGTTGATATTAAAGATAGTACTTTAAATGGAATAAATTCAAATAGCACCCTCTTTATTTTCGCTACAGGAGATATTTCAATTAGTAATATTTCTGTTGATAGTGCTACGCCTAGTATGATTAAAGGCTTTTTCTATTCAAAACAAAACATGATTATGTATGGAGTTGGCTCGAATATAAACTTGTACGGAGGCATTTCTGCAAAACGAACGATTCTAACTGCAGTACGTGGTAATAGTAATAACTATACTTATGAAAGTTCTAAAAACCAAAAAGAAACCGTTATTACAAATGGTATTGAAGTACCTAAAAGAAAGTCCAGATTAAAAATAACCTATGACGAAAATTTAATATCTCAATATACATCCTTTAAACGTGATGAAGAAGAAGAATTTATTACAGAATTGAACGAACCCGAAACAATTAATCGTTATTAAAATAAGGGTTGTTTAGAAAGACTGATTTCACACAGTCATTGTAAACAACCCTTTTCTATTATTTCCTCAAGAACCATCCCGACAAATCGAAGAGTATATGTTTTTCAACAGCTTAATGCATTTAGTCAACTTCAAGCATACCATTAGAAATTGTTAAATTGTTATTTTCTTCAAAAATCAAGCCACCATTTGATATTGTATCTTCAATCGTTTTCGGTTTGTACGTAACAGCCGGAGCTCCACTAGTCTTGACTGTATGAGCCATTATTCCGCCTATAACTGTTCCTGACCCCCCCAATATGACTCTTGCGTTAGGGGCATATATATATAAGTTGTGATTATAAGATCCTCCTTCAATGGTGATATTTGATCCGCCTGCATAGATATTTCCTTGTACGCTACCAGAACCATCAATTTTTATATTGGTTGATTTAGCATAAATAGAGGCTTTTGTGAGTGTATTACCAGTAAAATCCATTGGCGAAGTGCCTGCATAATAGACACTTAATTGGCCTATGTCCCCTGTATTATTCATACTTGAATCCCCCTTTAAATCAAAAGCATTCTTTATATACAAAGTTAATTTACCACTTCCTATAATATTTAAATGACCTTGAGAGAAGTCAAAGTTATCTATAAATAAATTTTTGTCTGAATTACCAACATCAATCGTTAATATATTATTCGAAGCAACCATAAGCGTCTTGACGTACATATCCTGAGAAATCGGAAGAATACCATTGAAATTTGGTTCACCATTTATCTTTCTATCCTTATCAATCTCAATTGAATTATTTTTTAAAAAATGTTCAACTCGCTCCCCACCGATCGTAACTTGTATTGATTTCGTATATGGCCTTGTGCTTAAATTAGTAAATTGATTATCCGGGAAAGGTGGCAATATATCTTCAGGAAACGCAACATTCCCTATAATCTTATTTGTAATAGTCATCCAGTCTGGTTTTGAAAACTTATCTAAAGTTGTGCCAATTTTCCCATTAATTTTTGTATCATCTTGTGTAATATCAATATTTCCACTTTCAGATACAACATCCCCATTAAACTTACCGCCCCCAAGTATGATGTTTTCAATAGCGTGGATAGCAGCGGCATTTGAAAAAGCAGGGCCAGTTTCCGTTCCACTTCCTAAATTAACTGTAATTGTTTGCGCTACGGCTCTCGTTTTCTTACCAATAGATCCAACAGACGTTATTTTATATTGCAAAGGTTCTGTATTTTCTTGAACAATTGTTACATTCGCAATAGGTTGTTCTTTAAATTGTTCATCAAAAGTGACTGTAGCAGTATATGTTGATTGGGTATTCTCTTCAAAGGTTTTTTTTAAGCTACTTTCAAATGCATCAATAAAATCTAACTTGAATTTTTCCGGCTTTCTTTTATCAAGAGGTAGCTTATTGAAATCCTTTCTATTTTGATCGTATGTAATTTTAGCTATTTGTTCTACTTTGCTTTTTGTACTGTTTAAACCGCCTTCTGCAATGTAAAATACAGATTGGTCATCTCGCTCACTAGTAGAAATCTTTAATGAATTTGCAGTAAGTGTTAAAAGCATAATTCCAAGAACTGATAGTAAAGCAATTGTCAAAATTACTAAAAGTAACGAATACCCATTTTCTTGTTTTAAATACTTAAACATCTAGCTACCTCCTCTGAAATATATAGTTGATGAAAAGGGCTTATTATTTGGCGTTGTAATATCAATAATTATATGACTCCGTTTATCTTTAATTTTAAAATCAAGTACATTCACTGCAATTATTTCATCGTCCCTTGCAATTGTCTGATTATTTCGATGAAACACGTAGTTGTATTTTTGATTATTTTGATTATTAGTTAATATATATTCTGTACGATCATCTAAGTCTTTCGTAATAATTTCTGTAGATTTACGAGTATCTTTAGTGACAACTTTCAAAATATAAGTTGCATCAGACAATTGCACACTCGATTTCATTTGTTTATCGCTAGAAGTCTTGCCATTCGTTAAGATCGACATTAGAACAATAGAAACGAGTGTAACTATTATGGTAACAGCCAAAACTTCTAGTAAGGTCATGCCTCTCTCATTATAAAATTTAGACATATGCACCACCTCTTTCCTTATAAGCTAAAGATATTTTGCACTTTTGCTTTTAATATCTTCCCTCTTGCATCATAGACTTCAATAGTAATCCTAACTGTTTTATCAGACGACATATCTTCAGCTGTCACTATTATGATTTCCTTATTTTTAGCATTCACGGGTGTCACTTTATACTGAGTGGTATTACCGCTCGATTTCTCTTCATCCTTTTCGTTTACATATGGAAAGTCAGATTCCCAAGTTTCGATTTTGGTGGATTTGAAGTAGTTATACATTTTCTCCATTTCCTTTTGCGCTAAATAGGTTGCATCAATAATTTGTTCAGAGCTTTTTCCTGTTTTATTCGATTGAATGAGTAAGCCAAAAAAGGATACTAAGATGATAGTTATGATAACTAAAGAAGCAATAACCTCAATTAAAGAGAATCCCCCTTGACTGTTAAATAATTCTCTATTTTTACGCTTCATTTTCGCCCTCCTTCTGCAGATAATACTTTTATTAATATAAGATATCAAAAAAGTCTATTAGCCTTAAACACTATAATAACAGTGCTTATAGCAACTAATATTCACTAATTATTCAATTAAATACTATTTTATGATAATTACACTATTCCATATATAAACAATATTTACAAGACCACTTCTTCATATGAATATATATATTCTTCAAAATTTTCCATACCTAAAACTACGTTTAAATTACAATAAAAAGCAATACGATGTAAAAAAACGTTTACCCAAATTATGGTAAACGTTTTTTGTGAAAACATTTTATTCATTTCCTCAACAACCTACCCGACAACAGCAACCCAATCCCACCAATCGTCATAAACAGGACTGCTCGTATTAGTAAGTCTAGTGCTGACAAATCAAAGAATATAAGCTTAATAAACGCAATAACTAAGATGATAAAACCTGTTATGCGTAATGTTCGTAAGTTTCGCACGTTGCTAAGCCAAAGGGAGATACTTGCTGTCAGGAATAACGTAATCGTTGAGAAGGCAATGCTTAGCTTCCAATCAAGCAAACTGTTGTAGGAAAGCTGGAAGATGAGACCCCAAACAGCTATCATCGTAAGCACCACACTTGCACTTACAATTGGGTCAAGAAGTTTCTCTATTTGCTCTTGATAGCTTTGATAAATGCGCCCCTTCATCAGTAAATCGATCATAATTGCTACGATAACAGCTATATAGACAATTCTTGTCACTATATTTAACCACTCGACACCTTGCATATTGTACGGAATTATTTCAAGCATTATTGTGAAGAGTATGAAAAATACACTAAGGACCGGCGTTAATGCACGCCCTTTGTATTTTGTTGGTACTAAAAGTGATCCCGCGAAAAGTACAGCGAGGATCATACACATTAGATGTGGAATATTACCAGCACCTGCAAAGTACGTTCCATCCAGCTTTCCGATATAAGCTAAGAAATAACCAGTCGTTATTACTGCTAAAAAGTCAATCACATATAGTTCCTTCATTACCTTTTCAAATACAGTCTGTGTCTCTTTCGGACGTCTTGCATATACATAAATAATTAGGAGATATATTCCTGGCATTATCAAGCTAACATGGTCTATGCTAAAAAATGGTGTTGGCTCATGAATTATAAAGCTTAAAGCGAGTGCAATCATAAATGAAAATGAGCTGACAATCTTCATCCTACTAATTCGTAAACGTAAACTCATCATTACGCCCATAAAAGTAATGAATGGGATGAGCAAATGATCCACTTTCTCTGGGAAATTCATAACTAGTAGTGTATTACATAATGTAATAAATGCGAGTGTTACGGCACTATCAAATGCCTCCTGCCATTTTTGCTTATAGCCATAACCCGCTAAAGCTGCAAACAAGCAAACTAATATGAGTAATAGTGCTTCGCTATATTCAATAGGACTAATGATAAAGTTCAAGAGCAATAAACTAAAGGCTCCTAGGCTAAATTGAAGTCCAACATGGATATATTTCAATTTAGACTCTGCATTATATAAACGGCACCAACTCGTGTGAAAAATAGATAAAACAACAAGGAAACCTATTGCAAAAACAGCTCGATTGTCCTGATTCATAAACGCTATAATGCTGACAGCTAGCACTGAGAAAAAGGTTGCTATATAGAGAGCCAATTTCTGCTTGTGTTGATGAATGACAAATTGCAGCATCGTAAATAGGACAACCACATAGATTAAAATAATGATAGGACTAAAATCCATATATTCTAGTAAATAAGGTAATAATAATGAGGTAAATGCTACGAATATTGTTAGTACTTCGTTTTTCTTTAAATAGCTAATCGCAATACCGTAGCCGATATAAACAGCTGCAATAACAAGTGCCATCGTTAAACCGATGATTTCATACAATATCGCACTAGCCGCTGTTGTTAATATTCCAACAATAAACGCCCCACCGTATAAAGATATTGTGATGGCTGAAGACCCTATTTTTTTATGTTCCAACACATAAGCTGTTGCGGCTAAGGCAAGCGATAATGCATAGGCGAGAATAATTTTAACCTCGTTCGATAAATAGCCATAATCACTCACAAGCTTAAGACCCCAAAGCACCCCCATCACTAAAATTACCATAAATACTTTTGGAAGTGCCCACATAAAACGTTCTTCCAACGTTCGCTGTGGCTCCATCCTTTTTTCTGGAGCTGGCATTGTTTTTGGCCTTTGTTCCAAGTTTGAATTTGGCTTTGGGTTTTGCGCTAGTTTCGGCGTAGATTGCTCAATAATGGATTTTCTGGCGTTCAATGTGCTTGTTTTATCAACAGATTGCTGACGCTTTAAGCCCTCTAATTCCTGCCGTAAATCCACCATTTCTTGCTCGAGCGTGGCAATCCTCCGCTCCATTTCAAGCGACATTCAATCATCCTCCCTGCACTATCAATTTTTAACATTATAACATATTTATTCTTGTTGTAAAATTACACTTTTGATTTATTTTTACCCCATTATTCATCTTGGTCTTCGATACATTAAAGCACGTTCACTATCACTGGTTCCCCGTGTAGTTGGATCTACTACAACTCCTATTAAAACGAAAATTGATAATACGGTATTTAAGATGTGCGTTGCCTGATCACTCATTGCACTCGTTAAGTCATAGCCAAAAATAGTTGCTACTTGCTGTGCGAGTAACAAAATCAACGAAAATAGCGCAAATAAAAATGGTTTATGCTGAAAACGGATCATCCAGTTAATTCTCATAAATACTCACCTCCCTCCTTCTTATACACAGTATATGCTCCTCCGTAATATGGCACATATGCAAAAATGGAGCTATAAATAGAATAAGAGGGATTTTTATACCACAAATATTATTAAGTACAAATATGCAATGCTAGTTTTCGCAAAATGCACATTAAAAAGCCATCTCAGCAATGAGATGGCTTCGAATTGTTGAAAATCTATTATGTTAATGAAATTAAGTATAGCTCTTCGACAAAACGAGGGATTGATTTCCATTCCGACTGGGCGCTTTCTCGGGGGCGTCAAGTCTTCGCTCTATTTTATATCAGCTGAAGTTTTTTGTGGGAAAGTGAAGCGACAGCAACACCAAATGTTTTATGTCTGAAAAACAAAGCCTCCTAGCTATGATGATCCGTGCGAAAGCGGAGTGTCAGTGGAATTGTTTATTGCTAAGTTACGAAGTGTACGCAACAACAAAGTGCAGTAAGTGACACACCATTTCTTATACCCCATTTTTGTTTTTCATCACATTAATCATTTCAGTAATGAGATGCTTCAAAGCCTTTTCGTTTATCAAATTTTCGCGCAACGAAGACTAGCCCATAAACAAGCGGTGTTGCTACAATGGACGCAAAAAATTTAAACAAATACTGTGTTATAAATAATGTCAGTAACACTTTAATTGGCATTATTCCATAAAAGGCTATCGTAATAAACAATGCAGTATCGATGAGTTGACTTAACATCGTAGACGCATTGTTTCGAAGCCAAAGTTTACCGCTTCCATGCTTTTCTTTTAATTTATTGAATATCACTACATCCAAATTAACACTTACCGTATAGGCTACAAGACTTGCAATAATGACACGCATACTGCCGCCGAGAATTGTCTCAAACTCCTGTTGATGAACAAAGGCTTCTGCAGGTGGTAGTGCAATGGCAATCGCGATAAAGCATGCTGCAAACACCTGTGCCATAAGCCCTGTTCTTACCGTGCGAGCGCCCGCTTCCTTGCCATATACTTCACAAATTACATCAATAAGAGGATACGTAAAAATAATTAAAATAGCTGCTGCCGGAAGCATCATCCATTCGCCTATACTAAACACTTTAACAGCTAAAACATTTGCTAAAATTAAAAAACCTACAAACAATCCATTTAAATAGTAAAGCATCAACGATTATCTACCTTTTCTGGATACAGATCGTGGTTCATCAAACGATGCTCCGCCATTTTTTCATATTTTGTGCCAGGGCGACCATAGTTACACCATGGATCAATGGACAGGCCACCACGTGGCGTAAACTTACCCCACACTTCAATATAGCGCGGCTCAATCAGTTTAATTAAATCATTCATGATGATATTAACACAATCCTCATGGAAGTCCCCGTGATTACGGAAGCTAAATAAATAGAGCTTTAAAGATTTACTCTCCACTAGCTTTTTATCTGGAATAAAAGATATATACATAGTCGCAAAGTCAGGCTGCCCTGTCATTGGACAGAGGCTCGTGAATTCTGGGCAATTAAATTTCACAAAAAAATCGTTTTTCGTATGTAAATTGTCAACTGCCTCAAGTATCTCCGGAGAGTATTCAAATAAATACTTTGTGTTTTGGTTACCAAGTAGGGTTAAACTCTGTAATCCTTGTTCTTCATTTCTTCCTGCCATAAAAATGCCTCCTCAAGTTGTGAGAAGTCCATTACGCATTAAATCTAATAAAAAAAAATCGCCATATCCGCATTTTGGGGATATGGCGTAAATGACGTCATCCATAGTTTTTTATAGAGGGTATGCGCTATGAACCTCTTTCTTATTCGCTAGTAATATTAACTTAATGAACGCATTCAGTCAACTAAATTCTTCATAATTTAGCATTGACAAAAATATACTGTCGTACTTTACTCTATCCTATCTATGGCGATTCGAAATGCTCCTGTTAATCCAGCATAATTCTAGATGCTATTAACCGTGCAGAATAGTTCCATAAGGATTACTTAAATACCCAATGCTTTTTCGATGTATTTAATTTTATAGAGTAAATCACATCTTGAAGTGAAGACTTTTTGTTTTAACAGCAACAATCTTTAAGAAAACAGTAAATGATGCCAAGCCCATATTGTCTTGGCATTTTTTATTATCCATGTTCATCCTCTTGCGTTATATAGTCAATGGAATTAGCTATGTCAACTAAAACTTCAGGTGTCACCTTATTTGAAACCCTTTTATCAATCCACAGCATGTATTGCCAATCTTCTCTTTCAAAAGCAAGAACATTAAAACCTGATATTTCCATATAAATAGAAGTCATTCCGTTTTTCAACTTGAATGTCTTTACTATATTTTCTTTTTTAGATGGGAACTTAAACTCAATAGGTCGAACCGTTATTTTATAATGATGCTCAGGAAGTTGATGATTAATAAATGTCGCTTCAAAAAAATCATTCATATCATCATCAAGATCATTAAATCGACCAAAATGATGTGTAAAACTAATAGGAGGTACTCGAAGTGGTAGCTTTAGCCCTTGATGAAAGTGCCGTTCAAAATCGGAGGCAGCTGCTTCAACCGTTTTATAGCCTATCTCTGGATAAATTTCTTCATAAGAACTGAGCGAATCATTGATATAGGCATCACTTGGTTGAGAAAATAATAAATAACAGGAACTTAAGCAGAGAGAAAAAATTCTGTCCATTTTATCACCTCAGTATCACTTTACGTGTAGTTTTTCCCAACTCAATGAAATTATGTGTCAAGTTGTATTCTGTTCACAGTTATTTATTCATTTTTCCTACGGATATTTTCCATTAACGCGCGATATAGATAAAGAAAAAAGCAATTGTTCGCGTTAATAAGTTCGAACAATTGCCTTTTTAGTCTAAAAGAGTATATGTGCAACTAATGCCGCGATTGGTAGAGAAATAATCGTACGTATTAAGAAAATAACAACTAGATCAAAAAATTTAAGTGGAATCTTTGTACCTAAAATAAGTCCACCAACTTCAGACATATAAATAAGCTGTGTCACAGAAACGACAGCAATTACAAATCGTGTAGTGTCAGCTTCAATCCCTGCTCCTAAAATTGAAGGTAGGAACATGTCAGCAAAACCAACAACCATCGTTTGTGCTGCCTCAGCTGCTTCCGGTAAACCAAGCACTGTTAAAATAGGTTCAAACGGCTTTCCTAAAAATGCAAAAATATTAGTGAATTCAGCAAGCATTAAAGCAACCGTACCAAATGCCATAACAACCGGTGCTACACCAACCCATAAATCCAAAACATTTCTAATGCCATCTTTCAAAAATTGACGTGGGTCACGATTTGCATGCGCAATAGTTAAAGCATTTTCTAAGCCATGTGACACAGAATTATAACCTTCTGGTAATTCCTCACGCGATAAATCTACTGGTGTTCCGTCGATATAAGTATCTTCTTTGTTAGCAAGTGGGAAAATTCGTGGCATTACTACCGCTAACACAAGACCACAAAGAACTACTGTTAAGTAATATGGAATAAAATAGCGTGACAAATCCACCGTATCTAATACTACGATACAGAATGTGATAGATACTACCGAGAAGCTCGTTGCAATAATGGCAGACTCTTTTTTCGTGTAGTTCCCCATTTCATATTGCTTACTCGTCATAAGAACACCAATTGTTCCATCCCCAACCCACGATGTAAGTGCATCAACCGATGAGCGACCAGGGCTTTTAAAGAGAGGACGCATGATTTTTACCATCATCGTTCCGAAAAATTCAAGCAAGCCGAAGTTTGTTAGAAACGGTAATAGTAGGCCTGCAAATAAGAAAATCGTGAATAAAAATGTTACTAAACCACCGTCTGGGTTCATTAATAATCCACCAGTATTTTCATTATTAATCGCCGATGGTCCAAAATCAAAGACAACCATTGAGGCAAATACTAAACCAATGACTCTTATAATTGTCCAAAACCAATTGACATAAAATAATGTATCTAAAATACTAGGCTCTTTTGAATTATTTCGCGGAATAAATTTGGCAATGAGTGAACCAATTGCCGAAATCGCAAACATAATTATAGTAAAATAACTAATAACCGGAGCAATAAAACCTGCTAGTAAATTTGCTAAAATAGCAATTGGAACTTTCCATCCATCTTCCGTTAAGACTGGTGTCATAAATAACAGGACACCAATAAGAGACGGAATTATGAAGAAAAAGTATGTAGAAGTAGGATATTTTTTCATCATTTAAAGCCTCATTTCTCTTGGTTTTCGAAGTTCTATATATCAAGCTTGTTAGTTATGGACTGATCAATTTTACCTCGGCATAATTGCGTCCGGAATCGGCCTAATTCCGTGACATCCGCCGGAGGCTTTAACTTCTTTTGTGCGAATGTCTTTTGTACCGAAAGCGTAGCGACAGGTACTGATGTTTGGACACCGGCTGAAAGAAGTTATCCCGCTAAGAAAAGTATATCTGCACTTTAACAGTAGGAATTTTTTTATGCCTCACTGATTATTAGTCTTTACCAATTAGGCATTTACGAGCCGTTAATCTCCCACTCTTTTTACTTTAGGCGAGAGCGTTGTTACCTGAGCTTCTCTTTTTTGTACAGATAAATTACTGTCCGTTAATGCGCGATAAAAATGGAATACGGATAAAATAAAAAACATCCCTCTAAAAAGTAATAAAGGAATGCCCAAACATACTTTTTTATAGTTAACATCCGCAATGCAAAATTTCTATTCATTAAGTCATAGCTATAAAATATCATAAACCAACAATACATCGGTTAATTCTACAACAAAATGCATTTTTATTCAATCCATAAAAATTTGTTATTATGATAATTCTCTTCTAATTATCCACACTTCTTCTTTGTATCATTCCCTTTCAACAATGCTCAATTTTACATTGTTTAAAAGAAGACCCATTTGGCCTTGCATACTTGCGTCCGGAAGCTTTAAGTTCTCTCAGCAGGTGTCCAAACATCCGCTGAGAGAACTTAAAGTTTGGTGAAACTCTCCATTAATCATATCTATTTTAATTGCCTAAGAGATTTAACCAGCCCTTAATAGGCATACAAATAGACCATACTGTCTTTCATCTCATATGTTAATTATGAACCACAACTTATCAAAACAGGAGGTTTTACCATGCATAGACGTATGCATCATCATCATGCAGGTCCACATTGTTGTCCACCACAGCATTGCCCAACTCAATTTGATCCACCACACTTTTGTCCGCCAGAGGAATTTGTTCGCACTAATTACATCCATACGGTCGTACCTCATGTACAACCAGCACATATTACAACAGTTAACAAACATATAATTGATCATCAATATCATTTCCCATGCACTGAATGTGTAGTGGAAGAATGTTGCGAAACTCATACACTTTGCGAGATGCCACCTGATCCTTGCCATATGCCACATCATCATATGGGACACCATCACCATCACATGGGCCATCATCATATGTGCCATCATATGGATCATCATATGGGCCATCATATGGGTCATCATATGGGCTATTAAAAAATATGCGATGAGGTTAGAAATACCTCATCGCTTCATTTTTTTATAGCATACTGCTATGAAAATACCTAGTTCTATTATTGATCTCTTAATTTCATAAGAAAAACCGAGCACCTATACTAGGTACTCGGTTACTATTTTTAGTACATTTTTAAATATTGATCGCGTTCCCATTGGTGTACTGTTGTACGATACATGTCAAACTCGATTTCTTTTGCCTCTTTAAAGTTTGCATAGATATGCTCACCTAAAGCTGCTTGCGCTACTTCATCTTGAGCAAGTAATATTAAAGCATCGTCCAGTGCTGCTGGTAAGTTTGCGATACCATTCGCTTTACGCTCTTCATCAGACATCACGTAAATGTTACGGTTAATAGCTGCTGGTGGTGTTAAGCTACGGCGAATACCTTCAAGACCCGCTTCTAAAATAACAGCCATCGCTAAATATGGATTAGCAGATGGGTCCACAGAACGTACTTCTACACGAGTTGAAAGACCACGTGCTGATGGGATACGGATAAGTGGTGAACGATTTTGAGCTGACCATGCTACATAACATGGTGCTTCATAACCCGGTACAAGACGTTTATAAGAGTTAACCGTAGGGTTTGTCACAGCTGTGAAGCCTTGAACGTGAGCAAGGACACCTGCCATGAATTGCATCGCTGTTTCAGAAAGACCTAGTTCAGTAGATTCATCGTAGAATGAATTCTCTTTACCTTTAAATAATGAAACGTTGAAGTGCATACCAGAGCCAGCTTCACCGAATAATGGTTTTGGCATAAATGTAGCATGTAAACCGTGTTTACGAGCAATTGTTTTAACAACTAATTTAAACGTTTGGATATTGTCACAAGCTGTAATTGCATCTGCATATTTAAAATCAATTTCGTGTTGTCCTGGAGCTACCTCATGGTGAGATGCTTCAATTTCGAAGCCCATTTCTTCTAGCTCTAATACGATATCACGACGGCAGTTTTCGCCAAGATCAGTTGGTGCTAAGTCGAAGTAACCACCGTGGTCATTTACTTCTAGTGTCGGTTCACCTTTGGCATCTAATTTAAATAAGAAGAATTCTGGCTCAGGCCCTAAATTGAAGCTTGTGAAGCCCATGTCTTCCATTTTCTTAAGGATACGTTTTAAGTTGTTTCGTGGGTCACCAGCAAATGGCTCGCCTTTAGCAGTGAATACATCACAGATGAAACGTGCTACTTTCCCTTTTTCAGAAGTCCAAGGGAACACTACGAAAGTATCCAAGTCAGGATATAAATACATATCTGATTCTTCGATACGTACGAAGCCCTCAATAGATGAGCCATCAAACATCATTTTGTTTTCTAGAGCTTTGTCTAATTGGCTTACAGGAATCTCAACATTTTTGATTGTGCCAAGAATATCTGTAAATTGTAGACGTATAAAGCTTACGTTTTTTTCCTCGATTAGACGTTTAATGTCCTCTTTTGTGTATTTACCCACAGTTTTCCACACTCCTATAAAATGTCTAGCTTTTTTATCATTACCCTACCCTATTAATAAAGTAATTAATGATGTTGCTTTTTATTAATAGAATCGAGATAAATCCCCACGACGGATGGATGATTTTTGCATGCGCTGCGCTTGAAGCATTTCCTCACGCATGATGCGACGTAATTCTGAGTCACTTAAATTAGGTTCATCTGTTGAAACAGGTTCATTCTTTTTAGCGAACAGCTTTTTAATTTTTGCCATGTTCATACCCTGTTCCAAGTAATCTTTTATTTCTAGCAATGCATCGACGTCATTTAATGAAAACATTCGACGGTTGCCTTCTGTTCGGTGCGGCTCAATTAAATGGTGTTCTTCATAATAACGAATCTGACGTGCCGACAGCTCGGTCAATTGCATTACGATATTCATTGATAATAACGGCATAGTTCGTCTAATTTCACGACTCATTTAAGTCCCCTCCAATACCTGCTAATAATATAACGAAAAATTTACACTGTCAACCGCTCATGTGAGGTTTCCTAACATGAGTTAAAAAAATTTTTTCGAAATTGTAAAAAACTAAAATTATTATCCTAACGCGGAGATTGATTTCCGTTCCGACTTGGCGCTTTTCCTGGGGCGGCCGATGTCCAATTCACTTAATTACATTTCTACGTTTTAACAAATGAAATCTTCAACTTTTCATCTATAAATAAAAAACTATTCAAAATAGAAATTTTGAATAGTTTTTTCTCTACTTATTTTTGGATTTTTTGAACAGCACTACAAATTGCAAATTTTACGTGTTCGTATGTTAACCCACCTTGAATAAATGCTGTAAATGGCGGACGAATAGGACCGTCTGCTGTAAGCTCAATACTAGAACCTTGAATGAATGTTCCAGCTGCCATGATGACATCATCCTCATAGCCAGGCATATAAGCAGGCTCTGGTGCATAATGCGCATTAATTGGTGAATTCGCTTGAATTTCACGGCAAAAAGCAATCATTTGTTCCGCAGTTTGGAAAGAAACCGATTGAATTAAATCTGTACGATTAGCATCATAGCTCGGTGATGTATTCATACCAATTTCTCCTAGTATAGCAGCCGTGAAAATCGCACCTTTTAAAGCTTGAGATACAACATGTGGTGCAAGGAAAAATCCTTGATAGAAATCACCAAGCGTATTTAATGTTGCTCCTGCTTCAGCACCTATACCTGGTGATGTCATACGATAAGCACATTTTTCTACTAAATCTGCACGGCCAGCAATGTAACCTCCAATTTTCGCTAAGCCTCCGCCTGGATTTTTAATGAGTGAGCCTGCAATTAAATCAGCCCCAACCTCTGTCGGTTCCTGTGCCTCAACAAATTCACCGTAGCAATTATCAACGAAAATAACTGCATCCGGTGCTAATTCACGGATTTTTGCACACATGACTGTAATTTGCGAAATGGTAAATGATGGGCGTGTTGCATAGCCCTTCGAACGTTGGATAGCAATCATTTTTGTGTTTGGTGTAATTGCAGCTGCAACACCTTCCCAATCGATCGCTTGATTATCGATTAAATCTACATGGCTATAACCGATTTTATAATCTTTTAAAGAGCCAGTATCTTTATCGCCACCATCAACTATTGATTGCAATGTATCATAAGGCTGACCCGAAATATAAAGTAATTCATCACCCGGACGTAGTACTCCGAATAAGCTAAGTGTAATTGCATGTGTACCAGAAATAATTTGCGGACGTACAATGGCAGCTTCCGCTCCAAAGACCTCTGCATAAACTCGTTCTAGATTGTCACGCCCCTCATCATCATAGCCATAACCATTAGACGGGTGCAGATGATAGTCACTTACTTGATGCTTTCGGAACGCGGCAAGCACTTTTTGTTGATTGAAGAACGCCATGTCTTCTACCTTTGCATGAAAAGGGCGTACCTTTTCTTCTATTTTAGCAGCTAATGCTAGTGTTTCTTCTGATAAATTGGTTGTAAAAGTCATACTGTTCTTCTCCATTTCACATTTGTTCAAATCTTATCTTAACAATTTGTGAGCTTGCCTGCAAAGCTTGCTAATTGCATTAGGCACTAAGATCAATTATGACTCGGCATAATTGCGTGACATCCAACGAAGGCTTTCATTTCTTTTTAGCTATCCTTTTGCGACAGGCACAGGGTGTTTGGATACCTTGAAGTAACTTAAATCCGCATTCATCTCATCCACCTATAGTGCTGGGATATTTCTGTTGAAAAGAAGTAGTTACGAACTTAAAGTTTTAATTCTGCTATAATAAAATATTTAGTATCTGATAATTCCAAATCATAAGTCGATGCTTTTTTTTTGCGAAAACTTGTAGATACAGTAACTAATCTACAACAACATAAAATGATTTATTCACATAAGGGGTGAAAGGGTTGGCTTGGGAGGTTTTTAGTATCATTGGCACAATTGCCTTCGCAATTTCCGGGGCAATAATTGCAATGGAGGAAGAATACGATTTATTCGGTGTATATATACTCGGTATCGTAACTGCTTTTGGTGGTGGAGCTATACGAAACTTACTTATAGGTTTACCTGTAACAACACTGTGGGGGCAGGATAGAATGTTCCAAATTGCCATTGCAGCTATTACGCTCTTTTTTTTATTTCCACATCGACTCATTCAACATTGGCATCGTTGGGGCAATGTCACTGATGCTATTGGATTATCGGCATTTGCGATTCAAGGTGCCCTTTATGCTGTGAAGCTCGACATGCCTATTAGTGCCGTTATTGTTGCTGCTGTCTTAACAGGGTCAGGCGGTGGAATTATTCGTGATTTATTAGCTAGACGACAACCATTAGTCCTCCGCGATGAAATCTATGGTGTTTGGGCAGCATTAGCCGGGCTTATCATAGGACTTCAACTATTTTCAGGGGATATCTTTTTATATGTATTATTTGGTGTGATCACAGTACTAAGAATACTTTCATATATAAAGAAATGGCGTTTACCGTTACGGAAGTTGAATCGAGCATAGATATACTGTTGCATATTTAAAGCCCAAATCTGATATTTGGGCTTTAATTTTTAAATTCATTCTTTCTTAGCGGTTCTATTCAACGACTTTGGCTGTTCTATCCACGATTTTGACGGTTCTATCCACGATTTTGACGGTTCTATCCACGACTTCGGCTGTTCTATCCACGATTTTGACGGTTCTATCCATGACTTCGTTTATCACACACCGTGATCCGCGTAATAAAGTTACTTTTTCAACAGCAACATTGCTTCTTCTAAAGTAGCCATATTTTTCATCATAGAGCACGCTGCGTCCAAAATAGGAAAGGCTAAAGCTGTACCAGAGCCCTCCCCCAATCGCATATTCATCTGCAACATCGGTTCAACTCCGAGCATTTCAGCGGCAATTTTTGCACCTGGTTCTTCAGAGGCATGCGAAGGAATGATATAGTCTTTTACGTTAGGTTCAAGTTCGTAAGCGATAAGGGCAGCGATGGTAGAAATAAAACCATCAATAACAACAGGTTTACGATGTGCAGCGGCAGCAAGTATCACCCCAGCCATAGCGCCTATTTCTAATCCACCGACTTTTCCAAGAATATCTATAGCATCATCACGATTTGGTTTATTTAATGCAATAGCATCATAAATGACTTGTACTTTATGCGCTATCCCGCCTGGTCCAACACCTGCACCGAAGCCTGTCACTTCATTCGGATGACATTCACGAAGAACCGATAATATGGCAGCACTCGGTGTTGTATTACCAATACCCATTTCACCTGTCCCGAGTACATTTATCCCATTTTTTATTTCTTCTGTAGCTACTTCAATTCCTACTTCAATAGATTGAATGGCTTCTTCCCTTGACATAGCAGGGCCCTTTGCCATATTGTCCGTGCCATATTTAATTTTTTTTACGATAACACCAGCATCATGTGGAATATCTTCTTTTACACCAACGTCAACTGTGACAATTTTAGCATCTGTGATTTTTGCGATGGCACAGACACCAGTTCCTCCTCTAGGAAAATTTAATGTTTGAAAGACTGTTACATTTTGTGGATTAGATGTCACCCCTTCATCACAAACACCATGATCTGCGGCACAGACAATAATTGCTTTATTATCAATCGCAGGAAATAGTTCGCCTGTAATTCCGGATAGTTGCACAGCAAGGGCCTCCAGTTTCCCCAAGCTTCTAGGCGGCTTGCAAAGTGCATCTATGCGTTCTCTTGCCTTCTCCATCATTATGTAGTCAGCACTTTGAATGTTTTGAATCGTCTGTTGTAATAATTGCATGAAAATTTCCCCTTTCTTTTTTGCCCTTGTAACTTGAAGAATGATTTATAGAAAAAATAAAAAGCCTGTAGTTTATTCCATAACAAATAAACTACAGACTTTTCCATCGTCTATATAACCGAAGCAGATAGGCAGGTCTCCTGGCTCAATTTCAACATTTCATAGAACCTTCCCAGAACGATGCTAGTGGCATTCTCTATGAAACTCTCTTTTACAGTGGTGGGACCGCTAAAGCTTTTCACTTTATTCCCTATTCTCCCGCAATGGGCACCTAATGCTCTTATGCAATTACTTTAAATCTACGTCAAAGTAGTTTTTGTGTCAATACATTAGTGAAATTGTATATTTCTTGCCAACTTTTCTGAGTCCGACTTTCCAAGTGACTCAACAATCAACCGGGACAAGAAAGCGAATATTATATCTCATACCTTTAAATAATAAATCGACACGTATATACGCGGTTTCACTTGGTAATGTAAACGTATCTGATAACCGCGTCCAATCAACTGTCCCTGTAATTGGAGCCGATAAGAATTTTTGAAAATATAAGAAAAATCAATTTGTACTTTTAAGAAGATAGCTTAAAGGCTACTCTTTACTGAAGGCATCTGAGCTTTTTCGTCACCCTTAGCCTAAATGATTGCAAAAAAAAATAAAATGAAGGTTGTTTTATTCCCCCTCTTAATCACTTTATTTATATGAGTGTGAGAAATCGTTGATAACAAGGTTCGTGGATAACCTTAATCAACGACATCCACTAGTCTCACATCTCAAATAACTTTTAGGAGGAAATAATAATGGCTTCATGTTCTCAATCTGATTTAACTGCTGCGACAATCCCAAATGTGGTACCATCTTTAAAATTATACGGTAAAGCAAGTAATAATCAACGTTTCTTCTTGTCTGATAATCCAGAAACTATTAGTAGCTCTGTTCCATTTACTAATGGTTTTGCAACGCTTTGGGCTGATACTGCATCTGGATTACAGAGTGTAACTTATCGAATGTTTGTTTGGCATCTAAATAACACAGGTGCGACTATCAAGTTTGGTGTTACCATTGGTAATGGTTCAAGTGGCAGTACTTATCAAGTCTCTGGTGTTAAAGACTGTGTCGAGACTATTACCAACTTTGTAGCTCATGGGAAATGTGCCGCAAAAGCTTTACTCGGAAATACATTAACGCCTAGTTCTCCGGTTGATAGTTCCATTGCAGCGGGGAAAGTTGGATTAGTTAAAGAATGGAAAGTACCAAATGGTTATTTGGTGGGTGGAATTATTGAGTTTACGTTATCGTCTAGTTCTCCAATGTCTTATAAAGTCAGAACAGTAGCTGCTAAAAGTACTACTGCCGATCTTCGTAGTAATCAAAATGCAGTTGTGTCACCAGTTGGAACTCATCCGCGTGGTTCTTGGAACTTTTCCAATATCGACGGCTATGGTACTTCAGATGGTGCTGCTGCTCTATATACTGTTGGAGACGGCAATAAAAGTTTCTCTATAAATAATGGCATTAATGACAACTTAATGACTAAAGACACTAGCTATATGCCTAGCGAAGCTGTAGCAACTAATAAGGGGCATTATGGTGTTATTTATAAGGCGAATATCACTTTCAAAAACCCAACTCAAGCCGATAAGGCATTAAAGGTCTATTTGACAGGTCGTGGAGGTTCATATGGCGGCGCTGTACGTTGGAACAATGGTCCAACTTACGGTGTTCCTACACTGGCTTCCAATACCCAAGGTGTTCGGATTGCTACATTTACTATACCTAAAGGAACTAGTGTTACACATTCAGTCTATACTTCTACAGCTGGCTCGCTTAACACCCCAGCGGCGATACTGATTACAGAGTAATTTAAAGAATTTCTCGTTAAATAAAGGAACCCTGTACTTATCGCAAATTCTCCGATGAGCTACAGGGTTCTCTACATATCATAATATAATATTCATTCGAAACATCTTGGAACGTAAAACCAGGGAAAACGGTATAACTGCTTAATTGGGTATCACTAATTATTTGAGCTTTATCTATTCAAAAAAGAATAAAGAGCTGCGTATGTAACTCAATGATCTTTAATTAACGCACCCCCTTAGGTTTGCATATGTTATTAATCATATTTTACTAAAAGTTAAACAAGCCTACGATATTCCCCACCACAATAAACGAAATACTTCCCAACCCTAAAAAACATACATTAAAACACTTTCTTTTGAAAAAGTTCGAACTTTCATGAATTCTTTACCGGCATCATAAAAAGAATAAACAACGACTGGTAATATTAATGCCATCGCTAACCAATGTTTCCACTCCCCATCATTCCAGGAAAGCTTCCATAATGCATCATAAATTGGTAACATAATTGCAAATAAAAAACCCTGTATATATTTCTTGATGTATCTCTCCACACCTATCCTCACTCGTCACCTCATAATTTTAAAACACTTAAAAGTTATCGTATTTATTCAGGTGTTTTCCTATCTAAATTTTTTAAGTGTAAATCAAGTCTTAAAAGTGCTATTCAACAATTTTCCTTTTTTATAGTCGCAACCAGGAAAAGGTCGGATAATTTTTTTACAACAGTTAGTTTATTTTCAATTATCGTTTCAGTCTCTTCACCGTATTCATGATCTAATAAATAGACAGGAGGATTATTTCCTTCATGTATATTTATTGCGTATGGATTTCCAATACCTATTTCTAACCCGATACAAATATAACCGTTTTTATGTACTGCGCATCCTGGAACATATAATAAACATTCTTTACTAATACTCTCTGGATTCAAGAATTCTATTCGCAATTCAGCTTCTTCATCTAGAGGAACTACCAATTTACTATCACACACTTCTACCGTAGTCATTAGTTCTATCAACCACTCTGGAAGTTTAATATCTAGTTTTTCATTTAGGTCATTTATTTCTCTAACTGTGGCTATCCTAGTGGATGTTCCAGACCTTTGAATCATTTCTTTAGCATTTGTAATTACTTCATTCACCAACGTGACTCCTCCATACAATTGGGAATATTCACCTCTTGAACTAACGCTATTTCTATGTACCTTATACATTCACATACAGCCAGCTATTGCATCTCGTTAGTAAAAAATTTCTTTCCATTATCCTCTAATGAAAAAAATTTTTGATTTAAAATATCCATTTAAAAAATGTATAAACTCCAACCAATGCAAAAATAAATATTAAAATTATGATTGAAAGACAACCAAAAATAATCCAGTTATGTTCACCCTCTATTGAAGCATCTGGTTCCTCTACTAATTTTTCTTTTACTTTATTGATAGATAAAAGTGCTGGGTCTAAATCCAGTCCTTTTAAAAGTTCAATATCACCTTTATACTTTAAAGCTCTTGCTATATTATTAATGTCATTTCCCATAGAGCTTTCAAATTCAATACACGCATGTACCATTTTTGGAGTCTTATTCTTTTCTAAATACCAGTATCGACCAGCCATTGCAGGATATTTTAACTCAAAATAAATGTCTCCCAACTTTTTACGGAGTTCTAATTCATTAGGAAAGGTTGCTATTAACCCGTGTAATCTATCCCTTGCTTTCCCTAAATCATCATTTAATATCCTCTTCTATTCGTTTTAAAGTCTTTGAAATTTTCTTTTCAATAAAAAACACCCTCTTATGTCCTAATTCTTTACTCTTATTATTTTTCGATAGTATACTGCATGGTTAGTAAAAAACGTCTCCACTTGTTGGCGAAACGTTCCCACTCTAATTTCTTTCCTTAGAATACTTGGCCTATCAAATCTTAACAATGTATGGCCTTATTATATATATGTAATTTTTTCCTCATCAACTAAACTGTAAAATTTTTCACAAGATAACCATCGATATTAACATAAATATCCAAATCAGGTGCAATTACTGAGCAAGAAGTAAAAGGGTGATACATATTATATATGACTAATATGTATCACCCTTTATATTTTATGATTTTTACAATTTAAGTCTTGATAATGCGTTCGAGGTTTAATCGACCATTATTTAAATTCTAACTCTCCATCATAAGCAAGCATGCCGCCTTCAAGGTTTGTTACGTCAAAGCCTTGAGCTTCTAGGTATGCACAAGCATTTGCTGAACGACCGCCTGCCTTGCAAACGATAATGTATGGCTTAGTAGCATCTAATTCACCTAAACGCTCTGGGATTGTCCCAAGAGCAATGTGCTGCGCACCGGGAATCATGCCTTGTGCTACTTCATCATCTTCACGAACATCAATAATGTATAGATCTTCGTTCGCATCTAATAGTCCTAATATTTCTGTTGTTTCCATAGTTTTCATCTGTGTAGTCCTCCAATATGTCGATTTCCTCTTACATTATAGCCTGTGGGCAAAAAAACAGCTAGTGTCATGAACACTAACTGTTTTACTCTCATGTTTCTATTCTTCTGTTTCTAAAAAATCTACTTGCTTTGCTGGAACAAATGTAGAAATAGCGTGTTTGTAAATAAGATGTTGCTTGCTTTCAGCATCTAGTAATAAAACTGTAAAATTATCATAGGATTTCACAGTTCCTTTTAACTGAAATCCGTTTAACAAAAACACAGTTACAAAAACATTATTTTTACGTAGATGGTTTAAGAATGTATCTTGCAAGTTAATTGATTTCATCAAATATGCCTCCCTATGCTCTCTTTCTACCTCTTCATTCCTATAGTAGCATGTTCTACCAATTTAGCAATTAGTAATTTTTAGGAATTAATTAAAGTTTTCGCCATTATTAACAAAATATACATCCATTTTGTTGCGGAAGTATGTTAGCTGTCTTTTCGCATAGCGGCGAGAATTTTGCTTTAAGCTGTCAATGGCTTCTTCTAAAGAACATCTTCCATCAAGGAAATCATATAGTTCTTTGTAGCCGATTGCTTGGATTGACTGTACACCTCGTATATTTTGCTGCCATAGGCCTTTTACTTCTTCTAAAAGTCCTTTTTCCATCATTATATCAACACGGCGGTTAATACGATCATAGAGCACCTCACGTGACATATTTTGCCCAAGCCCTATTATCACATGATTGTAAAGTGGGACTTCTCCACGATTTTGTGCTTCGGATGCCTTTGAAACGCCACTAAGCTCAATCATCTCTAACGCACGTATAACACGGCGAGTATTATTTGGATGAATCGTCTCTGCTGTTTGTGGATCAAGTTTTTTAAGCTTAGCATGCATTGCCTCTGGACCTAATTTCTCCAGTTCTGCATAATAGGCTTTTCGTGCCACCTCATCTACCTGCTCCTCTGTAAATTGAAAATCATAGAGTACTGCCTGCACATATAAACCTGAGCCCCCTACAATAATCGGTAGCTTACCGCACGCTTGAATTTCTGCAATTTTAGCTCGCACTAATTTTTGATAGTCTGCTACTGAAAAAGACTCTGTTGGCTCTTTGAAGCTTAGTAAATGATGGGGTACACCCTCCATCTCTTCCTCCGTAATTTTCGCTGTCCCAATATCTAATCCTCGATAGATTTGCATGGAGTCACCGTTGATGATTTCGCCATTATATTTTTTTGCTAACTCAATGCTTAGTGCCGTTTTCCCAGAAGCAGTTGGCCCTACGATTGCTACGACCTCTGCCTGCTGTAGTTTATCTTGTATCATATTTTTCTAACCACCGTAATAAAACTTGATAGACTGCCTCTTGATTGTCCTCGTTTAGGATTTCATGGCGCTTATCCTCAAATAAGTAAACCGTGACATCCTGTATGCCCGCTTCTGCCAATTGTTGTGCTACAACGTAAACACCTTGGCTTTGTTCTCCGACCGGATCCTTACTACCACTTATTAATAATATAGGTAAGTCTTTTTTTGTTTTTGCTATCTCTTTTTTACGATTTAACGACATAAAACCTGTTGTTAAATCTACAAAAAATTGGTTTGTTGGAATAAAGCCGCAATACGGATCATCTATATATTTTTGTACCTCGTCTTCCGCTGAACATAACCAGTCATACGCAGTCTTCGAATTCGGGAACTGTTTATTAAAACTACCAAAGCTCAGCTTATTTAATAACTTGCTCTCCGTATCTTTACCAAGTTGTTTGGCCAATATTTTTGCTACTAAATTTCCCATCGTATGCAATGTTGTAACGTTTCCTGTTCCACAAAGAATGACATTATCCACTTGATCGCTGTACAATTGAATATATCTTCTAGTAATGAATGATCCCATACTATGACCAAATAAAATCAAAGGTGCATCTGTAAATTGTTCATGCAATATTGTTACTACTTCATGTACATCCTCCACGACGCGATCGAACCCATTTTCTTCAGCGAAAAAACCTAGTGTGCCATTATAGGCTGCTGTTTCTCCATGCCCTCGATGATCATGCATTGTCACTGCATATCCAGCTTCATTTAGGCTATTTGCAAATTTAACATAACGTCCACTATGCTCCGCCATACCATGTAAAATATGAATATGACCAATACATGGCTTCGATGGCTTTAATGTCCGAGTAAACAAAAAATGGCCATCTGACATTTCAATATAACGCATTGCCTACACTCCTTCCTCCGCAAAATTTGTTGCATCTACAATAGCTTGCTCTAGTTGTGCGACATAAGTATTTCTTTGTGACTCTGTATAGTTAAAATGTTGTTGCATAACTTGAATGACCTGCTGTTTATAACGTTTTACCGCATCAATATCGAAGTATAATAAGCCTGTTCGACGGATAAAGAAATCACTTGGTGTGTACACCATTTCCGCTTCTATACCATAAAGTAGTATGGCATGTAAGGCTAAGGGCATCGAACTTCCATGTTCATGCAAATATTTCACCTGGTTATATAATGCATCAACATTCGTGCCATATTTTTGTACAAGCTGTTTTGCTTCATCATAATTTAGACCATACTGAACGCCCTCTTTAGCTTTATAAGTACAATAATCAGTGAAATTAATGGCATTAATGCCTTTTGCACCAGAAAGTGATAACTCGCGTGTTACACATGGACTTGCATGCTTATATTTATGTGTTTTCACAATTTTATCAACGATTGTCTCTGCCATTTGACGGTAGCCCGTTAGTTTGCCACCCGCAATCGTCATTAGTCCACTCGGAGCCGTCCATATCTCATCTTTGCGTGAAATTTCCGATGGATCCTTGCCTTTTTCAAAAATAAGTGGACGCACACCTGCCCATGACGATTCAATCGTATCTCTTGAAATATTTGCCGTTGGAAAGACGGTTTTTGCAGCAGCGATTAAATAATCAACATCCTCTTGGGTAGCGACGGGATGTACAGGGTCTCCCTCGTAAACTGTATCTGTTGTCCCTACATAGGCTTTACCATCACGTGGAATAGCAAAGGCCATACGCCCATCCACTATATCAAAGTAGACTGCTTGTCGTAATGGAAAATCCTTTTGATCAAGGACAATATGGACTCCTTTTGTGAGACGTAATTGCTTTTTGTCTGCTACTTTATCTTTTTGGCGAACCTCGTCCACCCAAGGTCCAGTTGCATTAACAATTTGCGCAGCATGTACTTCAATCGTTTTCCCTGTAACATGATCCTTCACTTGTGCCCCAACAAGCTTTTTCTTCTCATATAAAAATTCTGTCATCTCCGCATAATTTAGACAAAGCGCCCCATATTCAACAGCTTTTTTCAGCACTTCAATTGTCAGACGGGCATCATCTGTACGATATTCTACGTAGTAGCCACCACCAATAAGCTCATCTCGATTGAGTAAAGGCTCTAGCGCTGCCGTTTCCTGAGCGTTTAACATTGTTCTACGTTCATGCTTTTTAACACCTGCTAATCGATCATATACCTTCAGTGCCATTGATGTTGTAAATGGTCCAAGAGAGCCCTTCTTATATAATGGTAGTAGCATCTTTTCAGGTGTTGTCACGTGGACAGCATTGTCATATACAATTTCACGCTCACGCCCAACCTCAGCTACTACACCTACTTCAAGTTGCTTTAAATAACGAAGTCCACCATGAATAAGCTTTGTTGAACGGCTTGATGTGCCAGCAGAAAAATCCTGCTTCTCAATCAAAGCGACTGATAGCCCTCTAGATGCTGCATCAAGTGCAATGCCAGCACCAGTAATGCCGCCACCAATGACTAAAACGTCAAAGCTATATTGCTCTAAAAACTGCATAATTTTAGGACGATGTTCAAATGAAAACATAACTTTTTCCCCCATTAGCTATAATTTAAAAATACGTGTAACCTCTACTGCGTATGCCAGCCTGTATAACTAGCAATAACTTTAAACATAGAAATTCTAATATCATTTGTATAGCTCATCACCATAACGTGTGGTTGATTTCCGTTCCGACTGTGCGCTTTCCTGGGGGCGTCCGATGAGCCGCTTCGCTTCGCTGCAGGGTCTCGGGCCAACAGGATGTTGGTCACGAAGGCGTTATCACAGGACGTGATGCTTTTAGCCTTCGTTCCTCTATATCGCTAATCCCCAAGGAGTCGCCCAGTCTCCACTCCAATCAACTTATATAAATGGCATACATTTTAACAAATGTGAACTGTTGTTCTAGGCGTTACATCTACATTACCCGTTTAAACATTTTTTCCACTTCATACGTTGTAAAATGTATCAACACTGGACGTCCGTGTGGACAAGTAAATGGATTGTCGGCATTGCGTAAATCTAGCAGTAACGTATCCATTTGCTCTTTCGTTAAATAATGATTGGCCTTTATCGACTTTTTGCAGCTCATCATAATCGCTGCCGCCTCACGTAATTTTTTGACGTCCGCCTTTTTAGTTGTCAGTACCTGTTCAATTAAGTTCTCAATAATTTCTTGTTCTTCTCCCTTAGGGAACCAGCTAGGATGCTCCCTCACTACAAATGAAGCCTGTCCAAATTCCTCTAAAAATACGCCAACAGCTTCTAACTCCTGACTATTTTCTCTTAGTATAAGAGCTTCGTCAGCAGCATAATGGAAGGTCAATGGAAGCAATAAAGCTTGACGCTCATTTGGGTTCACCTGACCGACCTTTTCACGGAAAAATTCATATTTAATACGCTCCTGAGCAGCATGCTGATCAATTAAATAAAAGCCATCCTCCATTTGTGCAACAATATACGTGCCGTGAATTTGCCCTACCACCTCAAGCGCAGGGAATGGTTCTTTAGCAGGATCATCCTCTAGTATTTCCACTAGCTCCTCTAGCTTCACTTCTTCAGGAGGATTCTCCATCACTGCTGTCGGTTGCCAGCTATCTTCAATGGCAGTAGGAACGGATTCAGGTTGTGGCACTATAGGATCTATTGTGTTCGATTCCTGCACTGTTTGCACATCATAAAGTTTTTCTACAATAGCATTCATTTTCTCCACATTAAGCTTTGGTGCTGGTTTCCAAATATTTAACTGCTCCGTCGCAGGCTTTACCACTTTTTCCTTCTTTTCCATTAGCGGTACCCGAATAACATTGCGGATTTTCTCTCGTATTGTTTCTTCAATTAGCTTAAGAAGCTCAGGCTCCTTACTTAAACGTATTTGGTGTTTGGCAGGATGAACATTGACATCCGTTAAATAAGGGTCACCCTCTATATAGAGCGCGACAATCGGAAAACGTTCAATTGGCAAATACGTATGATAGGCGTCGACAATCGCTTTTTGTACCAAATAATGCTTCACCCAGCGACCATTTACAAACAAAGACATATAGTTTTTCGAAGCTCGAGTCACCTCAGGTAGTGATACGAAGCCAGAAATTTTATAATCATGTGATTCTCCATTGAATGACACCATTTTTTTCGCATTATGCACACCGTAAATGGCAGCTAATACTTGTTGTACGTCACCTCGTCCATTTGTTTGTAACAACTGCTGACCGTTATGCAATAATCTAAACGCAATTTGTGGATTTCCGAGTGCAAGACGGTTCATCAGATCAATTGTATGCCCAAGTTCGGTCTGTATTGTTTTCATATATTTTAATCGAGCAGGTGTATTGAAAAATAGCTGTGCCACTGTAATATCTGTTCCCTTGCGCAAAGGGCCAGGTTTATGTGTAGCAATATGCCCACCCTCAAGCTCTAAATACGTTCCTGATTCACCATTAGATGTAATAAGCGTCATTTTTGACACCGATGCAATGGAAGCTAAGGCCTCACCACGGAACCCGAGGGTACGAATACGAAATAAATCGTGTTCTTGATGAATTTTACTAGTCGCATGGCGAGAGAATGATATTAATGCATCCTCTTCATCCATACCACTACCATTATCAATTAGTTGAATTGAAGTGAGGCCCGCTTCTAGTAAAAAAACATCAATGGACGTACTTCCTGCATCAATGGCATTTTCAACAAGCTCTTTAACTACAGAGGCCGGTCTCTCAACTACTTCCCCTGCCGCGATTTTATTGGACAGCCACTCGTCCATAATTTGTATTTTTCCCATAGCGTATCACTCCTTTACTTTTTTGCGTTTACTAGTTGCTGCTGTAATTCGTATAAAATATTCATCGCTTGCATTGGTGAAGTGCCCAGAATATTTACTTTTTCTAGGTTTTTAAGCACTTCTGACTCTGCCGGAGAGATTGGTTCTCCCTCCGTAAATAGTGACATTTGCACTGGCTTTTCAATAACTTCCTGTACCACGGCTACTTTGTTTTCAGCTTCGTTTCCGGCCTCGAAGTTTTCAAGCAATACTTGTGCTCTTGTTAAAATTTCCTCTGGCAATTGTGCAAGCTGTGCTACATGAATTCCGTAAGATTTATCGGCAGCACCCTTTTTCACCTTATGCAAAAAGACAACCGTGCCATTTTTTTCAGTAGCAGATACGTGTACATTTTGCAGTCGAGGAAGCTCCTTTTCGAGTGCCGTTAATTCATGATAGTGAGTTGAAAACAGTGTATTTGCCCCAATTTTGTCATGGATGTATTCCATCATAGATTGGGCAAGGCTCATACCATCATAAGTAGAGGTCCCACGACCAATTTCATCAAACAGCATTAAACTATTTTTTGTAGCATGCGTAATGGCATGCTGAGATTCTAGCATCTCCACCATAAATGTTGATTGTCCCGCAGCTAAATCATCCGCTGCACCGATGCGTGTAAAGATCTGATCTGTAATTGGTAATCTAGCTTTTTCAGCAGGCACATAACAGCCCATTTGCGCCATGACAACAATTAGTGCAACTTGACGCATATACGTACTTTTACCGGACATATTCGGACCTGTAATAAGCATCATATTGTTATTTTCCTCAAGTACACAATCGTTTGGTACATACATTTGCTTATTAAGCATCTTTTCAACAACCGGATGGCGTCCTTCAATAATTTCTAGCGAACGTCCGCCATGAAACTCCGGCTTCGTAAAACGATATTTCTCTGAAACACTTGCGAAGCTTAATAGCACATCTAGCTCACTAATGCTCGCTGCTAACGCTTGGACACGTGGAATAAACGCCTTCAATTCATCACGTATTTTCACAAATAAGTTATACTCTAACGTTAAACTCTCTTCCTCAGCATTTAAAATTAATGCTTCTTTTTCTTTAAGCTCTTGTGTAATATAACGCTCGGCATTGGCCAAAGTTTGCTTACGTTCATAACGTGTTAAATCTGCTAAATGGATATTAGACTTCGTAATTTCAATATAGTAGCCGAAAATTCGATTGTAGCCGATTTTTAAGTTTTTAATGCCCGTTTTCGTCCGTTCCTCTTGCTCTAGCTGTGCAATCCAATCCTTCCCATTACGAGAAGCATAGCGTAATTCATCTAAGCGTGCATCATAGTCATCGCGAATGACGTCACCCTCTTTAATTGTAATTGGTGGATTGTCTGTAATAGCACGCGCTAATAGTGCCTCTACATCTGCACACGTATCAAGCGCCGCGCCTAGCTTTTGCAATGTTTCTTTATCGGTATCAAGTAATTGCTGCTGAATGGCAGGTACTTGACGCAATGAATCACGTAGCTGCGCTAAATCTCGTCCACCAACATTACCAAAAGCTACACGTCCAGCTAAACGCTCTAAATCATATACTTGTTTTAAAGAGGCTTGTAGCTCTGTTCTTACAAAGTATTCCTCTAATAAATCAGTGACGTATGCTAGTCTTTCTTCAATGGCAGCGCGTGAAGCAAGAGGTTGGTGTAACCATTGCTTTAACTTGCGTCCCCCCATTGCTGTCACTGTATCATCTAACAACCATAAAAGTGTGCCCTTTTGATCGCCACCGCGAATAGATTGAATAAGCTCTAAATTACGCTTAGAGCTAGAGTCAATACGTAAATAATTTTTCATTTCATTGTAAGTAAATGCTTGAATATGTGATAATGAACGCATTTGTGTTTTATCGATATAAGCGAGCAAACGAAGGCAAGCAATTTGTAAATCATTTGGCACCGCATCTAAATAATGTGCGGCTTTAGCCATTGTCATTTCATCTGTTCCAATAGAAAGGACGATACCCGCGTTTACTGCATGCTCTGCTAATAGAAGCTGCAAACTTTCCGTTACAATTAATTCACGAATACCGTATGCCTGCATTTGCAATAAAAGTGCCTTACCGTCGCCCTCAATCGAGGAGGCTACTGCTTCACCTGTAGATAAATCTAAATAAGCGTAGCCAAATGTCATATCGTCAAATTGCTCCGCAGCACCAATAAAATGATTGGTTTTACCATCAAGCGACTTACCTTCCATGATCGTTCCTGGTGTAATAAGCTGAACAACTTCACGTTTTACTACACCCTTTGCTTGCTTCGGATCTTCTGTTTGCTCACAAACAGCAACCTTATAGCCCTTTTGCACAAGAGTTTCAATATAATTTTTTGCCGAATGATGTGGAACGCCACACATTGGAATACGCTCTTTTGCACCCGCATCTCGGCTCGTTAATGTAATTTCTAAAAGTTGAGAGGCATTAATAGCGTCCTCAAAAAACATCTCGTAAAAGTCGCCTAATCTAAAAAATAAAAAGGCATCCTTGTAATCTTCCTTTACCTGCAAATACTGTTGCATCATTGGTGTATATGTTGTCATTTTAAAAATTCCCTCGCTCTAACCATTTAGATATTTTTATTATAACAAAAGATACATGCGAAACGCTTAATTCACCTTTTTTTAAGATGCTAGCGCTTCGCATGTATAGAATGTTTAGTATTATCTTTGTCTTTCATCAGGAAACGATGAGGACTCTAAAACATACCTGCCTTCTTCACTGGAGCTAGACGATGAGCTGGAACTGGAGCTAGATGAAGACGATGAGGAGCTCTCATCAAAACTCCATTCCTCTTCGAAATCTAGTGGATGTACACTAATGCAAATCGTCGTTTCTCCCATTACCTCTACAACTACTTCACGTTCTACTACGATTTCAAACTTCGTACCACATGGAGAGATAATTGCCTCTATGCAGTTTGGCTCTTGAATAACACGTACACGAACATCATCACCAGCACTCACTTCGCCTTCTCTAAAAGAAAGCTTCACTTTGTCTTTATAGTGTACCGTTTCAGAAAACACTGCTGTTTTCGAATGACTACTATAGGCATACCATACATTGACATCAAATTTCCCCGATACTTCTACAAATTTACCGACTTTTTTCGCGGAGCAAGTATGATTGATAACCCAGCAACCGAGAATACTCGTCGGTTTATTCGATGGACTTAATGTTACACGGTCTTCCGTTCTTTTCTTCCCTTTGGCAACTACTGCTCTCGTCACGATTTGTCGTAAACGTTTCAGCGCAATTCCTCCTTTGATTCTTTTCACTCCATCATATGCAGGTAGCGCCTATTGGGTGAACATATATTTTTATAGAATCGAATTACTGACTTTTTCATACTATGTTGTCTGAAATGCGCTAATTTCCAAGAGTATTATGCAATTATGCCTCGGCATAATTGCCGCTGTCGCTTTGCTTTCGTTTCAAAGAACATTTGCAACGCGTCCGGAATCGGCTTTGTACTTAGTCCTGCATCAGGGTCTACACAATGTCGGTCATTTCGGTAATACCAATGAACGTGGCGTTCTTAAACTGAGTTCCTCTATTTCAGAAGATGTCTTTTGTCCCGAAAGCGTACTACAGGTACGGATGTTTGGACACCCACTGAAAGAAGTTAAACATATAAAAATAGCCCGAATGCTTGCATTCGAGCTATTACTTTTATTATTTTTATGAGCAGCTGCCTGGTGTTGTATTGGCTACGTATGAGCCAGTTTCTCCACGAAGTAAATCTCCATCAGTTGAGCGAACAATCTCATTTGTAACATTGTTAGCAATTGTGTTTGAAACTAATTGCAATAAATCATTTACATCAATTTGAGATTCTTTAAATTGTTGAACCACTGGGATTGAGTTGATTTCTTCTTCAATTTTTTCGATTTTATCTTCAATTAATTTAAGCGCTTTTTCTTTTCCTAAGTGTTGGAAGTTAACAGCTTGCTTCTGTAGGCTTTTTAGGCTGGCAATACGCTCACGTACAAATTGATTTTCATTAATTTGTGCTTCGGCTTTTTTGAAAAATTCAACTTCTTGCGTATTGGCAATCATATGCGCAATTTCGTGTGACTTCTTGATTAAATCATCTTTTGTATATAATACTTGTGACATTTACGCTTCCACCTTTTCATTTTTTACTACTTCTACGAATTCACCACTTAGTGAATAAGAAGTAGCCTCAACTATTTTTACCTTCACTAATTGACCAATTAAATCTGCTGGCGCTTTAAAGTTTACAAGACGATTTTTACGCGTATAGCCAGCTAATACATCTTCGCGTTTTTTACTTGTACCTTCGACTAAGACTTCTACTAATTCACCCTTCAAGCCCTCTAATGCTTTTCGAGAGTATTCCCCTACAACTTCATTTAATCGTAGAAGACGTTCTTTTTTCACTTCTTCAGGTACATTATCCACCATTTTTGCAGCAGGTGTACCCTCGCGAGGAGAATAAATATAAGTAAAGGCCATTTCAAAGCCTACTTCACGGTACAAGGATAATGTTTCCTCAAATTGCTCCTCTGTTTCATTAGGATAGCCTACGATAATATCAGTCGTTAGTGTTACTTCCGGAATAGCCGCTTTAATTTTCGCTACTAATCCAAGGAAATGCTCACGTGTATACTTACGCGCCATAATTTTTAGCACATCATTTGAACCAGATTGTACTGGTAAATGAATATGTTCAACTAAGTTACCACGTTTTGCAAGAACTTCGATTAAATGATCATCGAAGTCACGTGGATGACTCGTTGTAAAACGAATGCGTGGAATATCAATTTTTCGTAATTCATCCATTAAATCACCAAGTCGATATTCAATATCCTCAAAATCCTTGCCGTAAGCGTTGACATTTTGCCCTAGTAGCATAATTTCTTTATAGCCAGCAGCCGCTAATTCACGAACTTCAGCAATGATTTCGTCTGGACGGCGACTACGCTCCTTACCACGTGTATAAGGTACAATACAATACGTACAGAATTTATCACAGCCGTACATAATATTTACCCAAGCTTTGATGGAGCCAAGACGTTTTTTCGGCAGATTCTCAATAACATCGCCTTCTTTGGACCAAACCTCAATGACCATTTCCTTAGACATATATGCTTCTTTTAAAATGTTCGGTAAACGGTGAATATTATGTGTACCAAACACCATATCGACATGTGGATAACTTCTTAAAATTTTATTTACAACGGATTCTTCCTGTGACATACAGCCACAAACCCCAATAAGCATCTCTGGATTTTTACGTTTATATTTTAGTAGGAAGCCCAGTTCTCCAAATACTTTGTTTTCTGCATTTTCACGGATAGCACACGTATTCAGTAGCACCACATCAGCTTCATCAATCACATCTGTAGGCGTATAACCTAGCTGCATAAAAATCCCAGCCATCACTTCCGTATCATGCTCGTTCATTTGGCAGCCATACGTACGAATATAAAAAGTACGCCCCGTACCCATACCTGCAAACTCTTTTGCAATGTTAAAGTCCTTATGGTACTTAACTTCTTCTTTCCCACGTTTTTTAGCATCTTTTAATGAAGGTGCCGTAAAGACCGTTTCAAAATATTTACTATAATCCTTTTCAGGCTTGTCTTCTTTTTTTGGTTGATTGACTTGTTGATTTGCTAAGCGTTGTTCTTCATTCATTGCAATCAGGTAACTCCTTTCAAACGAATTCCATACATTTGAATTCCCATTTTACTATTATACTGAATAATTGCAACATCCTACAAGGTTTGCGAACTAAATGTCGCGGTTTAGACTTAATTACACTTTGGTTAGATGAATATTTTTGTTGGGTTGAGGGGGACTGCCAGTTTTATGGGGCTTTCTTTCAGTTTATTGGTTCTATCCGTCGCTTTGTCGGGGCTATCCATCACTTTGATGGTTCTATCCACGACTTTGGCTGTTCTATCCACGACTTTGGCTGCTCTATCCATCATTTCGACAGTTCTATCCACGATTTTGACGGTTCTTTCCGTCGCTTTGACTGCTCTATCCACGACTTTAACTGTTCTATCCACGATTTTGACGGTTCTATCCACGATTTTTGCTTTTCTATTCTTCACTTTGATCTTTCCATCCTTCACTTCGCTGAAGCCCATTCACCACTCTTCCTAAAAATAAAAAATCACCGAAGATATCCATCAACGGCGACGTTTATTATAGTTCTATATATTGTTTTTGGCGTTGGTCAAATCCAATAATTGTTTGAACGCCATAGCTTTTTAGTAAAGCTGTATTCGCAAATGTGTATTTACCTAAATCGTCTGGGAAATGCGCATCTGAGGAAACTGTAAAGGCTACTCCATGTTCAATTAAAATTTGCAAGAAACGTGGTCCTGGGCACATTTCCTTTACTGGATAGCGATAAAATAAACCGGCATTTATTTCAGTGGCAGTTTGTGTGGTCACAAGTGCCTTTGCAATTCTTTCATACCAAGAGTCAAGAAAAGCCGTGTCCTTCACTTGATAATCGAACACTTTAAAGTTGTCTAAATGCGCCACAAAGTCAAACATATTCGAGAAGATCATTTTTTCTACTGTAGCAAAAAAACGTGCAAAGTTTTCCTGTAAGGCTGCTGCGTCCATGCTCTCAAATATGTATTGGGTTTGAGGATTATCAAAGCCCCAGCCATCCATAAAATGGACAGATCCGATGACATAATCCCACGGATAACCTTCTAATAATGATGCTAATTCTTCTTCACCGCCGACAAAATAGTCTGCCTCGATGCCAAGCTTTAAGGAAATACCATGACGACTCCATTTTTCCTTTGCTCGATTAATAGTTGACACAAAATCATCCATGCTTTCCGTCATCACACGATCAAGCCAGTAACGCTGAGCTATACCAACTTCATTGTCATCTAATTGCATATAACGTTCAAAGTATGCTCGCGTCTCCTTGAAACGATAGAGATGGTCGACAACCCCAACCTCGCGCAAACCAAGCTGCTTTGCTTGCTGTAAATATAAATCTAACCATTCCTCACTATAGCAACCATTGTGTAAACGCTTTGATAACTGTTGCATTTGTAGCTCTATAAATGCTTTAGAACCTTTTGTTGCTCCTCCATCTTCATTAAAAAATCTAATTGCCCGAGAAGTACGCTCTAGCCAACGAAATGAATATGGCCCCTCCTCTAAATGTACATGATAATCAATCATCCGATTTCCCTCCATTGCATACCGTCCACTTTTCCTCATACGCATGCCACTCTAATGGGCAAGCTATATCACAAAAAATTTCTGAGCACTGCTCTATGTGACAAATTTGATAAAAGGACTTACCATTTATTTTAGATGCATCCGATAATAAAAAGTTCATCTTGCTACGATCAAGCATTTTTTTAGAAATTAATGATTCATCCAAATCATAATCGTACACGATACCATCACTTATACCACCACACGAAATAAATGCCTTATCAAAATTCATATTTCCTAATAATTCTAATGTCATAGCTCCTGTTACTGAGGATTGTCTTGGATTTGTCATTCCACCGAGTAATATGACCTTTCCAGTCATTCGTCGCTCCTCTATCGCCAAATTAAATTGTACAGCTGCAGCGATAGAGTTGGTTACGACAGTTATATCGTCGACTGCCAATAAAAAATCTGCAATATGCACCGTCGTTGTACCTGTATCAACCGCAATTGTATCCCCGCCACATATACGACTAGCTGCTAAGCGAGCTATATTACGCTTTGCCCCTTTTTGCATTTGAAGCTTACGCAAAAATGCTGGTTCATTTCTAACGTTCGTATACTTTACTGCTCCGCCGTGTACTCTCGTTAATAAATGCTGTTGCTCCAGCTCATCAAAATCTCTACGAATCGTTTCTGGTGCTACTTGTAATTCATCTGCAATATTGGCAACGACAATTTTCCCATCAGCCTCTAACTGTTTTAAAATAAATTCAAAACGTTCAATTTTTGCATATGTCATGATAATGCAATCACATCTTCCCTCGCTATATAGCACACATATTGCTTACCAAGCTCAAACGAATGCCCTCGTTGGTGTAGCTGTTCCATCGTAAAGAGACATTCACCCTCTAACGTTGTCCGAATAACATTGCCACTCATTAATGACTGCTTCGCCTCTCCAGTCAGACAAACATCCCCCTGTCTCTGATCGAGATGTATGGCTTCTGGTCGAATCGCAAATTTTGAGTATTCTTTTGGCAATGCCTCGCCAATCATTTTCTCAAGGGCTTGACGCGTAAAAACATTGTAATGTCCGATAAAATTAGCGATAAATTCACTTTCAGGGCTTGTATAAATCGCAGTAGGTGTTCCACTTTGTGCAATCATCCCATTATTCATCACAAATATTTTGTCAGAAACAGCCATTGCTTCCTCTTGATCATGCGTAACTAAAATCATCGTTATACCTAGCTTTTGTTGAATAGCTCGTAAGTCTGCTTGAAGTTTCTTACGAATTTGGGCATCTAACGCACTGAGCGGTTCATCTAATAGCAATACTTTTGGACGTACAATTAATGCTCGAGCAAGGGCAACACGCTGCTGCTGACCTCCAGATAATTCTTTCGGATATGCATGCGCTTTTTCACTTAAATGCACGATTTCAAGTATTTCTTGAACACGTTGATCCACTTCAGCAGTATTTACTTTTTGCATACGTAAACCGAAAGCTACATTTTCTTTCACCGTCATATTTGGAAATAGTGCATAAGATTGAAACACCATACCAACTTGGCGATCCTTTGGTTGAACACTATTCATATCCTTGTCTTCTATGTTAATTTTTCCCGCAGATGCATTTGTTAAGCCTGCCAAAATACGAAGGATTGTACTCTTACCACAGCCACTCGGACCTAAAAGAGTTATAAATTCACCTTTTTCAATCTTCATATTTATATTTGATAAAACCGTCGTTGATCCATATTTTTTATGAAGTCCTTCAATCACAATATAACTCATAGATTTGTAGCACCTTTCGATCGTTTCGTTAATGTTGCAATAGCGTACGTTAATAAGCCCATAAGAACGATATAAATAAAGACAACTGCACTAGCAATATGTCCACTTGTACTAAGCTTCTTCATTAAATAAATTTGCACCGTCTCAAAGCGAGTACCAACCACTAGATTAATCAGTACAAATTCTCCAAAAAGTACGGAAAACGATAATAATGCACCAGCAAATAAGCCTGGGTAAACAGTAGGTAATAATATTTTAGTAAATGCCTGCAATTTTGATGCTCCCAGTAATTGCGCTGCGTCTAAAAGCTGTCGTGCATCAACATTCTGCAAACTATTGCGTGTCCCCTGATAAATGTATGGTAGGATACCGATAACATATGCCCCTAATACTACTAAAATCATCGGCACACCAAATTTGCTATAAACACGAATGAGCCCGACTGCTAAAATAATTCCCGGGAATGAATACACCATCACAACAGCCATCTGTATCCATTTTTCGTATTTTGGAAAATACAACACGATCACAAAAATAGCCGGTACGATAACGAGCAATGCAATCATGACAGCCCCACTAGACAATAAAACCGAACGTCCAAATGCCTGTATAAATTCTGCATCCTGAAATAATGTCGCAAGCCATTTCAATGTTAATCCTTCTGGCAAAATGGTCTTATTCCAATTCGTCGCAAAGGCATAAAGCATTGTTGCAACAACTGGCAACACTAAATACACCACTAACAGGAGGAAAAATAAATCAGCAAAGCCTCTTTTTTTCATTATAACTTCCTCCTTGTTTTTGAAATGCTCCACTCACTTAATAGCATTGCCGTCACCATCGTTACTGCTAGTATTACTGCAATAGCACTTGCCAGCTCTGGTTGTGCAAAAATATCTCCCTTAATAAGAGAACCAATACGAATGGCTACTAAATTGTAATTACTGCTAGTTAGTGCATAGGCAGAGGCATACGCTCCCATTGCATTGGCAAACAATACGCTAAATGTTCCAACAATCCCAGGAAGCATAACAGGGATCCCAATCTTCATCCAAAACTGCCATGTAGAAGCTCCAAGTAATGCTGCTGCGTCCTTCCATTGTTGCTGAATCCCATCATAAATTGGGTATAAAAGCATTAAGGCTAATGGTAGCTGAAAATAAATATAAATCAGTAACAAGCCACCCCAGCTATAAAGAGAAAATGATGAAAATGTGTCAATACCCCATTTATCGAATAGCAATGTAAAGAGCCCGCTATTGCCAAGTAATACAATAAAGGCAAAAGCTAACGGAATACCTGAAAAATTTGATGTTAAATTTGTTAGTATTAATATTTTTTCACGCACTGGCTCAGAAAATCTCATAAGCGCATAAACAGCAAATAGGGTAACAATTAAGGCAATGACTGCCGAAATAACAGACAGTGTAATACTATTTGTAAAGCCTTGTAAAATGTAATCGTTCGTTAGTACAGTTTGATATTGTGCGAATGTAAAACCATCACTATTTTGAAAGCTTGTGATGAGCATATACAGTAACGGTACTAAGAAAAATAACAAGACAAGTACTAGAAAAGGAGAAAGCCAGGCAACTGTTTGCCGCTTCGAAATCAAAACAATCACTTCTTTCAATATTTAATAGCAGTTCATGTTGATTTAATCATTTTTATTAATTAGAAGGCTCATCACCATAACGGGGGTTGATTTCCTTTCCGACAGGGCGCATTGTTGCTGGCGCTTCGCTTTCGCACAGAAAAAACATTGTTGCTGGCGCTTCGCTTTCGCACAGAAAACATCCGCTTCAGAATCTCGGGCCAACACGATGTTGGACACGAAGGCGTTATCACAGGACGTGATAGTTTTAGCCTTCGTTCCCCTATCGCTGATCCCCAAGGAGTCACCCTGTCTTCACTTCAATCAACTAACACATAAATATTTTGAAAATGTCATCCCAACTTTTGATGATGGACTAATAGAATTTCCCTGCTGGAAGCTTCCCAAACACGCCCAATTAATATTGATGATTAAACCTTTTTTAATGAATGCATCCCTTCTAATAACAGAGGAACCATTTCATCAGAAGGTTCGATATTCAATAAATGACAGCATAACGGAGCAATTTGTAACTGTGATACAATCTCATCCTTAATGCCTGCTTTAACGTGATTCGAAATAACAAACATTGGTACATGACGATCCTCAGCTGTTGTACCTCCATGATTTCCATCACTCGTCATCCCATGATCTGCTGTCACGATCACTTCATAGCCCTGCGCAAGACATTTTGGGATAAATACAGATAATAATGCATCAACTGCTAAAATACGATTTCGATATTGCGCCGAGTCAGCTGTAAATTTATGACCGTCATCATCTACATTCATCGGATGAATATATAAGAAATCTGGTTGCTTTTGATCCATTAGCCAAGCAGCTTCAGCAAATAAATGACTGTCTGGATAGTGATCCTCAAAGTAGAACAGTCCATTCTCAATCGGCAATTGAGTATCTAATTGTAGTCTGTCCTCCATATGCACAAATGGTGCACGATTATATAGCTCACTTACCCAATAATAGGCAGCTGCTGCTGTAGATAGACCGTTTTCTTTCGCTAAATGAAATAAACTATTTTGCGTCGATAAACGCACTGTCATATTGCTCGTTACTCCATGTACAATGGGTGGTGTCCCCGTTAAAATCGTTTCATATAAAGGCCTTGATAGTGAAGGGACCTCTGAGCAAACCTTGTAGCGTGCTGCTATTTTACGTTCAACTAAATGGTGCATAAATCCCATATGGGTACAAGCTGTATCAAAGCGAAGTGCATCTACGACAATTAAAACAACTTTATTATTTCCCATGAATTAATACCTGCTCCTGATATTGTTGTGGAATTTGCTTTGTTGTTTCTTCCCATTTCTTTTGTTCTTTTACTGGCTGTGCATTTTTGTACATTTCCGCAGGTAATAATAGCTTTTGAACATCTTGAGGTAATTGAACCTTGTCACGAATTGGACGAGCATAACCCTTCGCTAAATTTTCTTGTCCTGCATCCGATAAAATGTATTCACGAGCTAGCATTGCTGCATGAGGATTTTTGGCATATTTATTAATGATTGTTGCATAGCCTGATGTTACAGAGCCTTCTGATGGAATGACGACATCAAAACGTTTCTCATCAATTTGGTGTCGATAGCCAAGTGCATTAAAATCCCATAAGATGGCTACATCAATCTCGCCTTTTTCTAAATTCGCTACAGTTGGATCTCCTTTTAAACGCCCTTGTTTTGCTAAAGATGCAAAAAAGTCTATTCCAGGTTGAATATTCGATTCATCACCACCAAATGCAATAGCAGCTGCTAAAATAGCAAACTGTGCTTGATTCGCTGTTAAAGCATCACCAATGCTAACCGTGTAATCTCCGTTTTTAATATCCTCCCATGATTTCGGGGCATCTTTGACGTTGTTTTTATCAGTTAAAAATGAAATAGTTCCAGTATAACCCACGATCCAATGGCCATCATTATCCTTTGCCCAGTTAGGTATTTCATTCCAATAAGATGTTTTATACGGTAATGTTAAATCCTTGTCCTTGGCAATCGGTCCAAAAGCAATTCCGACGTCACCAATATCCGCAGTGGCATCATCCTTTTCCGCCTCAAACTTCGCTAGCTCCTCGGCACTCGACATGTCTGTGTCCTTATGCTTAAGGGTATATTCAGTACCAAGATCACCCCAAGTCTCTACCCAGTTAGCCCATGTATCTGGCATTCCGACAGAATTTACAGTTCCTTCTTCTTTTGCTTTTTTCGTAATCTCTTCAAGTGTCAAATCACTTTTCACTTCATTCGAACTAGATGAACCGTCGGAACAAGCTGCCAACATTGAAATTGCTAATGCTCCGATTAGACCTTTCTTCCACAACTTTTGAATTGCCATGAGTTGGAACCTCCATTTGTTTATGTTTGTTTTCATTTGCCTTACAACATTTATGTTAGGAAACAAACATTAAGCAAGTATGGAGGACATTAAAATATTCAGTAAAAATTATGAAGGAATTATGAAAATCTATAAACGATTATTAATTGAAGGGGGATTGTAAAAGTTTTAGAGGAGTAAGTAGGGATCTAGTTCTGTATGCGCACGTTTATGTAGCTTTCTAAGACGTGCACACACTCTAGATTCATTTTATAAACCAAGAAAATCTGCATATGTATGCGGCTCGTTTTCTTTTAAAATTGTTAAAAATGTAAAGGCAAGCTGTACAACTGACCACCATTTCATATTGTAGGACATCTCAAAGTGGGCAGGTGCTAATGTAAAAACATCTTGAAAAATATCAAGTGGATCGATTTTTTTATCATTTAATATCGAGAGAAAACCTAAAAACAACGTATGGTCCTTGACCTCAATCATTTTTCTATCAACAAGTGCATCAATATTTTCCGGTTGATGAAAATTACATTGTGTCGCAACATACCTTTCCAAATCCTGTGTGCGCTGTCTTTCTTCACGTTCTTTTTTCTTTGCAATAAAATCAATGACGTTATCCACGTGCATCGCCTCTTCTTTTTTTCTTTTATTGTAGCATTTTTTACAATACTATTGCCCGAACACGCTCCCTATTTTTTCCCTTTTTTCAAAAACAAAAAGAATGTTTTGACAAATTCGTCAAAATCATTCTTTCTAATGAATTTCATTAATATGCTATTGGTAAAACGTTTACCATCTATATAAGTTGATTGAAGCGGAGACTGGGCGACTCCTTGGGGTCAGATCACAGCGTCACAGATGAGACTCTGGAGCGAGCACACAAGGGAACGAAGGCTAAAACCATCACGTCCTGTGATAACGCCTTCGTGACCAACATTGTTTTATCTGTGCGAAAGCGCAGTGTAACGAAGCGTCCAGCCGGAACGGAAATCAACCCCACGTTATGGTTATGACCTTATTTTCTTCTTTAACATAACTCTATTGTGACTAATTATTGATTGGGATTGTTATGGTTACTCTTCCTCCACCAGCTAATAAATCATTGTCAATTAGCAATGTTCCAGCGTGACGCTGAACAATTGATTGGGCAATATAAAGTCCCATCCCATGGTGATCTCCTGCATTTCTGCTTGGATCTCCGCGATAAAACTGTTTGGTAGCCTCGTTTAAATCTCTCGGAGAAAATCCACAGCCGTTATCAGTAACGATAAATCGAATAACATCAGTAGCAACTTGCACAGTTAATGTTACCTTTCCATATTCAGGTGTGTGCTCTACAGCATTAGCAATGACATTTAAAATCGCACGATAGAACTGCTCTTCATCGATAAATATACGTGCAGGAAGAATTTCCTTTTGGATATCCACTTGAAGCCTTTTTTCCAACGAAAGAGCTCTCATTTGTTGTTCTACTTCTGTCATAAATGCATCCGTTTTAACATTCGTTTTTTCACGAGTTACATTTCTTTCCATTTTCGATAAATCAATCAACTCTTTCGTGAATTTTTCTATTTCCATTGTATTTTTTAAAATATAGTCATTATATTCCCTTTGTATATCATCTTGAGCCGTATCCTGCAAAAGCTCTGCATTTCCCCGAATAATTGTGAGCGGTGTTTTCAGATCATGAGCAAGAGCAGAAATTTGTTCTCTACGTGCCTGTTCAGATTCCCATTGCTGTTTTAAGGAGCTATTTAAAGCCTCTTTCATCTGCTCAAGAGAAACCGATATTTCATCTATTTCACGAATTCCTGAACGATTAATCGTAAAATCCAAATTTTGATTTTGTATTTTTTCAATCGCTTCCTGCAAGCCAAACATTTTTTTCTTTAGACTTCTTCCAAAATGGATAGCAAGGACAGTTGCATAAGCTACTATCCCTATAATAAACACTAGAAATTCTAATAGTTGCGGATTAGGTAAATATTTTCTTAAAATTTCTGAACGATACTGAGGTACTAAATAATATCGTAATATACAAATCTCATTTTCTCGCTCTATAAACGAGTAAAATTGGGAACTATTTCTAGTTTCCCTTTTTTTCATTACATCCCATGCTTTAAAAGCTTCCTTTTCTGAAAGATTCCCTGTAAGGAATTGTCCATCTTTAGAAAAGACAGCATAGTCAACAAGGTCTGGAATAATATCAGCGGTAACCGAACTACTAGACGCAATCCGATCCTTTGATAATGTAATTTGACTTTCTGCATAATTTGCTGGCAAAACAATATTGGTAGAAAAAGTAAACAAAAATATACTAAACAGTATTACGACTAACAGAATGGTGCCTAAACTTAGGAAAAGGAGATATCGTAGAAAAAAAGTATGTAGTCGAGTGCCTTTAGTGGGCTTTATTGTCTCCATTTATATCCGATCCCCCAAACAGTGTCAATGGCGTCAACATGAAAGGCATGTAGCTTTGAACGAATATTTTTAATATGCTCCGTAATAGCAGTACTGTCACTCTTCCCATCAAAGCCAAAAATAGTTTCATAAATTTTTTCTTTCGAAAATACTTGTCCTCGATTTCGAGCTAGAAATTCGCATATTGCATATTCGCTTTTTGTCAGCATTACCTTCTCTTCATTTATAAACAGCTCTTTGCCTGATAGATTGAAGTGAATATTATCTACAAAAAGGATACTACGTCTTTCTCTTTTTTCGCGTCTCAAATGCGCATTCACTCTTGCACGTAGCTCTCCAATGCCAAACGGCTTGATAATGTAATCATCAGCGCCAAGACCTAGACCATACATTAAATCTTCTTCTAATGATTTAGCCGTTAAAAAAAGGATGGGACAATCTACAGCATGACGTATTTGACCACATAGTGTAAATCCATCTATTTCGGGCATCATTACATCCAGTAAAATTAAATCGAAGGCACCAAGATCCATTTTACTTACTTCCGGCGCATCAAAGACTGCCGTTACTAAATGTTCGTCTTTTAGTAGTGCATTTTTTATCAATACTAAAATATCTTTTTCATCATCTACTGCTAATATTTTTGCCATATTTCTACCCTCATCATTTCTTCATACCCTAATTCACCGATCTTCTTCCTTCCCACTTCCAAAACCAGAAACAAGATAGGACTAATGCGCACAATGTTCCGCAAACTGAAGCAATAATACCTTCCTGTAGTCCTACTTTCACCGTTGATAGGTCTAGCCCTGACGTCTTCATTGTCCATAACGAAACAAAGTGACCACCCCAACCATAAGGTATAAATGACCAAATACCATTACCTAGTCCAGTTAGTAGTAAGGCTACTATTAGTGATCCCACAATCCCTAATCCGATTGAGGCACCTTTACCAAAATGAAGACTAACAAATAAATGTAAAATATATAAAAATACATAGCCTACAAATAAAATACATCCAGCTATGAAATAAAATTGATAACCAAAAGTATCTTCATGCAAAAGCTCAATAAAACCAGTACTAAAAATACCGACGGACAGTAATATTGCGCCAAAACTAAATAATAATAACAATAGCAACTTGCTTAAATAGGCTACTATTTTTGTTTTAGTAGTGGTTAGCATCTCCTGAAAATGCCCTGCAGTTGCTTCTTGCTCCGCTGCCATCGCACAAACTAACCCAATAATAATTGGAAATCCGCATGCTACTCCTTGAAGATAAGCCGTTACCCTAGCATTGAAACCCCATGGTGAATAAGTATAGTATGCTAAAAATATCCCTGAAATAATGATAGGTACAATTAGATGTGTGAGTAAAAAAGGCGTTCTTTTTGTTTTAAGAAGCTCTGCTCTAAGTAATCTTAACATTATCATGCACTATTTCGCCTCCCTTTTTTGGAACCATCGTGCAGTAAGGAAGCTTATTAAAGCAAACCATACTAAGGCAATTAATATACCTGGAGCTATAACCCACGTGTTTAATAATGGACTTCCTTCAGGCACTAGCAGACCATTTGGTAAAATCTCTAATGTTGGACATATTAGTCTTGCTGTAATGGCGTAAGGAACACTATACCAAAAATCCCCATTCGCAAATGCAATCATACCTGCCATATTACCGACTAAATTTATTAAAATTGCTATATAAGTTCCTAATTTTTCCGCAAGAAATAGACAGAATGGAATTTGCCATAATAACGTTAAGAAAATTACCGAGCTACCTGTAAAACTACTTGTTAAAGAATAGCTAGTGCCAAAGAGTACTCCACTAGCAGATATACTTACAAAGAAAATAAGTGTAGTTACTAACAACCAGGCGCTACATGTTAGTATTTTACCAAACCAAATCTTCTTTAGGTCAATCGGCATTGCGAGAATACTATGATATTTCAATTTAGCATCTTTTTCCACCACTAATGTGCAGCATATCGTCAGTGCACCTGGTAGGAGCAATGTATACCAAAAATTATAAGCACCACTTTGAAAAAACTTTCCTCCCATTAATAATGCAGTTAGTACTATCGCCACAATGGGTGCTAGCCAAACTAATTTAGGAATAAAAGTCTTTTTCCATTTTAATCTTTCAGCCTTCATAATTGAAATCATGTTATATGCCTGCCTTTCTATTAGCAGACACTACTTGCATAAATAATGATTCTAATTCCTGACCTTGTGGAGCAACTCCCTGATAGCCTAATTTCCCTCCTGCAATGATGCCAATTTCATCAACAACCTGCTCTACCTCTGACAGGATGTGACTAGATAAAATGACTGTAATCCCTTGCTCTGGAAAAGATCGGATTAGCTTTCGAAGCTCTTGAATGCCGATTGGATCGAGACCATTTGTCGGCTCATCAAGAATTAAAAGCTTTGGATAGTTTAATAGCGCAATAGCTATTCCAAGACGTTGTTTCATCCCTAACGAAAACTGTCCTGCTCGTTTTTTTCCTGTATTGGTCAAGTCTACGATTCTTAATACTTCGTCAATACGTGACTGTGGCAATCCGAGGGCAATCGTTCGAACCTTTAGATTTTCTGTTGCCGTTAAATTTTCATAAAGCGGTGGTGTTTCAATTAATACACCAATGTCTTTTAAATCATTGCGATTCCATTCACGTCCATTAAAAAGTATCTTTCCTGCATTCGGACGCAGCATACCCGTAATCATTTTTAACGTTGTCGATTTCCCTGCACCGTTAGGACCGAGTAAACCGTAAACAGTATTGCGAGGTATCGTTAACGACAAGTCCTCCACAATTTTTTGTCCCTTAAAGCTTTTACTAAGATTTTCTGTTTGTAAAATAATATCTTCCACTTTATAATCATCTTCCTTTCGATGATTATAGTGTAAAAAATGATTATAAGGATTTTATAAGGATAGCAAAAATTTTGAAGAAACCCTATAAAAATCAAAATTGGTTGGCAAAACGAGGGGGTTGATTTCCGTTCCGACTGAGCGCTTTCCTGGGGGCGTCCGATGAGCCGCTTCGCTTCGCTGCAGGGTCTCATCTGTGACGCTAATCCCCAAGGAGTCGCTCAGTCTCCACTCCAATCAACCACTTCACAGAGCATGTATCTACTCATTTATAATGATAAAACTCAAGCTTCAGCACTTCGCTTCTTATGTGCGAAAGAGTAGTGCTAACGTAGCGACAGCTAGAAAAATATTTTAACATCTTAATTTCATTGACTTAACAGTCTTTCAAAAACACAAAAAGCATTTGGAATGAGGACATCCCAAATGCTTTTTATCATGCTATATAAAATTTAATTTACATAAATTCTTTTACTAATTCATTAAAATCATTTTCGCTCATTTTAATATCGATATCCGTTAATGGTAGCTCTGAATAGCCTGGTACTTTTTCTTGATATGAAGCTGTTTCAGTATCTTGATAAATAATACCTGTTACTAAACCTTCATGCTCCATCACTGTACGCATTGCCATACCACGGTCAGAATTGTCATAGCCTTCAATATCAGCAAGCTTCGTTAAGTTTTCTTTAAACCAATCGTACGTGTTCACTTTGTTATACGTAACACAAGGTGAGAATACGTTGATGAATGAGAAGCCTTTATGATTAATGCCCGCTTCAATTAAAGCTGTTAACTCTTTAATATCCGTTGAGAATCCTTGTGCGACAAAAGTAGCTCCGCTTGTTAAAGCTACTTCTAACGGTTTTAATGAAGGCTCAATCGCACCACCTGGCGTAGATTTTGTAATAAATCCTGCAGCGGAACGTGGAGATGTTTGCCCCTTTGTTAAACCATAAATTTGGTTATCCATCACAACGTATGTGATGTCAATATTACGACGGATAGCATGAATTGTATGACCCATACCAATCGCAAATCCATCTCCGTCACCACCAGAAGCAATAACGTTTAAATCACGGTTAGCCATTTTTAAGCCTTGTGCAATTGGTAATGCACGACCATGAATACCGTGGAAGCCATAAGAATTAATGTAGCCTGAAATACGACCAGAACAGCCAATCCCAGAGATAACAGCTAATTCGTTCGGTTCAATACCGACGTTTGCCGCGGCACGTTGAATCGCTGCCTGAACAGAGAAGTCGCCACAGCCTGGGCACCAGTTTGGTTTCACTGTATTACGAAAATCCTTAAATGTTGCCATTAGCGAGTCAACTCCTTCACACGATTTTCTAATTCACCTGGCAAGAATGGTGTACCATCATATTTTGTAATAGTCTCGATTTTATCGTGACCACCAACATTCATCTTCATAATATTTGCTAATTGACCTGTGTAGTTATTTTCTACAACGATTACTTTTTTCGCTTTTGCTACAAGTGGTGCCACCTCAGCAGATGGGAATGGGTGAATTAAACGAATATGTGCATGGTTCACCTTCATGCCTTGAGCATTTAAGCGTTCTTGTACTTCTTCAATAGCTCCACGTGTTGAGTTAAAGCCCACTAATAAAATATCAGCTTCTTCGTGTGGCGCATTTGAATGTACTGGATGTTCAAATTTCAATGCTGCTAGCTTACGGAAACGTTTATCCATTTGTACTTGACGGTTACCAGATGCTTCAGACGGTTTACCTGTTTCATCGTGTTCAACCCCCGTTACATGGTGAATACCATTCAACGTACCAGGTAGCACACGCGGTGAAATACCATCTTCCGTATCTTCATAACGTTTAAAGTATGCTTTATCGGCTACTTCTTCAATATCGCCTGTAACAATTTTACCGCGACGAATTTCAATTTTATTGTAATCGAATGGCTCAACAGATTGTTTACCTAGAGATAATTGCAAGTCTGTCATTAAAATAACTGGTAATTGTAATTCCTCTGCAATGTTAAATGCTTGGATTGTGTCAAAGAATGCTTCTTCCATTGTAGATGGTGCAATTACTACTTTTGGAATTTCACCATGCGTACCATATAACATCGCCATTAAATCTGATTGCTCTTGTTTTGTTGGTAATCCTGTTGATGGACCACCACGTTGTGTATCAACAACAACCAGTGGCTGCTCTGTCATACCTGAAAGACCAAGTGCTTCCATCATTAATGAAAGACCAGGGCCAGCAGAAGCTGTAAAAGCACGAACACCACCAAAGTTTGCACCAATTGCCATTGTCGCTGCAGCAATTTCGTCTTCTGTTTGAATAACCGCACCACCGAATTTCGGTAATTTTTTAATAAGATATTCCATAATCTCAGAAGCTGGTGTAATTGGGTAGGCCGCCATAAAGCGTGTCCCAGCTGCAAGTGCACCAAGTGCAACTGCATCGTTTCCGATCATGAACATACGGCGTTTACCGTCTGCTGGTGCTAAAGCCCAGTCACCTACACGATCTCCTAGCAGCTCATTCATTAATTCATGACCGCGTGCAATGGCCTCCATATTTTTCTGAACAACTTCTTCACCTTTTTTGCCAAAAATATCATCTACAACATTTTGGAACACTTCGTCCTCTAGATTTAGCAATGAAGCTGTTGCTCCGATCGCCACCATATTTTTCATCAACGAAGTACCAAGCTCTGCCGCTACCTCTGTAAAAGGTACTACAAATAATGGCGCTTTTGAATCTTCTGGCTTCACTGGAGTAAATTTTGAATCCGCTAAAATAACGCCTGTTTCTGTTAATTCTTTATAATTGACGTCGATTGTTTCTTGGTCGAACGCTACTAAAATATCTAAATCATCCGCAATTGAACGTACTTCTGTTGGACGAACTGTAATTTTATTATTCGTATGGCCACCTTTAATTCGAGAAGAGAAATGACGATAACCGTATAGGAAGTAACCTAAACGATTCATTGCCGTTGAGAAAATTTCGCCGGTACTTTCAATCCCTTCACCCTGTTGCCCACCGACTTTCCATGAAAGCTGATGTAACATGTCAACAACTCCTTAGATCCAATGTATATACTATTATTTTTCCTTCATAAGTTTAACACGAAGAAACGGTCTACACTATTGTTATTCCCCGATTTAAACGAAAATCAGACCTTTGACTGAAAATGGCGTTCATAAAGTTGTAATTTTAAATCAATTAAGTTTAAAAAATTAATTTGCGGATTTCAAGTGACATTTAACATATTAGTATGTAGAGCATGTAGGATTCTCTTCCTCAAATTCTGATTGTCTATATAAACGAAAAAAATGCCTTGCAGCTTATTATGTGCAAGGCATTTTACTTCATTACTTTTTTATCGAATACGTTTCTCCACAAGAAGCTTTAAAGCTGTACGTTCCTCACCAGCAATTAAAATATCGGCAAACGCCGGTGCGCAAATTAAATCTGTGCCACTTGGCGCTACAAATCCGCGTGCAATGGCCACTGCTTTCACGGCTTGGTTAAGTGCCCCTGCCCCAACTGCCTGCATTTCTGCTTGCCCTTTTTCTCTGATTACCGCGACTAATGCACCTGCAACTGAATTTGGATTAGAGCGTGATGATACTTTTAATGAATCCACAATTATTCCTCCCCGTTTCGCGAATAGTGTTTACGCTCAACAACTCATGTCCCCCTTTTTTTGGACCTCAAGTTATTGTCGATAGGTCATTTTATGCTCGGTAAGAAGAAAATAGACTATTTTCATTTCTTATATATCAAAACAATCTAAAAAGACTGATATTTACAGTTAGAAAATTACTTTGTCACTGAAATAAATACGCCATTATAAATAACTTAGGGCTCCTTTGCAAAACGTGGGATGATTTCCGTTCCAGGCTACTCGCTTTCCTGTGGGCGAGCGCCGAGCCGCTTCCTTCGCTACGCTCCGTGCAGGGTCTCGCCTGTCTCGCTTTCCCACGGGAGTCGAGTAGCCTTCCACTCCAATCAGCGATAGTGTAGAGCTTTTATAAGTTTTTATCATTTCAAAAGTGAACACTATTGCTACTTATTATAATCGAAAAGAAAAGACTTATAATAGTGACACAATTGTACACCTGTTATTTCTGAACTTTTGCACAGACAAACCCCTTTGTTGAAGTTTCGTTTTATCACTATAAATTTTGAGTGACATGCCAGAAGGTACAAGCTTGTGAAATGGTTGGTTGGAGTGGAGGCTGGGCGACTCCTTGGGGATTAGCGATAGAGGAACGAAAGCTAAAACCATCACATCCTGTGATAACGCCTTCGTGACCAACATCGTGTTGGCCCGAGACACTGGAGCGAGCAACGCGAGTGAAGCGGCTCATAGGGCGCCCCCAGGAAGCTCTGCTCTGCGCGAAAGCGTAGCGTCCGCGGCAAATTTTTTATCTGTGCGAAAGCTAGCGACAGCAACAAAGCGCCCAGTCGGAGTGGAAATCAACCTCTCGTTTTGCCGAAGAGTCATTTTTTATTATGACGCTTTAATTGAATTAACAAATTTTCAAACAAAAAACTATTGTGCATTTTTTAACACACAATAGTTTCTCTTCTTATGCTTGGAACGGATAATCTTCGTTTATATATATTCGCTCACAATGTCGAGCTTTTCCTGTTTTATCATCAATCTCTACAAAGAAACCACTTAACACTTCGCGTCCTTTTTTAGGCACTTCAAAACGAGATGGCATGTTTGTTTGGAATTTATAAATGACACTTTCCTTCGTCATCCCTAAAATTTCATCGTATGGACCTGTCATACCAACGTCCGTAATATAGGCTGTTCCATTTGGATAAATGCGTGCATCGGCTGTTTGCACATGTGTATGTGTACCAACAACTGCCGAAGCCTTCCCATCTAAGTGCCATCCAAGTGCAATTTTTTCACTTGTCGCTTCTGCATGAAAATCCACGAATACAAGCGGTGACGTTTTATGTGCTTCTTCGATTAATTTCTCCGCCATCGCAAACGGATCTTCATGAGGAGGCAAAAATACTCGTCCATGTAAATTAATAACAGATAGAGTTGCACCGTTTTTTGAAATTTGCACCATTCCTTTACCTGGTGCATCATTTGAAAAGTTCGCCGGGCGTATTAAATAATCTGCATCATCTATAAAATCAAAAATATCTTTATTATCCCAAGTGTGATTGCCCATCGTAATAACATCAACACCCATTTGCAATAACTCATTATAAATATTACGTGTAATTCCGCGTCCTGCTGCTGCATTTTCACCATTGGCAATAACAACGTCTAGATTGTATTTTTTCTTTAAACGGGGTAAATATTTTTCTACTGCATCTCGACCGATTGAACCTACAATATCCCCAATAAATAAAACTTTCATTTTCATAACCACTCTTTCATTAATTAGCACCTTATATTTTACCACTAATTCAAAGTCAAACGCAAAACTATGTCCGTTCAGCGTATTAAACTGGTCTTGAAAAAGTAGGTACTCATACTCTTTCTCATTGTCTATAAAAAAACACCTAACAAGTAATTTAGGTACTTGTCAGGCGGACGGTACTGATTTCTATTTTTTCACATGATAATACTGGCTCTTATATTGTTTTTTTTGCAAAGTATAGTTATTCATGACGACCCCTAATATTTTCGCTTGTGCCACTAATAAGGAATTTTTTGCTTTGACAACACTAGATTTCTCAACTACTCCAGTATTAACAATAAGTAGTGCACCATCTGTTTTATTTGCTAAGATTTGAGCATCGGTCACAGAATTAACAGGTGGCGTATCAAAGATTATTACATCATAATACGCTATCATTTTTTCTATTAAAGTATCCATCATTTCTGAAGAAAGAAGCTCTACTGGATTAGGTGGGATCGGCCCACTAGTGAGGACAAATAATCCCTCAATAAACGTTTCTTGTATAGCCTCGCTCAAAGTGTCATTTTGTATCAATACACTCGATAAACCTGAAATATTAAGCAATTCAAATGTATAGTGCATTGTAGGCTTTCGCATATCAGCATCCACTAATAAAACTTTTTTTCCTTCTTGTGCAAAAACTATCGCAATATTTGCTGCATTCGTTGTCTTTCCTTCACCAGGGATAGATGATGTCACTAAAATTGTTTTACACGATAAATTAGGGAGTGCAAATTTCAAATTTGTTCGTATTGTTCGAAATTGTTCAGAAATGATAGAAGTTGTATGTTCGCTAGTCAATAATTTCCGTGGCATCATCGCTAATACTTTCTTTTTTTTATTTTTCATTTTAAACATTATGTGACTCGCCTCCCTCTTCTAGTAGAGATAGACCCTCTGCCTCCTTTTATTGAACTTACGAATCCTAATATCGGTAAATTCAATAGTTCTTCAATTTCCTGCTCAGTCTTTATTGTTGAATCGAAAAATTCTAGACTAAATGCAATGCCTGTTCCTAAAAGGAGTCCAAGGAGTCCTGAAATTGAAATATTTAGAATTTTTTTCGGCTTCACTGGTTGTGAGTCATCAGCTAATGTAGCTACTGATAGGACATTGATATTATCTACGTTCATCAGTTTTTGAATATCTTCTTTAAAGACATCTATTATCGTATTAGCAATCTCCACTGCTCGTGCTGATTTTTCATCAAGAACTTTTATAGAAACTACTTGTGATTTGTTTTCATTACTGACCGTAATTTTCTCTGCTAATTGTTCAGGAGATAATTCTAATTTCAATTCTTTAATCACTTTAGATAGAATAGCTGGGCTTTTTATAATGACATTATACGTATTAATTAATTGTAAATCCGTCTCAATTGAATACCCACCCGTATAAAGTTGTTGATCCGTATTTTTTTGGTTGATTAATATTTGAGTTTCAGCTTGATACACAGGTGTGATGACATAATAACTAAGATAAGCAGCCAATGCCATCGCCATTACGATTATCGATAGAATAAGAAGTAAACGTTTGCGTAAAATTTTCACTATCGCTTTTACTTGAATAGAAGTCTCCACCGAATAGATCTCCTTCCCCTAAACTGTCTAAATTTATGTAATGTAATGTCATGTGATATTCATAGTTAATTGTTATAGTAGCTATATTTAATATATAAATTTATGCCCTATGTTATTCCTAGATAGTGTCAATATTTAGTGAAAATGACTTCAAGACCTTTTTAGTCAGTTTTCTTTATGGATAAAAAAATGAAAAATGCTAGCGTAGATACAGCATTTTTTTTCAACAATTGATAATAGAGCTTTTTTTTCAATGAAAATTTTATTGGTTTTAACTCGAGAACATGAGGGTAGTCATCAACAAAACTGACTATTTCTTCTTTAATCGCTCTTAATAAATGGAGCCCCTTATATGGGGAATCCTGCATATGAAGCGTTAAATTTACTAAACCTGAAAATACATATCCGTTAAAACTAGTTTCAATAAATGTAAAAATATTTTCAGCTACTAATGTCTCACGAACACGTTCATAGATTACATCATATTTTTCTCTTCCATTCATACGATAGCCTCGCGTTAATGATTGCTGTGTTAACACATTGTAATGATAAAGTTGCTGAGGCACATAACAAATTGCCTTACTCTTTGTGATAGCTTTTGTTATAAATAAAACATCTTCAGAAAAATTCATATCCTCTTCAAATCGAATTCCAAACTTATCAAGAAAAACTTTAGAATACAATTTGCAGCAAGCAAAACCGAAATGTTTTTCATTAAATTCAGTAAATAATAAATGTAAACATTCCTGAGGATCAAAAAGTTCATTTACTGTTGAGGGATAATTCAAACGGTTACCACCGTTTTTTCCATCTACAAAAATATCACATTTAGCTATTTCAGTTCCTGATTCTTTAATAGCGCTATATAAACGTTCCAACATAGAAGGCTCTATCCAATCATCCGCATCGACAAACGTAACGTATTGACCTCTTGCCTGGTCAATCCCTCTATTTCTTGCATGACTAACCCCACCATTTGCTTTATTATGAATGATAATTCGCTGATCTTGTAAGGCAAATTGCTGTAAAATAGAAAGGGACTCGTCAGTACTGCCATCATTAATCGTAATAATTTCGATTGGCTTTAACGTTTGTTGGCAAATACTTGCTAGACATTTCTTTAAATACGGTGCTGCATTATATACTGGTATAATGACAGTTACGAGGATTTCTGACCCCAAAATTTCATCCCTCCAGCTAGGCTGAGCATTTTCACTTTTCGAATCAAGTATTTTCTATCAGAAGTGGGAATGCCAAATGTGAACAAAGATATACCGAAAATAATACTGTATAAAGCAATATATATTCCTAGAATGTACCAGGTATTTGTAAGTGGGAAAACAATAATAATGCCTTTCATTAAAAGGGACGCAATAACAATAGCTACGAAAAGCTTACTAATGCGTAGCCAAAATCTTTTAATATCTAGGTGTATTTTTTTTGCATAGTAAACATTGATAATACATACATTCCCAATAAATAATGATACAGCAGTTATAATAGCTGTTCCAATAACCCCGTAAAAATAGATGGCAGGAATAGATAGAATAATATTTATGCTAGCAAGTATGATTAATAATACCGTTCGAAACTTAAACATGTTTTTTGCCTTTAACACACTTAGCCCTATATTTTGAATTAAATCGACAGAAAAAGGCAACATGATGATCAGTACGATAGGATAGACAATTAAATATTCATCACCTATCCATAGTGAGATGAAAGTTTTACCAAATAAAAAAAAGCCACTTAGTACATAGCCAAGAATCATTAGCTGAATGGCACCAACATTGACAAATAACCGGTTAATCTCTATTAGGCCATTCGCTTGTGTCACTAACATTGAAATCTTTGGCAAATACAAATCACTGATTGCGAGTGCTAGTGCCATAAAAATCATAATAAATTGTATAGCAATCCCATAAACCGCTACATCTTCTGTTCCTTTAATAATCCCGAGTAATACTTGGTCAGTTTGCCAATAAATTTTGTCCACTATGACTGTCACAAATAGAAAAAATGAATAGACAAATATTTCTTTCATAAGGCCAGAGTTATAACCAGAAAATATAAATCGTACTTTCAAAGTTTTCATACAGATTACAGAATTTATTATTAATACACATACATTTAAGCTAGCTACAATAAAAATCATCACCAATGCATCTGCACCTTGTAACAAGAAAAACAGCATCAGTAACGGTTGTACTATTACTTTTATAAATGAAGTTAAATTAATCAGTATGAATTTTTCATAGGCCTTAAGTATAGAAGAGAAAACACTTAATGGAAATTGCAAGGCAAAGCTTACGATCATCGCCATAACCATTACTTTTGCCTTTTCGATTTGCAAGGAAGATAAGCTTTGTCCAAAAATTGTCTCAACCTGGAAATACATAACACAACCAATGGCAAGGGTGAAAACACCTATAATCGAAAAAAGCCGCAGAAAAAAGCCATTTAGTCTAGCTTCCATCTCCTTATCGCCTGCTACTCGATTATTAGAAATATAACGAATAATTGCATTCCCTAAACCAAAATCTAATATAGTTAAATACCCAACAAAAACTGTCATTAATGTGTATAATCCGTATTCTTCTTGACCAAGAATTCGAATCATAATAGGGGTAAACACAATTGCCACAATAAATGTACAAAAAATAGATAAGTAAGAGAGAATAGCACCCACCCGAATTTCCTTCATTAGTCCATCTTGCCTCCACTAGTCCATTTATGGATTACACTTTACTCGAAAATCTTTGTACCATTTAATTTTTTACGTGTTTTATTTAACATATCAAAAGCATTCGGTCCAAATAATTTGTTTATTGCATATTTATATCGCATGACTTTTTTATGTCGTTTTTTTTGTTCTTCTGACAACCATGACCCATTAAAATGATGGATTGTAAAAGTATTAACAGTCTGGTTAATCTCTCCTGATTCGAAGTCTTTCGAACAGAAATATTCAAATGGATAAATGTGTAGATCGTCATCCAATTGGCTATGTTGATTTGACTCTGTAAATCCATATTTTTCTCTCGTTAAATCCGTAATGATGACAGTATTTGTTTGTTGGCCTTGTTCCGTATAAAAGCTTTTATCTTCATAATAATCCAGTAGCAACTTAATCCACGGATGCCCCTTTACTGCACCCATAATACCAGTTACACATGTATCACTACTTTCTCCGCCAGTAAATGCTCGATGGGATAAAAAGGGTGTTAACGATTGCACAACTTCAACATCTGTATCCAAGTAAATGCCACCTTGTGTATATAGTGCATATAACCTTACATAATCAGCTACATAAGCATATTTTTTAGATTCGTAGGCTTCTTGTACAAATTGATTGGATTGAATATCAAATGATTTTTCATTCCATTCAATTAGTTCATAGTCAGGCATTAATTTTTGCCATGAGGCAATACACGCTTCAACTACCTGTGGGTAAGAATTTTCTCCAAACCAACAGAAGTGAATTTTTTTAGGGATCATTATACAATTTCCTTTCTGTTATGCAAATAAATTAATGCATATCACCTATTAAACTATCCCATTACTAATTTGATAAACTCTATCAGTTTTACCCTATCTAACAATAGGTTCCACTCTAGATAACTAACATCTGGCGTCACAAATTCAAAGCTATTTAAATTTGTCATCGTTAAGTTTGCTAAATTTCGGTGTAATTTAAAAAAGCGCCCTTGTGTTTTCTGTTCAAAATTGTTGACCCAAGGATAATCAGTCGAAACAATTTTCAAATCTAATGCGCAGTACTCAAGGAGCTTTGTTGAAGCTTGTAAATTAAAGGGGTACACATCTGGTATATAATTCAGCCCGTATTCTGCTTTTGACGCTAGAAGAGGAACTTCATGATAAGGAAGCGATCCTGAAAAGATAATATTTTTATAGTCTTTGAAAGATTTATATAATTCATTTGTTGGATTTCCTATTAATAAAATAGTGTTATCTTTTAAAGTTGTCGTAAAGGGCTTTAGCGCATGATCGATACCTCTTCCATGTCCCATATCACCAACATATACAAAATCGTACTCTTTTTTTGACGTTTTTATAAAAAAGTCTTTTGATATTCCCATATCTCGATGAATTTTTGGAATATTGCCCTTCATCTTTAAATCCTTTTCTACAAGTTCATTCAAAAATATGCGACCATGCGGTTTAATATTACATGTTTTTTTTACATAATTTTTCAACATCGCAAAGTGACCAATTGATAACGAATTATATTCATGGATAATCTTTGTCTCGCTTGAATATTTTTTAATATCTAAACCAGTAAATTTCCATAATAAATCTATATTGGCTATCGGAGTTTCATTCATCTCCGCTGTTAAAATGGTTATAGCTTCAATATTATCCTGCTGATTTAAATATGCTACATAGGCTGAGATTTCTGGTAAAAATGATTTTCCGCTATTGACAAATCCAATCTTCAAATAGATTATCCCTCCTTTTTACAAACGCTATTTTACATTAAATTGGTCTTTTTACTATTTTTATTACTTTGATTCTCGTTTTATTCATATTTGAACTATCAATTATGAGTTTTATGATGGGTAAATGAATTGCCAGAAAGAACAAATAAAACGATCATTATCGGCGTTGTATAAATAATTATTTCCGTCATTGAAAGTAGAATATAGGTGATAAGTATTAAAAATGGTAATAGTTGTAGCATTTTCGCATACTTTACTTTTTTTTTGGCAAAAGAAAATGCATTCCATACTAATGTTGCTACGAATAATAGAAAAAATGTAACCGCCAACCAACCATACTGAGCTAATAGGGCGATAAAAGTATTATGTGCATCCAATTGGCCAACATGATAATTCTCTCCATGCCCAAATAATGTGGAATCTTTTATTATATTTTGCCAAATAGCCATTCGTCCATCAGATATATCAGCAGATTTCCGCTGAAATTTCCCTACAATATTTTGAACTGCTTCGTTTAGTATCGGAAATTTACTAAGACTAAAAATGAATATCATACTTAGTACACATAGAACTGAAACGAGTGCGCCTACTATTCTAATACTTGAAGTGTTTTGAATAGCTAACATGGTTATACTCATTATGATACCGATTAGTACGGTGATGGCAGCCGTTCTACTTTGTGTTAGTAAAATAGTATAAAAAACAAAAAAGAATAGGCTTACTAGGAATACGATTGTAACTTTTTTCGTATCAACCTGAAAAAATTGAACAGCCCCAGCTAGTAATACGACTGCAAATAATGCCATGACCAATCCCATCATGTTCGGGTTGCTATAAATCCCCGCAAATGCGTTGAAAACAACTCGATTCATGAAAAAAGATAAGAGTAAAATAATGAGATGTGAGACACAAATACTAATTGCTAGCACATGTAAAGTAGATGTTTGAAAAGAGTTATATATAATCGATAACCCTATATACATCATAAGCATACATACAATATTCTTAAGTGATCCCATATCTGAATTGGCTAAAGTACTTATTAGCCCACAAATAATAAATAGATAGAAAAATAAATCGCTCACATACATTCTACGAATATTTTCGTTGCGATTATAGATAAAAAGGATGATTGGAAAGATAGAAAAAAAGACAGTAAAGTAAATTAGTATGGGTATTTCATAAGATAATGCACTAGAGAGTAGTAATACGCTCATACACATTGTTAGTATAAAAAACCGCACTTTCATCACCCCACTATTGCTTTATTTCGTTTTTTTATATTGTGAAAAGATGCCACCATTTTCTTTCGCTTATAACGATTGGCTCCGCAATTAATAGCTGCTTATTTTCTAAAACACGCTCATTGTTTTCAAGGAAAAGGTTGACCATATCCAGCTGTTTCATTTTCTCCAAGTAATCTAACCCAGCTTCAAAAAGCAGTGGTCTTGTAGACATATTATGGACATCTGAGCCATACGTATGAACAAGTCTTGCTTCTATTAAATTCATTGCACACTGTCGGGCTTTTTTCCCAAAATGCCCAGTAATGCTACCCGCTGTAATTTGTGCTAATGCCCCTTCACGAATTAATTGTTCAAGAAGTGCTACATTTTGTTGAATAGCTCTATTTCGCTCTGGATGTGCAATAATGGGTGTAATACCTGATGCTACTAATAGCCTAATCATTTCTTTACAATAAAAAGGTATCGTTTCCGAAGGTAATTCCAGTAATAGATAGTTTGAGTTTGCCAACATATGAAGCTGTTTAGTTGTGCTATATTCTAAAATATTTTCATTTATGTGCACTTCATGTCCAGGAAATATTTTGATTGGCCATGCTCTTTTTGCTATTTCTAGCTGTAAAGTATGTACTTGATGTAATACATTTTCATATGACACATCGTATATTGGATGTTTGGCATGAGGGGTAGTAATAATGGCTGTTATGCCTTGCATCACAGCATGTTCTATTATTTGCAATGACTCAGCAAGTTGTTGTGGTCCATCGTCAACTCCGTATAATAAATGACTGTGAATATCAACCATGCTCTTTCATCTCCCTATCCCAATTCATCGCCTAAATATTTTCACCAATTTAGTAAAAATCTAATTGATTTTAAATAAAGGTACTTATTGTATATATGCCATTTCACGATAAATATGACAGTAGCTCACTTACAACCAAGTTACTAAAAAAACGCCTTTTACTCTATTTCGAGTAAAAGACGTTTCTGTATTACAATTATTTCGCATATTCCACGGCACGTGTTTCACGAATAACCGTTACTTTAATATGACCTGGATAATCAAGTTCTTCTTCAATTCGCTTACGGATATCTCTCGCTAAGCGATGTGAAGCTAAGTCATCAATTTTTTCAGGTTGTACAATTATACGGATTTCACGACCAGCCTGAATCGCAAAGGATTTTTCTACGCCATCATAGCTTTCAGAAATTTCCTCTAACTTTTCAAGTCTGCGGATATAGTTTTCAAGTGTCTCACTTCGAGCACCTGGACGAGCTGCTGATAATGCATCAGCTGCAGCCACTAATACCGCGATGACAGATGTTGCTTCTGTATCACCATGGTGGGAAGCAATACTGTTTATAACGACCGGATGTTCCTTGTATTTTGTTGCTAATTCCACACCGATTTCGACATGGCTACCTTCAACTTCATGGTCAATTGCCTTACCAATATCATGTAATAAGCCTGCACGGCGAGCTAATGCTACATCTTCACCAAGTTCAGCAGCGAGCAAGCCTGATAAATATGCGACCTCAATGGAATGTTTTAGGACGTTTTGTCCATAACTTGTACGATATTTCATGCGGCCTAAAATCTTCATTAAATCTGGATGTAAATTATGAATGCCAATTTCAAATGTTGTCTGCTCACCTGTTTCACGGATTTGTTCATCCACTTCACGACGAGACTTTTCGACCATTTCCTCAATTCGAGCAGGGTGAATGCGGCCATCCTGTACAAGTTTTTCAAGTGCAAGTCGAGCCGTTTCACGACGAATCGGATCAAAGCCTGATAAAATAACCGCCTCTGGAGTATCATCAATTATTAAATCTATACCTGTTAACGTTTCCAAAGTTCGGATGTTACGACCTTCACGACCAATAATACGACCTTTCATTTCATCATTTGGCAAGTTCACGACAGATACTGTTGTTTCAGCAACATGATCTGCTGCAAAACGTTGCAGTGCCAGTGATAAAATTTCACGTGCTTTTTTATCTGATTCTTCCTTCGCACGTGTCTCAGCTTCCTTCGTCATCACAGCAATATCAGTTGTTAGCTCTTTTTCTACTTCTCCTAAGATAATAGCTTTTGCTTCATCTCTAGTTAAAGCAGAAATTCGCTCTAGCTCTGATTTTTGCGAGGCAACGAGCTCGTCCACTTTGCTTTCCATCTGTTCAATATGCTGTTGTCTTTCGCTTAGAGCTTGTTCTTTACGCTCTAAACCTGCTTCTCTCTTATTTAGAGCATCATCTTTGCGATCAAGATTCTCTTCTCTTTGCAATAAACGGTTCTCTTGTTTCTGAAGTTCTGAACGACGTTCACGAATGTCATTTTCTGCTTCAGTACGAAATTTGTGAGTTTCATCTTTGGCTTCAAGTAGTGCTTCTTTCTTCAATGCCTCCGCTTCTCGTTTTCCTTCTTCAACGATTGTTTCAGCGACATGTTTAGCACCAGTGATTTTTGAGTCATTCACTTTTTTCATGTAGATATAGCTAACAGCGGCACCAACGATGAGTCCAAGCAAAGCGGAGATGATAGTAATTCCATCCATATGAACACCTCCTCTTGCTATTTGGGTATTACAGTTTCAGTCGGCGCATACATCAATTTCGCCTTGGCATAATAATAGACATCTGCCAAAGTCTTCATTTAATAGATCTTCAAAAGCCATTATAAATGAAGTCAGAATGTACTGCCTATTTAAAGTCATAATTCAGAAATTATACATTTTTAATTGTATAGCTAGCCTTAAGCTCTGTCAAGGATAGTCGGGCATCTGTTCGCCCTCTCAAGAAAAAAAGTAAGTCATATCCATTAGGAGAATTAATTACCTAATACTTTTTACACTAACGCTTATTTTATCTTTTATCATTAATGCGTAGAAGCAGTACTTAGGAATTATTTTTATAAAAATGTCATTCATAACTTTCGAAGAATATATGGATAACCTAACAACAAAACCGCATTCTCCAGTATGTGTAAATAAAAAAATGCATTGCTCTCACTATAAAGAGTGGGAACAATGCATTTATATTATTCATCTTCAAGAAGAAGCTTTAATTCCTCATCCATATCTTCCTCTTCATCATGCGCAGCAATTGTGTAAGCTGAAGATGCAATACCGTAAGAAGCACGAATTTTATTTGCGATGTCGTCTAGTACTGCTGGATTTTCTTTTAAATATTGTTTAGCATTTTCACGACCTTGACCTAGGCGCTCATCACCGTAAGCATACCAAGAACCGCTTTTTTGAACGATGTCTAGTTCAACACCTAAATCGACTGTTTCGCCCTCTTTTGAAATTCCTTCACCGTACATAATATCAACTTCTGCTGTACGGAATGGTGGCGCTACTTTGTTTTTCACAATTTTAATTTTTGTACGGTTACCCATAATGTCATTACCTTGTTTAATGGCTTCTGCACGACGTACTTCTAAGCGAACGGAGCTATAGAATTTAAGTGCACGACCACCAGGTGTTGTTTCTGGGTTTCCGAACATGACACCGATTTTTTCACGTATTTGGTTAATGAAAATAGCAATCGTTTTTGATTTATTGATAGCACCTGAAAGCTTACGTAAGGCCTGAGACATTAAACGGGCTTGTAAACCAACATGCGAATCACCCATATCTCCTTCGATTTCTGCTTTCGGAACTAATGCTGCTACGGAGTCAATAACGATGATATCGATAGCACCACTACGCACTAATGCCTCTGCGATTTCAAGCGCCTGTTCTCCTGTATCTGGTTGAGATAATAGAAGTTCATCAATATTGACGCCCAATTTTTGTGCGTAAATTGGATCTAGTGCATGCTCAGCATCGATAAACGCTGCTTGTCCACCATTTGCCTGCACTTCTGCAATGGCATGAAGAGCAACCGTTGTTTTACCTGATGATTCTGGGCCATATACTTCAATAATACGTCCACGTGGATAGCCACCAACACCTAATGCAGCATCAAGTGCTAGCGAACCACTTGAAGATGTAGCGATTTCTAAATCGGTCTTTTCACCAAGTTTCATGATGGAACCTTTACCAAAATTCTTTTCAATTTGTTTTAACGCCTGTTCTAAGGCAGCTTTACGATCACTCATTCATTTTCCTCCTTTGAAAACTGTTCACTGTTTTTCTCTATCTCTACTATACTTGTTTTTGAGAGAAGACGCAAGAAAAAAGCGAACGTTTATTCGTTTTTCTTCAAAATAAAAATTTGGGTAACTTTCCATTACCCAAATTTCTATTTTCAACATATTTAACTTCCTTCAGCCATATTTTCTGTAGCGAAAGCAAAGCGTCAGCTACAAGTTTGCCGAGGAATAATTGATTAACGTTTTTTAAAGCCTCTTTCTTCCAAAAGTTGCATTAAATAATGACAAGTAAATTTCGCCGCGCGCAGTCGATTTGTATTGCGCATACCTGATAAATGAAGTAAATACGTTATTGGTTTTTCATCGCCAATGGCAAGGCCAATCCAAACCGTCCCCGCTGGTTGATGATCATGGGCTGTAGGACCTGCCGCACCTGTTAATCCAATACCAATATCCGTATCAAACTTTTTACGTACAGCACTAGCCATAGCCGCCGCACATTCACTGCTTACAATCCCATGTGTAGTTAAAAATTCTTTTGAAATACCGAGTTGCTTAATTTTAGCCTCTTCCGTATACGTAACAACGCCACCAACAAGGGCATCCCCTACACCCGGTATTTCAGCAAGTTCTGACTGAAATAATCCTGCTGTTAAACTTTCTGCTGCAGAAATTGTTAACTTATTGTCTAGTAACATTTCTACTGTTTTAGAGGCAAGAGAATCGTCATCTATACCGTATTGATAGTCCCCAACAAGCGCTTGAATCTCTGTTACCTTTGCGGCAATAAGATGCTGCGCTTCTAGCTCCGTTTCTGCTTTAGCTGTTACACGCAATGTAACCTCGCCGTCAGAAGCAAGTGGAGCAACAGTTGGATTTGTTTGCGAATCTAAAATATGTTGGACACGAACCTCAAGCTCCGCCTCTCCAATTCCATAAAAACGCATAACATGCGATGTAATTACCCCTCCAGCGTTTAACATCGCACCAAGCTTTGGCTTTGCTTCAAACTGGAACATTGGCTCAAGCTCTTTAGGTGGCCCCGGCAGTAAAATATACGTACGTTCATCCTTAGTTACTATCATGCCAGGTGCCATACCGTGATGGTTTGCAAGCACCTCACTACCCGCTAGTTTTAAAGCCTGCTTACGATTATTATCCGTCATTGGACGTCCTCGTTTTGCAAAAAACTGCTCAATATTAGCCAGTGCGATATCATCAAATTCGAGAGAAACGTCCAGATGACGCGCAATCGTTTCCTTTGTTAAATCATCCTTTGTAGGCCCAAGCCCACCAGAGAAAATGATTAAATCAGCACGAGTCTCTGCAATGGAAATAGCCTCTTCCAAACGTTGTGCATTATCTCCAACAACAGTGTGATAATATACATTTATTCCTAACTCGGACAACTGACTAGAAATAAATCTTGCATTTGTGTTCGCAATCTGACCAAGCAATAACTCTGAGCCAACTGCAAGAATTTCAGCATTCATGACCCTCAAGACCTCTCTTATTTAGACTCAAGTAAGACACGTCGATTTAGATAGAAATAATCCCATCCAGACCATAGCGTAAAGAACAATGCAATATATAGCATAATTTTATCGAATGGAAGACCGATAAGTGTAAAAATTGTATTGTGTAAAAGTGCTGCACCGATGGCCACAATTTGAGCCCACGTTTTAATTTTGCCAAGCTGGTTGGCCGCAACAACTTCTCCTTCACCTGCCAATATTAAACGAAGGCCAGTAACTGCAAACTCACGACTAATAATAATGATTATTATCCATGCAGACGCCATATCAAGCTCTACCATTAAAATAAAAGCCGCTGAAACTAGCAACTTGTCAGCAAGTGGGTCTAAAAATTTCCCAAATGTTGTCACAAGATTGTACTTACGTGCATAAAAACCATCCACCCAATCAGTCGCTGAAGCAATAATAAAAATGAGTGCACCTACAAAATGATGAACAGGCATCGTCGCACCGAATAGTGACATTGTTCCCCAGCCAAAATCAAACATCATAACAATGACAAAAAACGGAATAAGTAAGATTCGAGAGATGGTAATTTTATTTGGAATGTTCATTTTTCTAACACCTTTCATGATGAAAGAAAGTAGTCATCGCTAGATGACTACTATTCTTTATTGAAATTGATGACGATGTTTTGCGTTACAATTTGCTGTGCATACGTTAAAGGCTCGTCATTAATGTATACTTTAGCTTGCGCTGAATTACCTAAGCGGATACGGGCGTAATTTTGAGATGTTGCGTCGAATTCTACTACTTCTCCTGCATTATATACACGAGTATCTGATAGTAATTCTTGTTGCTGTTGGTTACGAATACCGATAAATGTAGGACCTGATACTTCAATACGTATTTTAAATGCATCTGTACCTGTTAACGTATAAGAAGTTGTTGCACGGTCTGCTTCAATAACCCCAGCTGAAATCGATTGCTTAACCTCTTCCGTTTGCTTTTCGTCAGGTGTTTCCTGTGCTGAATCTTTTGAATCTGCTGAGTCTTGTTTGTTATTTGTTTGAGCTTTTTTTTGCTCTTTATCTTTTTCTGTATCTATTGGTTTTACTTTTGTATCATATTCTATTTCCGATGGAGTATCGCCTATAGCATCATCTGGCACTACTTTATTTTTAGACTGCATTAGCACCCAAATCACCACAATAATGACAATGATAAATAAACCAACGGTTATTTTCGGCATTGCCTCCATCATTTTAGTAGAAGGACCTTTCGAAACTTTTCTTCTACTTGGGCTACTCGTCATCGATTGACTTACTTGATTGTTTGGAGTACCTGGTAGCTCGCTTTTATAAGTTTCTAAAAGCTCCTCTGCGTCCAAACCAACAGCGTCAGCATATTGTTTAATAAAAGCTCGTACATAAAACGAACCAGGCATAATCGAATAATTACCCTCTTCAATACCTATTAAATAACGCTTTTGAATTTTCGTTATTTCTTGTAAATCGTCTAAGCTGTAGCCTTTAGACAGTCTCGCCTCTTTCAGTCGAGTCCCTAATTCTGCCACTCATAACACCTACTTTAATATCAAATTAAAAATTAAATCCACCAAATGAATTAGATTCGGACATCATTTGGCTTTTTTCCATTATTTCATACGTAATTTCTTCATCTGGGTGATGACGCAATTCAATGATATAATCAAAATCCTCTATCTTATATTCTGAATGCTGAACAAACATGTCTGGATGTTCGATGACCTTAATGGAAGGCATACTCATCATTTCACGCACTAGTTGCAAATGTCGCTCATCAGATGAACGACGTGTCACAATGCCATCTAATATAAAAATATTATTGTCACTGAATTCATCACCAGCAAGTTTATTGCGAACAGTCTGCTTAATCATTGTAGACGATAAAAAAATCCATTTTTTATTGGCACATACACTTGCCGCTACAATTGATTCAGTTTTTCCAACACGAGGCATTCCACGAATCCCAATAAGCTTATGCCCGTCTTTTTTAAATAGCTCAGCCATAAAGTCAACTAAAATACCAAGTTCATCTCGTACGAAGCGGAAGGTATTTTTTTCATCTGCATCTCGAGGAATATAATGACCGTGCCTAATGGCTAAACGATCACGGAGCTTAGGTTGTCGAAATTTGGTAACGTTAATATGTTCCATTGTCGAAACAATTGTACGAAAACGCTCAATTGTTTCATCGTTGTCTGTATGCACTAACATACCACGTCGATCCTCATCGACACCATTTATTGAAATAATATTGACACGAAGCATCCCTAAAAGTGAAGCAATATCTCCTAATAATCCAGGGCGATTCACCTGAATTTCATATTCAAAGTACCAATCGCTCAAACACACTCGTTCCCTTCCTATTAGTTAACGTAAAAAATCCTTTATAAGTTCCATCATAGCTGATTTTTTATGTAATGGAAAGTTAGAATACATGGAATTATGAGGTTATTTTTAAAAACTTACTATTTTTTTTTTCAACGTACGAAATAGGCTTACATACGTTCCCTTTTCTATGTAAAAATTGCTTTTTTATATAGAAAAAAGAGGAGATAGCTCTCCTCTTTGTTTTACTGTACATGTTTATTTTGTACAAGTTTAACGACACAATTCGCCAGTGCGTGTTTTTCCTCTTCAGAGGCAACGCCCCATAAATCCGACAGCACTCGCTCTTGTTCATTTTTAGGATCGACATTTGTCGCCAAATATTCTCCAATTTGTACAGCAGCTTGTTGAATCATTTGCGATGGCATACCGCTTGATTCAGCTCGCATAACGTTTTGACCTAAAAACGAAGTCCATTTTTGCCAGTTTTCTAAAATAGTCATATGTTCCTCCTCCTTTACACATGTAGTATGTGCGAAAAAGAACATTATATGTACCAGCCACCGTTTAATCTAATAACTTGTCCAGTTACATAATCTGCTTTTCCAGAAAGATAAAAACGTACCATTTCAGCAACATCCGTTGTTTGTCCGGTTATACCTAGTGGAATGTCCTCTAAAATATATTCAAGCTCTTCTTCGCTTAAATGACTGTTCATCGAGGTATTAATAAAACCAGGTGCAATGGCATTAACACGAATATGTGACAGTGCGGCTTCTTTCGCATATGACTTCACAAAAGCATGTTGGGCGCCTTTCACAGTGGCGTAAAGTGCTTCACCAGCTGATCCAGCCTCTCCCCAAATTGAACCAATAAAAAGCACATAGCTGACATCATGAGCGCGTAGCTTTGATGACAGCAATGCCGTAAGACGCATTGGATTTTGTACATGGACACGCCATAATGCCTCCATATCCTCCACCGTAGTATCTTCCAGCAGAGAATAATGTGCTTGACCATTTGCAAAGACAATCGCTTGCACATTAAAAATTTGAGATGCTAGCAATTGTGCCCCGGACGCTTTCGAAAAATCTCCCTGTACAAGCATAAACTCCTGTGCAGGGAAACTTTCTGAAAGGGAGCAGTATAGAGCCTGTGCTGCTTTTTCATTGTTTGAAAAGTGTATGTAGATGGACCAACCGTCTTCTGCCAGACTTCGACAAATAGCACGGCCAATCTCACCCGATGCACCTAAAACGAGCGCAAACTTTTTCACTATACGCCCTTCTCAGTAGGTAAAATTTTAAAGACAGTTTGTTGAGATTCACCTTGAACTGAAGAAAACGCTTTTTTCAAATCTTCAATCGTTAGTTCTTCTAGTACAGGCACAATATCGAACAAATTCATCTCATTAAACGAATAACGTGTAAATTGGTTGGCGATAAATTCAATAGAGTTCAGTGCACGTAGGAAGAAACCTATTTTTTTACGTTTTACTCGTTCTAAATCGGTACTTTCAAAATGTGCATCTCCATCATACTTTGCTAATTCTTCCTTAATAGCTTTCTCTAATGCAGCCGGGTCTGTAGAATCTGAGCCAATCATAGCAAATCCAAAGCCTTTTTCTAACGTGAAATCAAATGCATATGTTTCATCAATTAATCCGTCATCATAAACGTTCTCATAAAATTTAGATGTACGTCCAAAAATAAGTTCAAGTGCAATTTGAACAGACAGCTCATGTTTTAACATGTCACGCCCAGAAAGATTTGTTTCTTTTGCTTTTAAGCCGATATAGATCTTAGGTTTTTGTACATCCATATGCAGCTCACGTTCTTTGATAGCAACTTCTGTCGGCTCTTGATCGAAAAAGCGTTGAATTGGTGTTGGTTCAGGGAATTCTTTTTTGTCTTGATTGTCACGAATAAACGTCATCATTTCATTAGGATCTACTGCACCAATGACAAACAATAACATATTGGACGGATGATAAAATGTATTGTAGCACGTATATAAATGGTCGGCAGTAATACCATCAATTGACTCAATTGTACCAGCGATATCAATTTTTACTGGATGATTATGATACATATTTTCGATTGTACCGAAATATAAGCGCCAATCCGGCTGATCGTCGTACATCGTAATTTCCTGACCAATAATGCCCTTTTCCTTATTAACAGTTGCTTCTGTAAAGTAAGGCTCTTGAACAAAATTTAATAATGTTTCTGTGCTGTTATAAATATTGTTAGTTGAAGAAAATAAATACGCTGTACGTGTAAATGATGTAAAGGCATTGGCTGAAGCGCCGAATCCACTAAACTTTTGGAAGACATCTCCATCTTCTTTTTCAAACATTTTATGCTCTAAGAAGTGGGCAATACCATCTGGTACTGTCATGCTTTCAGTTCCACCAATTGGCACAAAAGTACGGTCAACAGAACCATATTTTGTGGTGAACGTTACAAAAGTTTTAGAAAAGCCTTTTTTCGGTAATATATAGACATCTAAGCCATTTTCTAGTTTTTCATAATACAATGTTTCATCTAATTGTTTGAATTCAATTGTTTTCATTGTGCGGCTTGCTCCTTCCCACTTAAGAAATAGACCGCTTCTAGCTGTACTTGCTTCGCCATTTCAACAATATCTTGCTTGGTCACAGCTTGCCATTTACTTGCCCAAGCCTCAACAGAGAACTCTTCGGGTAAATCTTTATATTGGTCAAAAATTTCTATTTGTCCTCGAGCAGAATCCAATGCTTCTTTTAGCTGATTCGTCAGCATTGCCTTTGTTTGCTCTATTTCCAAATCTGTAATATCGCCCGCTTGCATAACGGCAAGTTGTTCCTTAATTAGTGATAACGCTTTTTCCTCATTCTTTGGTTCAATCCCAGATACAACAAAGACTAAGCCATAATGTGATGCATATGAGCTAGACGCGTAGTAGGCTAAACTTTCCTTTTCACGAACATTCATAAATAATTTGGCGTGAGGGTAGCCACCAAATACGCCGTTAAAGATTTGCATTTTGGCGAAATCAGCGTCACCAAATCGTACTGGTGTACTAAAGCCAATATGCAACTTTCCTTGCTTCATTTCTTGTTGTTCACGTACATAATCATTTTGTGGATGCTGTTGTGGAAGTACAGCAGGAATTTCTTCAGGTGTACGATCATTAAATGGTAGCGCTTCTTTTAGCTTCGCTACGATTTCTTCTTCATTGATATCACCCGCGACATAAATGTCTATTTTATCGTTAGCAAGCATGGATTGATATGCTTCAAACAATGATGTAGGGGTAATTTTTTGAATGTCCTCGATAGTTCCATTAGCAGAAATAGAGGCCGGTTCATTTGGACGTAAAATTTGTTGAATGCGTTGCTGCGCAAAACGAGATTTATCGTCAAAAATGGACTCAATACGCTGAATGACCGTTTTCTTTTCACGTTCCACAATCGATTCCTTAAATACACCATTTTCTATATTCGGTTCAAATATTGCTGTGTGCAATAAATCGAGTACCTCGTTTAAAACACTAGTATTTGCCAAATAATGATCATTAACAGCTTCTACATTCATCAATACTGTATGTTCATTACCACGTTTAGATGTGTCGAAATATAACACTGTGCCATACAAGTCATCCAAGAAACTTCGGAATGCAGCTGTTGTCTTATATTTCGCATTACTGTGTTGCAAAACATTTGTTAACACTGTACGTTCAGACGCATTTGCCGCCGTTAATGCTCTTCTCCATTTAATTGAAAAATTTACGGTTTTAAATTGGGTCGTTTGTCGGATATGCAAATTGACACCTTTTGCAAAAGGTATTGTTTTAAACATATATAGAACCCTCCTTATCTTTCTTAATATAACAAAGTACTACACATACTATACATGTCTATTGTCTATAATTGCAAAAAGAATCCAAAGTATGTATATGAAATGTGTGAAATTACATTTGGTTGTTGAGGAACCTGTACATACAAGCACATAAAGATCAACCACCAACCATTATTTTCCCAAACACTTGAAATATGTACAAGGAAAAAGACTGAGCATTTTCGCCCAGTCTTTCGTGTCAACAATTATCTGTTTGTTATTAGCGTTTCCCTTTAATATAAGGTTGACCACTAGCTTTTGGTGCATTCGCTTTACCGATAAATCCTGCTAATGCAAAAATCGTTAAGACGTACGGTAAAATTTGTAAGTAAACAGCAGGAATATCTTGAATGTAAGGAATTCCACTTCCTGCAACACTTAACGTTTGTGCTACTCCAAAGAATAAAGCGGCACCTAATGCACCGATCGGATGCCATTTCCCAAAAATCATCGCAGCAATAGCCATAAAGCCTTGACCAGCAATTGTTGCATGTGAGAAATTGCCTGCAATCGATTGCGCATATACTGCACCACCAAGACCACCTAATGCCCCAGAGATGACAACAGCAATGTAGCGCATTCTATTCACTTTTACACCCATCGTATCTGCAGCCATTGGATGTTCACCAACAGCGCGTAAGCGTAAGCCAAATGGTGTTTTATAAATGATAAACCATGCCCCAATAGCTACTGCAAAAGCTAATATCGATGTACTGTAGACATTTTGGAATAATAATGGACCAAAGAACGGTATGTCCTCTAAATAAGGGATAGCGAAACGATTTATTGCATAGGTTTGGTCAATCATATCTGTTTGACCTTTATCATAAATCATTTTCACCAAGAATACGGATACCGCTAAACCTAATAAGTTGATAGCAACCCCCGATACTGTTTGATCGGCACGGAAGGAAATAGACGCAACTGCATGAAGAAGTGAAAAGATTCCCCCAATAATGAAAGCCGCCAGCATTGCCATCCAAATTGTTGCTGAACCGAATGTTGAAGCATATTCTAAATTGACATAAATACCAACAAATGCTCCAACAATCATTAAACCTTCTAATCCGATGTTTACTACACCAGAACGTTCAGAGAATACACCACCGATTGCCGTAAAAATTAACGGTGTTGCATAAAGAATCGCCGAAGGGATGATGAAATATAACATTTCTAAAAAGCCCATGTTATTGTCCCTCCTTTTTCTTGCTCAACTTTTGTAATGCTACTCGAATAATATAGCCTGATGCCACGAAGAAAATAATTAACGCGATAATAATAGACACGATTTCTTCTGGAATACCTGCAGCATTCGGCATATTTAGCGCTCCGTATTTAAGTGAGCCGAATAATGAAGCCCCGAATACAACCCCTAGTGGCGTGTTGGCACCAAGTAAGGCCACGGCGATCCCATCGAAACCTATACCTGTAAAGCCTGGTTTAATAGAGGCGTTTCCGAAAGTACCTAGTGCCTCCATAGCACCAGCAAGACCAGCGAACATACCTGAAATTGTCATAGCTAAAATAATGTTTTTATTGACGCTCATACCAGCATAGTCTGCAGCATTCTTGTTAAAGCCTACCGCTTTTAGCTCATATCCGCGTGTTGTTTTTTCTAAAATGAACCACATAACCATTACCATTAATAGTGCAACAATGATGCCATAGTGAAGACTTGAATTGTCTGTAAGCTCTCTTAAAAACGGAGAACGTAATGAAGCTGATACATGAACGCGTTCTGTTTTAAAGCCACCGTCAGACAAGTTTTTAATAACTGCATTTGCAATATAAAGCGCAGTGTAGTTTAACATAATTGTCGCAATAACTTCGTGAACTTTAAATTTCGCTTTTAAGAAACCTGCAATAAAGGCCCAAAATGCACCTGCAGCTGCGGCTGCAAGTAATGCTAATGGTAAGTGAATGACTTTAGGTAGATCAAATGCAGATCCTACCCAAGCTGCTGCTAACCAACCTAAAATTAACTGACCTTCTACACCGATGTTGAATAAACCTGTGCGGAAGGCAAATGCTACCGCAAGACCCGCCAATATGTACGGTGTTATTTGACGAATTGTGTTCCCAATTGAATATGAATCTCCAAAAATACCTGTCCAAAGGGCGCTATAACCTTGTACTGGGTCATAACCGCTAACTACCATTACGATAGCACCAACAATTAAACCGATAATGATAGAGATGATAGGAACGAGTATATTAATGACACGATTTGACATTAGTCGTTCCCCTCCTTCGCATCATTCATGTTATTTTTATTACTTTGTCCTGCCATTAATAGGCCCAGCTCTTGTTCAGTTGTTTCTTTTGGATTTAACTCATCCACAATTTGACCGTCATAAATAACAGCAATACGATCCGAAACATTCATGACCTCATCTAATTCAAATGAAATTAACAGTACGGCTTTTCCTTTGTCACGTTGCTCAATAAGGCGAGAGTGAATAAATTCAATTGCCCCTACGTCAAGACCACGTGTTGGTAAAGCAGCAATCAATAAATCTGGATTACGATCAATTTCACGACCGATAATCGCTTTTTGCTGGTTACCGCCTGAAAGGGCACGTGCTGGAGTCATTTCACCATTACCAGTACGCACATCATATTCTTCAATGATTTGGCGTGCTTTTTCAGACACTTTCTTGTAGTCCATGACAAAGCCCTTAGCGATTGGAGACTGATAATATGTTTGTAGTGCGATATTATGACCTATTGGGAAATCTAACACTAAACCATGCTTATGGCGATCTTGTGGGATATGCCCAACGCCTTCCTCCGTAATTTTTCGAGGCTTCATATTTGTTATATCTTTGCCATTTAATCTAACGTTACCACTTTTAATTTTACGTAGACCCGTTATAGCCTCGATTAACTCGGATTGTCCGTTGCCATCGATACCCGCAATACCAACAATTTCACCTTTACGTACTTTTAAGTTCAAACCTTTTACTTTATTGATATTACGATAGTCTGTAACAACCAAGTTTTCGATTGTAAGTACTTCATCAGTTGGTTTTGCTTCTGTTTTTTCTGTTTTAAATTCGACTTGGCGTCCAACCATCATTTCAGCTAATTGGTTAGGATTTGTTTCAGCAGTTATAACTGTCCCAATCCCTTCCCCTTTTCGAATAATCGTCACACGGTCAGAAACTTCCATAATTTCTTTTAGCTTATGAGTAATTAAAATAATGGATTTGCCCTCTGCAATTAAACGGCGCATTATTTGAATTAGTTCTGTAATTTCCTGTGGTGTTAAAGATGCCGTAGGTTCGTCAAAGATTAAAATTTCTGCACCGCGGTATAGTGTTTTTAAAATTTCAACACGCTGTTGCATCCCCACAGTAATATCCTCGATTTTGGCATATGGATCAACATCTAAACCATATTTCTCAGAAAGTGCCTGTACTTTCTTTGCCGCATCTTTAATATTAATAACACCCATTTTTGTAGGTTCAGAGCCTAAAATAATGTTCTCTGTTACTGTAAAATTTTCCACCAACATAAAATGCTGATGCACCATACCAATCCCTAGATCATTGGCCACATTTGGATTTGTAATTTTAACAGCCTTCCCACGAACTTGAATTTCGCCACCCTCTGGTTGATACAAACCAAAAAGGACGTTCATTAAAGTCGATTTACCTGCACCATTTTCACCTAGCAATGCATGGATTTCGCCTTTTTTCAGTTGGAGGGTGATGTTATTATTCGCCACGAAATTACCGAATTCTTTTCGGATTCCTAGCATCTCAATCACGTATTCCAATTTCGTCACTCCCTTAATAGGCACTTTTATCAATTTCGCCTTGGCGTAATTGCGGCTGTCGCCACAGAAAACATTTTGTAGCTGTCGCTTTGCTTTCGCTACATAAAACATTACTGACGCTTTGTTAACACTCCGCTTTCGCACAGATAAACAATACGTCCAGTTTTTGAAACCGTTATTTAGACAAACTTAAAACTAGCTATAGTCACTGTTAGTTCAACGTTTTTTCACATCGACAGCAATGACCTCAGCCAGAGGTTCCATCTTCGCTCAGTGGCATTATGTACCCTATTAACAAAAATTCACGCATATCATGTCCCACTAATAGAGGTAGATATTCTTCTGAATGAAGATAAATTAATACAGGAAAGGTCATCGTTAGAAACCTTTCTTCTATTAACTTGTTACCATCATTACTATTCTTTCGATAAACTCATAGAAAAATTACTACCTCTATGGTAAACAAATAGAATCCAACAGAGTATTGCAAATAGTCGAAATATAACGATAGATTGAAAAATCATCATAAGGGCCTTTTAAAAGTCCCTTATGATGATCAAAAGATGAATTATTTTTTCACTTTTTCCGGAACTTTAATTTCACCTTTAGCAATTTTTTCTTTATATTCATCAATGACAGTTTGAACATCTGCTGGGATTGCACCACGAGAATCTGCAAGTTTCACGCCGTCTTCAGCTAAACCATAAGTAAGTGTTTTGCCACCAGGGAATTCACCGTTTTTAGCTTTATTTGAAATATCTATAACTGCTGCGTTAACACCTTTTAACATAGAAGTTAATGTAACGTTTGTTTTATCATCCACTTTACCTTCTTCGTATTGGTCAGCATCTACACCAATTACCCATACATTTGCATTAGGATCTTTTTTCTTACGTTCCTTGGCCTCAGAGAATACACCGTTACCAGTTGCACCAGCAGCGTGGAAGATAATATCTACGCCTGAAGAATACATGCTATTAGCTGTCATTTTACCAAGATCAGCTTTATCAAATGCGCCAGTATATTTTCTTTTAATATCAATATCTGGATTTACTGTTTTAGCCCCTTCAACGAATCCAGCTTCAAAGCGATTAATAACGGGAATATCTCCTCCGCCAACGAAGCCGATTTTCCCTGTTTTAGACATTTTTGCAGCTGCTACACCAGCTAAGAAGGCACCTTCTTGCTCTTTGAACATAATAGATGCTACGTTGTCTGCTTTTACTGAAGCATCAACGATTGCGAATTTTTTATCTGGATTTTCTTCAGCTATTGCAGTCATAGCATCTTCCATCAAATAACCAATACCAAATACTAAATTAAAGTCACGACGTAATAATAAGTTTAAATTTGATTCATAGTCAGCGTCTGATTTTGATTGTAAGTAATCGAAGCCACCATTACCTTTTTTCAGGTTATTTTCTTCACCGTAAGCTTGAACACCTTCCCAAGCAGATTGGTTGAATGATTTATCATCAACGCCACCTACGTCAGTAACCATTGCTACTGAGAATGCTTCTTTTTTGTCTTCGCCTGTTGATGCATTTCCATTGTCTTTTGCAGGTTTTTCTTCGTCTTTCGTACCACATGCACCTAAGATTGCACTTGCAGCTAAAACTGATGATAATACTAAGCCAAATTTACGTTTCTTCATTCTGTTAACCCCCCAAAGGTATTGTAATTAGCAGGAAAATATTTAGAAATGTTCTACACCCGTTTACGAACTACATGGAAGCTGAATTTATCAGCTCGGAAATAATTTTTTGAATACAGCACTACTTGATCATGATCATCGTAATGCAACTGCTTTAATACTAAAAGAGCTGTTTCACGCCCGCAATTTAAAATCGGTGAAGCTTGCTCATGATACCCGATTGGATCAATATATGTAACGGCATAGGCAACATGAATTTTACCAGATTGTTCAAGTGCAGAAAAAAGTGAAACTTCTTTTTTTTCAACAAAGTCAGTTGGCAGGAAACTTGCTGGTAATCTGTCTATGCAGTATACTACCGGCTCGCCATCCGCTGTTCTGACACGTTCAATTGTGAGTATTTTATCTTCGCCATCACATTGGAAGCGTTTTAAATCTTCCTCAGAAGGTATACTTTCCGTCGCCTTTAAAAAGCGGGAACCGGGTTCCATACCTGCTGCCTCGATCATAGAAGAAATGCTCGATAAATGCTCGATACCTGATGTAAACAAAGGCTTAGGGTTTACAAATGTCCCCACCCCATGTCGACGCACGATAACATTTTCCTCTTCCAACAGTCGTAGCGCTTCTCTAAGAGTTGCTCGACTGACTCCTAGTGATTTCGATAATTCAAACTCTGAAGGCAGTTTTTCATTTTCTTTAAAAATGCCTGTTTCAATGTCAGACTTTAAACGATCAATTACTTGAAGATAGAGATGACGATGATCTGCTTTAATAGTCACATATATCACCACCAAAATCAGAGATCAGACATCTGATGTACAACATTCCTACTAATCGTTCATAAATATAACATTTTTATAGACTGAAAGCAATTACACCTTAGCGTAATTGCTTCCGAATTTTGAAATGAATTTGGCCTATTTGATATATTCAACATTATTCATTTTTTTTTCGTTGTTTTGGCTCTAATTATCGTATTGATTAATGAGCACTTGTCGAGGTTTACTACCCTCTGAAGGCCCGACAATACCGCGTTGTTCCATTTGATCGACAATACGAGCAGCTCTCGAATAACCGATACGGAATCGGCGTTGCAACATCGAAACAGAGGCCGTCTGCATACTCACAACTAACTGTACAGCCTCATCAAATAATTCGTCGGTTTCCTCTAAAATTGTCTCTTCTTCGGTCGGAATCATTTCCTCCTGATACTGTGCTTTTTGCTGTTCTATAACAAAGGTAACAACTGACTCAACTTCTTGATCTGATAAAAAGGCACCTTGCACACGTTTCGGTTTAGATGCACCGGCAGGTAAAAACAGCATATCGCCTCGACCGAGTAAACGTTCTGCTCCACCCATATCTAAAATCGTTCTAGAATCGATTGCTGATGAAACCGCAAAGGCAATACGCGAAGGAATATTTGCTTTAATAACACCTGTCAATACATCAACACTTGGTCGTTGGGTTGCAATTATTAAATGAATCCCTGCTGCACGTGCCATTTGTGCTAAACGTGTAATAGAATCCTCTACATCACTTGAGGCAACCATCATTAAGTCTGCTAACTCGTCTACAATTACCACAATATAAGGTAATTTCGGATGTTTTTCATCCGTTTGCTCATTAACTTTTTGTACATGACCATTGTAGCCTTCGATATTACGAGTACCTGTATGAGAAAATAGATCATAGCGGCGCTCCATTTCAGCCACAACTTTCTTTAGCGCCTGAGACGCTTTACGAGCATCCGTAACAACTGGTGCCAGTAGATGAGGTATTCCATTATAAACATTTAACTCCACCATTTTCGGGTCTATCATCATTAGCTTTACCTCATGTGGTTTTGTACGCATTAGGATTGATACGACAATACCATTTATACACACACTTTTCCCACTACCCGTCGAACCTGCAACAAGTAAATGTGGCATTTTATTGAGCTCGGCGAGTACTGCTTGTCCAGTAATATCACGACCTAATGCGACTTGTAATAAAGCTTCTGGCTTGGCACCATCTTTAGACTCTAACACTTCCCGCAATGTAACAATTGCTACCTCACTATTTGGTACTTCAATGCCAATCGCAGACTTCCCTGGAATAGGTGCTTCCATACGAATATCCTTTGCAGCAAGTGCTAAGGCAAGATCATCCTGTAAATTTACTATTTTACTTACTTTCACGCCTATATCCGGTAATATTTCGTATTTCGTTACAGCTGGGCCTAAATGAACCTGCGTTACTTTTGCTTTTACACCAAAGCTTTGCAACGTTTGCTCAAGCTTTTTCGCATTGGCCTGAATGACAGAATATTCGCCACTTTGGTCATGCTGCGGCGGTAATTGTAATAGATTATAAGACGGTAGTTGATAATCTGCATTTTCTACAGCATCTGCCCCTTCGATATGGACATCATCAACAATTTCTCCATGTTCAATATCTTCATTTTCAGCTGTTGCATATTCTTCTCGTTCATGAGATACATTTTGAGTAAAGGCAGAGATGATTGGTTCATAAGAATTTCCATCTTCTTCTTGTACCTCAGGCTCCTGTTCGACAGCTGCGATATCATCCTTGCTTTCTACTTTTGAACGGCGATTTTTAGATTTCTTTGGCATATTTTTTTTCTTTTCACGATGTTTTTTCTGCCATTTCCCAAAAAGGTCAGGCATTTTTTCTGCTAAATATGGAACAAGCGCCTTTCCTGTTACTAAAATTAAGCCGATAAAGAAGATAACCCATGCAACGACCTTCGCACCTCTTGCCTCAAATAATACATGTAGAGCGCTGAATAACAGTGCACCAATCATACCTCCGCCAAGTGCGTTACTTCGATGGATAATACCCTCTGAATTAATTAATATTCGCCAAGATTCTCGCAACACAGAGTCCGATAATAAACCACCAGATTTTGATAATTGTTCAAAAAGAATACCGTGACTAAAAATTGTTAAACTCATAACAATGAGGAGCATCCCTAATATGAGACGATCATAAATGCTTACTTTTTTCCGCCCAATCATTAGTAATAACGCAACAAATATAAGCATAAATGGCACAGCAAAATGTAAATTTCCTAAAAGAAACATTGCTATTGTTTGGAGAACACGTCCAATCATGCCATATTCAAAAATCATAATAACCGCTAATGCAATTAAAATAAGTCCTAAAATTTCATACATAAGTGGATGCATTTCTTTTTTTTCTGTAGACGTTTTACCTTTCGTGACTTTTCTTTTTTTACTAGTCGCCATCTATTTCACCTTCTTTTGTAATCCATTCTATATATGTAGCGAATAATATCATGTAGAACTTGTTTATTTCAAAAAATAGACTCATCACCATAACGTGTCGTTAATCTTCGTTCCGGCTGGGCTTTCCTGGAGGCGTCAGCCGGAACGGAAATCTACTCTCTTATCAATTTTACCTTGGCGTAATTGTGGCTGTCGCTACAAATAAACAATGCGTCCAGATTTTGCATTATACTCAGGCCTGCACGAGGGCCGACACGATGTTGGTCATTTCGGTAATGCCACAGGACATGGCATTTTTACCGATGCAGGTTCAGAGGTGAGAGTCTTCTACTCAATGAGATAAATGACATATGTTTTAACAAATATCATTCTTACTATTTAGGTTCGAGCCAAAAAAAGGATTTTCCACCGTTTACATTCGGTTAGAAAATCCTTTTTCATTCAACGATGATCTTTCATTTTTAATATTCCATAATGATTGGGATAATCATTGGGCGGCGCTTCGTTTTTTGGAATAAATACGTATTCAGTGTATCTCGAATTTCTTGTTTAATGTTTGTCCATTCAAATGTATCTTTACCAACGTATTTTTCAATAACAGTTTTCGCAATCTCAGAAGCTTCTACCATCAATTCTTCTGATTCGCGTACATATACGAAACCACGCGATAAAATTTCTGGACCAGATGCAATTTTCTTTTGAGCACGGTTTAACGTTACAACAACAATGAAAATACCATCCTGCGATAATAACTTACGATCGCGAAGTACAATATTGCCTACATCCCCAACACCAATACCGTCTATTAATACATTACCAGCTTGTACACGGCCACTCATTCGCATTTTACCATTTTTATATTCTACAATATCCCCTTTATCGGCGATAAAAATTTGTGATTTTTGCATACCTAGTTGTTGAGCAAGCTTAGAGTGAGCAATAAGCATACGGTACTCACCTTGCACAGGGATAAAGTACTTCGGTTGCATTAAGTTTAGCATTAATTTTAAATCCTCTTGGCTACCGTGACCCGACACATGTACATTTTTGCTAGATGTTAGAATTTCAGCGCCTGCTTTTGCAATAGAGTTCATCGTATTTGCCATCTGTACTTCCATACTAGGAGATGGTGTAAAAGTAATTAATACGGTATCATCTTGCTTTATTTTAATGTCTCGGTGATGTTTGCGGACGATTTTCTCTAATGCATCAAGTGGCTCCCCTTTATTACCTGTAGCAATAATAATAATCTCATCATCTTGATACTTTTGCATTTCTGAAATAGGGATGATTGTATCTTCCTCAGTCGTTAAGTAACCTAGCTGTACACCTAAATCCACAGCTTTCTCTAAAGGTTTTCCTACGATGACTACCTTACGGAAAGACTTTTGAGCTTGTGTAAATACTTGTTGAATACGAATAAAATTCGATGCATAAACAGCAACTAAAATACGACCTGGTGCTGAATGGAATGTTTTTGATAATTGCTCTTCAATGACAATCTCAGATGTCGTATAACCTGGTCGCTCAGCTTCACTCGACTCAGATAATAGAATAAATACGCCTTCTTCTCCTAACTGAGCCATTTTTGCTAAATCAGGCTTAAATTTACCTGTCGCTGATTGATCGAATTTAAATTCCCCTGTATGAACAATTGCTCCTTCAGATGTATGGAACACTACCCCTAACGAATCGGGAATACTATGTGTTGTATGGAAGAATGTCACATACGTTGAGTTAAAATTCATACGACTACGGTTCGTAACCTCAAAGAATTTCACCTGATGTGGTGCAGGCAATTCCTTTAATTGTTCCTTTGCAAGTGCAATTGTTAATTTTGATCCGTACACTGGCGCTTTCACTTTTTGTAATACATAGGCAATCGAGCCAATCGCATCTTCATGACCATGTGTTAAGAAAATCCCTTTCACACGATCTTTATTTTCTTCTAAATACGTAATATCCGGAATTACGATATCAATGCCCAGCATTTCGTCTTCAGGGAACATCAAGCCGCTATCCACTACAAATAGCTCTTCGTCAATTTCTACTACGTACATTGCTTTCCCAATTTCGCCCACGCCACCAAGTGGGATGATGCGAATTAATTCATTTTTCTTTTTTGTCAATTTATTTCCTCCTAAAAAATATCCCGAACAGCAACCACTTAAGATTTATTATACGGTTTGCAAAGCTTTTGCACAAATTAAAAATTCAACTTTCATGAAGGAAACAGAAATTTTTTGCTAATTTTATTACTAATAGATGGAAAGCTGGTTGAGTATGTAGCATTGTGAAAGGTCTAATTTTCGCCTTTTATTTAGCGACGTAAGCTTTTGGTAATGGGGTATATCGCGGATTGTAAGCCTTTCTCTGTAAGGTTGTTCTAGCGCTTCGAGCGGATTTCAGTCTTACTTGAGCAGTTCTCTTTCCTACCCGAGCGGATACCATCTTCCATGAGGGGGGCATCCCTTCGAGCAACGATCTTATTCTTCTATATTTTTAACAAAAGAAAAAAGACCGTAAACAAACTAAAAAATTTCACGTTTGTTTACGGTCTGAGGATTTAACTAAAGGTACTTATTTTTCTAAAGCTTTTCGCTTTTTCTTGATACGTATCCCAAATTCGGTCAAAGTTTGCTTTTTCTTCATCTGTCATTTCCATCATTGGCAGACGAACATTAAGTGTATCAAAGCCTAATTTTGTCATCGCGTATTTTACAGGCGATGGGTTTGGCTGTGCGAACAACGCACGTACAAGTGGTAATAATGCTCGGTGAATTTTGGCTGCTAGCTCGTGATTTCCTTCTTCAAACGCTTTAATCATTAATTGCATATCATTTCCAACAACATGAGCAGCAACAGAAATAATTCCTGCTCCGCCTATTGCTAGTAGTGGGAGTGTTAAACCATCATCCCCACTATAAACGAAGAAATCATCATCTGAATCAACATTCTCAATAATATCGCCCATTTGATCTAAATTGCCACTCGCTTCTTTAATCCAGGAAATATTAGGGATTTTACTTAAAGCAACGGAAGTTTCATAGGCAACATTGATGCCTGTACGTCCTGGCACGTTATAAAGCATGACAGGCAAACTTGTTTCTTTTGCAATTGTTTCAAAATGCGCAAAAATACCGCGTTGATTTGGCTTATTATAATATGGTGCTACAAGCATGATACCATCTGCACCATTTTCTTCAGCCTTGTGCGTCATTGCAATAGAGTAAGCAGTCTCGTTATCCCCTGTACCTGCAATTACAGGTACACGGCCTGCTACTTTTTCTACTGTAAAGCGTACAACTTCAATTTTTTCTTCTGTGGACATAGTTGGGTTTTCAGAGGTTGTGCCACATGCGACAATGCAATCTGTACCATTATCAATCAAATAATTAATAATACGTTCTAGTTCTGGATAATTAATCGTGCCATCTTCTTTGAACGGCGTAATCATCGCCGTTCCAATTCGACCTAAATTCATCCTTACACCCCTCTTATAGTAAGTTATCCTCCAGCATTGCTTCTGCAATTTGAATAGAGTTTAATGCAGCGCCTTTTAAAAGATTGTCAGAAACGATCCATAGATGGAATCCTTTTTTATTGTCTAAATCTTGACGGATACGTCCTACATAAGTAGCATCTTCCCCTTCTGCATAGATAGGCATTGGGTAAGTTTGTGTTGCGATATCATCTTGTAATACTACTCCAGATGCACTGCGTAATACTTCAAAAACCTCCTGTACCGTTGCTTCTTTTTCTACTTCAATATAAACAGATTCAGAGTGTCCTGAAACGACTGGCACGCGAACACAAGTTGCTGCTACTTTTAGTTCTGGTGCATGCATGATTTTCTTCGTTTCATTAATCATTTTCATTTCTTCGTATGTAAAGCCATTGTCTGTAAATTTATCAATTTGTGGAATGACATTACGAGCGATTGGATAATGACGTTTGTCGCTACCAGAAGGTAAAATATTTGCTTCTACATCCTTACCTGCATCCCAATTTTCACTTTGTGCCTTTAATTCTTGAATAGCAGAAATACCTGCACCTGAAACGGCTTGGTATGTTGATACAATAATTTTAGTTAAGCCAAATGCATTACGAATAGGTTCAAGTGCAGCCATCATTTGAATTGTAGAGCAGTTTGGATTCGCAATAATCCCTTTATGCTTAGCAAGATCGCCACGATTTACTTCAGGCACAACTAGTGGTACCTCCGGATCCATGCGGAAATGGCTCGTATTATCGATTACTACGGCACCACGTTTTGCCGCTTCTGGCGCCAGTACCGCTGATACAGAACCACCAGCTGAGAATAAAGCGACATTGACGCCTTCAAAAGCTTCAGGTGTCGCTTCTTCAATTGTATATGTCTTACCATTAAATTCGATTGGTTTCCCTGCTGAACGTGCAGAAGCTAAAAATTTTATATCTCCGATTGGAAAATTCCGTTTAATTAGCTGTTCCATCATTTTTGTGCCTACTGCCCCTGTTGCTCCAACAACCGCAACTGTTAACTGCTTTGTCATCTGTCATCTCTCCTTGAATACATGTTCCATAATGTGTGCTATTGTATCACAAAAATACAGAAAATTGTGTGTAATTCGTGAATTATTTGAAATATTGTATAAACAGTGGCTGTAATTGTTTTTTCTCCGTAATTGCTTCATGTACAGTTGCGACCATTTGATCAAAATCAGCAATCAAGGAATTTGGCTTGGAATGCGGGGAGTCCTGCCCGAATGGAATAAAGTAAATGTTTTTAGCATTTAGCAGCCTCATAATATTCATACCATTTAAGCCAAGCGCATCATTAGTTGAGATGCCTAGGACAACAGGCGAACCGTTACGCAATGTTGCCTTAGCAGCCATCAATACTGGACTATCTGTTGCTGCATTAGCAAATTTACTAATACTATTGCCAGTCATCGGCGCTATAACCATCGCATCCAATGGATTGGATGGTCCGAATGGTTCTGCCTCTTTAATAGAGGATATTACCTTTTCTCCAGTAAATTCCTCTATTTTTGCAATCCACTCCTCTCCGGTACCAAAACGCGTAGCCGCATGTAACACAGAATGCGTAATTATTGGAATAACTGTTGCTCCTGCATCTATAAAGTTTTGAATTTTAGGTACTACATCCTCATACGTACAGTGAGAGGCTGTAATACCTAAACCAATTCGTTTACCCGTTAGCAATTTTCTTCCTCCTCTATTGCCTTGCACAATATTGTAGCTGCATCATGTGCAAAGTATTTCCCAGGTAATGATGGCAATAGTACGTACGTTTGTAATTGCTCAGTGTCTATATCTAAACAGCCAGGCTCTGAAGCCAAATCATATAGGACAGCTGGGACATGATCTAGGAATGATTCTGTAATCCATTTAGCTGGAATCGTATTGATAAAAATCCCATCATTAATTGACCATTTGCGGTCGTCTAAATTCGTAGCTTTATAACCATATGCCTTTGCTTCACTCACTTGTACAACTGAACGCGCAACTATATGGACATTAGCGCCCATCTTGACGAGTAAAGAGGCGAGCATTTTGGCTGTGCGTCCAAAACCTGCGATCGTAAAGTTTTGTCCGTGAATGCACTTTTGCTCGAGTCCGTAAAACGTGGCGATAAACCCTTCGGCTGTTAATCTTGCGTTTTGCCAAATAAAAGATTCTTGTTGTAAATAACAATTTGTTTCATTTTTCTCAAGCAATTGCTTCCAATGCATCGTCAAACGCCCTGTATAAAACTTAACTTGGGATATCCCATAAAGCTGTTCCACTTCAATTTTTAGTGGAAGGACGGGAAGAATAATTCTATTTGGTTGGAATTCTAATACAAGCTTATTTAACTCTTCATTCCAAACTGATGTTCTTTTATAAAATACCGTTCTCGATGGGCTTCTTAGCATAGTAGCTAATTCCTTTAACCTTAGATCCTCACCGATAACAAGCCATTTTTCATTTTCCAAAAGCTCACCTCACTGTAAAAATTCTGACTGTACCGTCGTTGTTTTGTTAAATAAAATTCGATCTTCTCCAATTAGTATAATTTCATGCCAAGGTATCATTTCACTAACTTTTACTTTCTTTTTTTGGAATGGCAATTTATCTTTAACAATCTCAAAACCATGAATCTTTCCTGTTTGCACATCTAATAGACATTCTGTATGTGCCAATATACCAAAATGTACGCCACCCTCAATTTGAATTAACTCTTTATCCACCATCTCTGATAGTAGCATGCCTCATCTCCCTCCTTGAACCGTTACCCCAATATATGCCGAGTTTTTGCAATTCGTGACCCTTACCCAAAGTATGAAAATATTGCATTTATTCTTCAGGCTGTGTATAGTGTATATATACAGTTGTGTGAGGTGAGAAATTTGTGCATATTCATTTAAGCAATGCCAGTGATAAACCCATCTATGAGCAAATAACCGTACAGCTTAAGGAAGCGATACTAGCCAATAAATTACAAGCAGGTGACGCACTACCATCTATCCGTGCACTTGCAAAGGATTTAAAAATTAGCGTTATGACAACGAAGCGAGCTTATGCTGATTTAGAGCGAGATGGATTTATTGAAACGGTAGCCGGAAAAGGAAGTTTTGTTACAGAACGAAATCAGGATTTTCTACGCGAGGAATTATTGCGTCAAGTTGAAAAGCATATGCAACTGGCAGTGAAAACGGCCAAAACTGCAGGGCTAACAAAAGAGGAATTACAGGAGTTACTTTCATTAATTTTGGAGGAGGACAACTAAATGAATGCTATTGAAGTTTATGATTTACAGAAAAGCTTTGAAGGGTTTTCTCTTAATGATGTAAGTTTTTCAGTACCTCAAGGCACTGTCATGGGTTTTGTAGGAGAAAACGGTGCTGGGAAGTCTACTACAATTAAATGCATACTTAACTTACTTAAAAAAGAACATGGCGAAATTTTGCTATTTGGTAAGGATGTTGTCGAACATGAATTATCGATAAAAAACGACATCGGTGTGGTTTTTGACGATTTACATGTGCCTGAAACGCTCAATGCGACGCAGCTCGACAAATTTATGAAAAAAGTATTTAAAACATGGGATTCAGGTTATTATTTTGAACGATTAGCACAATTTAAAATTCCAGTGAGGAAGAAGGTAAAAGAATTATCTCGAGGAATGAGGATGAAGCTGTCCATTGCATTAGCCATGTCGCATCATCCAAAGCTATTAATTTTAGATGAACCTACGAGTGGGCTAGATCCAATTATTCGTGATGAAATTCTCGATTTGTTTTTAACGTTTATGCAGGATGAAACACATAGCATCCTATTTTCTTCTCATATAACAAGTGATTTAGAAAAGATAGCTGACTACATTACATTCATTCATAATGGGGAAATTTTATTTAGCGAAAGTAAAGATGTACTTGTCTATGAGTACGGCATATTTAAAGGAAATAATGAAGAGGTAAGTGTAATACCAGAACATGCCATTATAAGAAAACGTAATGGCACCTTTGGAACAGAAGCTTTAGTTTTAAAAAATGAAGTAAATGAGGTATTCTGCCTTGAAAAGCCATCTATAGAAGATATCATGCTATTTTATGTGAAAGGTAGTGTTTGAACATGGCAGGTCTTATCTTAAAAGATTTAATGACGATTCAACGTCAACTAAAAACACAGGCTTTCGTGCTAATTTTCTTCCTATTTATATCAATTTTTATGCAACAAGGGTTAATGCTCTTTACAATAATTATATTTATCGTGACCTTTCAAACTATAACTGCTCTTACCTATGATGAACAAAGCAGTTGGGATAAATATGCAAATACTTTCCCCATTTCAAAAGGGGACATAGTACTTAGTAAATATATACTTAGTATCCTTCTTATGCTTTTTGGGCTTATACTCGCACTACCGATTGTCTTTATTATTCATCGTTTTATGAATAACTGGGCATCAGCAGAGTTTTTTCCAACATTTAGTCTTCTTGTGACATTAGCCTTTTGTATGCTAGCACTTTTATTACCGATCTACATTAAATTCGGTTCTATAAAAGGAAGAATGGTTCTTATTGCTCTTTGCTTCATACCTGGTTTTTTATTTGGTCTTTTAAAAGAGTATTTTCCAGATATGACATTACTATTATCCAACTTAAAACAGTATATGTTTTTTGCTCCTGTTGCTGGACTTTTAATCTTATGGTTGTCCTCTCTCATTTCAACCGCAATTTATCAACACAAAGAATTCTAGGAGGGAAAGAGTAAATGCAGGCTTTACTTTTACAAAGAATAATGATCCAAAAATGGTCTATTCTTTTTGCAGTTATTATTTGTACGATCATAAGTTATATGGAAATACCTTTTTTAGATAATCCCGCAATAGTAATATTTGCTGCAGTTTTTTCTGCTTCCATTGTGGAAGGGATCTATAAGGACGATCAAAAAGTAAATTGGGAATTGTTTGTGAATAGTCTACCTTTGACAAGAAAAACACAGCTACAAGCTGATTTTCTATATTGTCACGGCATCGTGATGCTACTTTTTGTTCTCATAGTACCTGCTTATTTTTCACAAACCGCAGCTGACGATAATTTTCCAGAGCATTTTGCCATGTACTTCGCCTATATTAGCAGTGCTTCTTTACTCATCTCCATCCAGTTTTATATCCATCATCTAGAAAAGCGGATGCGTTATTTTAGAATGATAATAGCCATCTTCCTTATCTTTATAATTAATTTCCCTATTCATTACTATTTATCTCAAATAGCGGAAAATTTGATCATTATGTTAATTCCTACACTAATAAGTATACTCATTAGTAATTATATTTTTCGTCAAAGCCATACCTTATATTTAGCAAGAGAGGTTTTTTAAAGCAACAAAATCGAGAAAAGGTTGCCTATTAACGGCAACCTTTTTTTAATCTTCTGGGCCAATAATTGAAATGGCTGGCTCAACTTTCAAGATTTTAGCTATTAAGCGCTCGATCGATTCCATTGAGACGGCATCGATTGACGCTAATACTTCATCTACTAAACGATGTTTACGATGTACTAACTCACTTGTACCGTTGCGATTCATACGAGCACCTGTCCCCTCTAGACCGAGTACAAAACTACCCTTCAGCTGTTCCTTCGCATTCATAAGTTCTTCCTCTGTCACGCCACCTGCTACGATATCAAGTAATGTCGCATCAATTGTATGTTGAAGCTGTGATAATTGTTGACGACTTGTACTACCATAAATCGTAAATGCTCCAACATCCGCATAACAAGATTGGTAAGAAAATATTGAATAGGCTAAACCACGTTCTTCGCGTACTTCTTGGAACAAACGAGAGCTCATATTACCACCAATAATATTATTAAGTGCAATAAAGCTATACATATCTGGATCCTTTACACCAATTGCTGGATAAGAAATAGCCAAATGCGCTTGCTCCGTATCGCGAGTTTTAGAGACCTCTCCTGGATAAAAATGAGGATTCGAAAGCACAGGCTCAACCGCAAGTGGAGATGGCTGATATTGGCCAAATAAGTCTTCAATTGTTTGCATGAGCTTCGCAGAAATATTTCCCGCTATTGAAATAACAACTGATTCTGGACCATAATGTTTAGCCATGTAATTACGTATCATATCTGCTGTAAATGTTTTTAAAGTAGCCGCAGTTCCGAGAATTGGACGACCGAGTGCGTCGTTTGGATACATGACTCCCCATAGCTTTTCATGAACATCGTCATCAGCTGCGTCTTCACTCATTAATATTTCCTCTAGTACCACTTGTCTTTCCTTCTCTAACTCTTCCCCTGCAAACGTAGAATTAAAGAACATATCAGCTAATATTGTAACTGCAAGCTCAGCATGATGGTCTAAAACCTTTGCATAATAACAAGTGTTTTCCTTGGATGTAAAGGCATTTAATTCTCCACCAATTCGGTCAAATTCTTCAGCAATTTGGCGAGCTGTTCGAGTTTTTGTCCCTTTAAAAAGCATATGTTCTATAAAATGCGTAATACCATTTTCCTCAGGTAGCTCATAACGAGATCCTGCATTAACAAAAATGCCTAGCGCAACGGATCTTACATGATCGATTTGCTCAGACACAATACGCACACCATTCTGACATGTATGTACTTGTACCAAAAAATCTCCCCCAATTTATCTCTGGTTCTACATCAAAGGCATAATGTGGGGTCATCACCAAAACGTGTGGTTGATTTCCGTTCCGACTGGACGCTTTGTATCTGACGCTTCGCTTTCGCACAGAGCAAAGCTTCCTGGGCAGGATGTTGGTCACGAAGGCGTTATCACAGGACGTGATGCTTTTAGCCTTCGTTCCCCTAATTGCTCGCTCCAGGGTCTCATCTGTGACGCTAATCCCCAAGGAGTCGCCCATTCTCCACTTCAATCAACTTATTTACGTTTTACCAAAAGTCATCCACGACTTTTAGTGATGAACCATAATGTGAAGCTTCCCCCAAAATATCCCTTATTGAACCAAATTCCTTATACTTGATTTAAAAAAGGCTGCGCATTATACGCAGCCTTTTCTACAATTTATTATTTATCTTGCTCAGCGCGTTCTTTTTCCTCTTGAATCACAACTTTACGAGATAAATTCACACGACCTTGCTTGTCAATTTCAATAACTTTTACAAGTAATTGATCGCCCAGTTTTAATACATCTTCAACTTGTTTTGTACGTTCCTCTTGAATTTCAGAAATGTGAAGTAAGCCATCTTTTCCAGGGAATATTTCACAGAACGCACCGAATTTTTCAATACGTTTAACTGTTGATAAGTAATACTCGCCAACTTTTGCTTCACGTACGATGTCTTCGATAATTTGTTTTGCACGAGCGTTCATTTCTTCATCTGCAGAAGAGATGTAAATTGTACCATCTTGCTCCGTATCAATTTTTACGCCAGTTTCTTCAATAATTTTGTTAATTTGTTTACCACCAGGTCCGATGACATCGCGAATTTTATCAGGATTAATCTTCACGATAACAATTTTCGGTGCGAATTTAGATAATTTTTCACGTGGGTCTGCAAGAGTAGCAATCATTGATTCTAAAATGTGCATACGACCAATTTTAGCTTGTGTTAATGCTTCTTCTAAAATATTACGTGATAAACCATCAATTTTAATGTCCATTTGAAGTGCTGTTACACCTTTAGCTGTACCTGCAACTTTAAAGTCCATATCTCCAAGGTGGTCTTCCATACCTTGAATATCCGTTAAAATAGAGTAGTGTTCTCCTTTTTTAATAAGACCCATTGCAATACCTGCTACAGGTGCCTTTAATGGAACACCAGCATCCATCATCGCTAACGTTGAAGCACAGATAGAAGCTTGAGATGTAGAACCGTTTGATTCAAGTACTTCCGATACACAACGGATTGTATATGGGAATACAGATTCATCTGGAATAACCGCATCAAGAGCACGCTCTCCTAATGCACCATGTCCGATTTCACGACGACCTGGTCCACGAATTGGGCCAGTTTCCCCTACAGAGAATTGAGGGAAGTTATAGTGATGCATAAAGCGTTTTGATTCTTCTACACCTAAACCGTCGATAATTTGTACATCCCCAAGTGCACCTAATGTACAAATAGAAAGGGCTTGTGTTTGTCCACGCGTAAATAATGCTGAACCGTGTGTACGTTGCAATATGCCTGTTTCAGAAGAAAGTGGACGGATTTCGTCTAACTTACGACCATCTGGACGTACTTTATCTTCTGTAATCTGACGACGTACTTCGTCTTTAACCATTTTATCTAGAATTGTATAAACTTGCTTCATTGTTACATCATCAGCTTCTTGCTCTTCATAAGAAGCAATAACACGGTCTTTTACCGCTTTAATAGCCTCATCACGTGCATGCTTTTCAGCAGTTTGAATAGCATCATGCATGTCTGTCTCACAAGCTGCTTTTATATCTGCTTGAATCGCTTCATCAATTTCAAATAATGTTATAGATAATTTTTCTTTTCCTACTTCTGCAACGATTTGCTCTTGGAAAGCAATAATTTTTTGGATTTCTTCATGACCGAACATAATGGCTTCTAGCATTATTTCCTCTGGTACTTCTAGTGCACCTGCTTCAACCATGTTGATAGCATCCTTGTTACCTGCTACAGATAAATGGACTGTTGATTGATTAGATTGTTCCACTGTTGGGTTCACGATAAATTTACCGTCGATATATCCAACTTGTACACCTGCAATCGGTCCGTCGAATGGAATATCTGAAATAGCTAACGCTATTGATGAACCAAGCATTGCAGCCATTTCAGACGTACAATCCGGATCGTTAGACATGACCATCGAAATCACTTGTACTTCATTACGGAAACCGTCTGGGAACATTGGACGAATCGGACGGTCTATTAAACGGCTTGCTAGTATTGCTTTTTCAGATGGACGTCCTTCACGCTTAATAAAGCCACCAGGAATTTTACCCGCTGCGTATAAACGTTCTTCGTAGTTTACTGTTAATGGGAAGAAATCAAGTGGCTTCGGTGATTTTGACATTGTTGCAGTTGAAAGTACAGATGTATCACCATAGCGTACTAATACGGCCCCATTTGCTTGTTTTGCTAACTGTCCAACTTCGATTACAAGTGGACGGCCAGCCCATTCATAGGAATAGACTTTCTTTTCGTTCATTCAATGAACCCCTCTCTATTATAAAAACACTTACTTCGTCTGTATGTACTAATAGTAAGTGTACCAAAAATGCTTGTTCTATGCTAAATATTTCATCAAATAATCATACATTTAAATTCAGTTATTGCCAATTTATTTAGGATTTATTTCTGTATTCGATTGAAACCAAGTTTTTTTGCTTGAATTTCGTGTCATATATGCTTTTTTCGCAATAGTAAAGTTAATGTCTTCTTAATGTTTATAAACATAAAGAAAAAGCGGGATTAATCCCGCTTTTAGATCGACAATTAGCGACGTAAGCCTAAACGAGTGATTAGTTCACGGTAACGTTGTACGTCAGTTTCACGAAGATATTTTAATAGGTGACGACGACGACCTACCATTTTAAGAAGACCACGCTCAGAGTGGAAATCTTTTTTGTGTGTACGTAAGTGAGTATTTAGAGCGTTGATTTCCGCTGTTAATACTGCAACTTGTACTTCTGGAGAACCAGTGTCACTTTCGTGAGTACGGTACTCAGCAATAATTTCATTTTTACGTTCATTTGTAATAGCCATTTGTATGGACCTCCTAAATAATTGTTAATCGCCATTAGCACAGTAAACGTTGGAGTCATCGATATACCGAGCTAAGGTTAAGCATATTATGCACTTATGAATGTTACCATAAATCAAAAGGTCAAGCAAGTGTTAACATAAGCACCTATTCATTGGCTAAAGCAGATTTGATTTACATTAATAAACTTTATTTGAAGTCTCTGTTAGATCTCAATAAAATATGGTTCATCACCATAACGTGTGTGGTTGATTTCCGTTCCGGTTGGGCGCTTTGTTGCTGCCGCTACGTTAGCACTACGCTTTCGCACAGAGCAAAGCTTCCTGGGGGCGTCCGATGAGCCGCTTCGCTAGCGCTCCAGGGTCTCGGGCCAACACGAGGTTGGTCACGAAGGCGTTATCACAGGATGTGATGCTTTTAGCCTTCGTTCCTCTATTGCTGATCCCCAAGGAGTCGCCCAACCTCCACTCCAATCAACTCATGGCGTACGTTTTAACTTTCGGCGATGATCCCAAAATATTCAATTGCTTCCTGTTTATCTTTTTCGATTTGCGCTTTCAAAGCTTCAATGCCATCGAATTTTCGTTCACTTCTTATACGTTTATACCAAGCGACATGCACTTCTTCACCGTAAATATTTTTTTCGAAGTTTAATATATGGACTTCGATAGATAATTGTTTGTCGTTTGGATCTTTAAATGTTGGTTTATAGCCTACATTACATACACCATCATACCAGTTATTTTGCACAAGTACTCGAACCGCATATACACCGCTTGCTGGAATATAAGTTCCCTCTAACGCTTGGACATTTGCAGTTGGGAAACCGATTGTGCGTCCTCGCTTATCACCATGTACAACGATTCCCGTAACTTCAAATGGACGTCCTAGGAGTAATCTTGCTTCCTCCATATCTCCGTCTTGCAAAAGCTTACGGATACGTGTAGAGCTAATTTTTTCAATATCATCAGTTTTCTTTTCAACAACCGTTACGCCGTAATCTCCATTACTCAATGCACGCATTTCTTCCATTGTACCTTTCCCAAATGCACCAAAAGAATAATCAAAGCCAGCTGTAACATGTTGAATGTTCAACCCACGAATAAATGTATCAATAAATGCATCAGGTGAAAGCTTTGCAAAATCAGATGTGAAATGTACAACAAATATTGTATCAACACCCTGTTCTTCAAAAAGCTGCAATTTTTGCTGTAATAACGTTATATAAAATACTTTTTCGTTACGTCCGCCAAGCACTAAAGAAGGATGTGGATCGAATGTCATAACAGCCGTTGGAATTTGGCGCTTGTCTCCTTCTTCTTTCGCCGCCTTAATAACTGCCTGATGCCCTCTATGTACACCATCAAAAAAACCAAGAGCCAATGAATATGGCTGCATGCTTTCTCGTTGCTGTAGTTGGTGTGGGTATTTTAAATGAATGACCTCCATACTAAAAATCCTCCTACTCTATCGTTGGAAACATCTTATGTGGCTTCATAAACCCTTCCTTTGTAGGATGGGCATGATAGACCGCAATTGCTTTCCCACTGATTCCAAAAACAATTTTATCATGTATCTTTAATAATGCATCTGCGGGAAGCACTTGTCCATTGAAAATTTCTTTTTCGTTTACGGAAGTGATCTCCATATATGGATAATCCGTTAATGCATACTCAACTGGTAAAATGCATGTATCAATTTGTTCACCTTCCATCAGTTCAGCAACTTGTGCCAACGTAAAGCAATTTTCTTGTGTAAACGTACCTGAGGCTGTGCGTACGAGCTCTTTCATATGCGCAGGATAGCCAAGCGCCGCTCCGATTTGCACAGCTAGTGTTCGAATATACGTCCCTTTACTACACGCTATACGTACTGGGAATGTAATTTCTTGCCCTTCATATATTTCTACATCATCTAGTAGTTCTAATGCATAAATAGTTACTTGACGTGTCGGTCTTTCTACAATTTCGCCTTTTCGAGCATATTCATAGAGACGTTTACCATTTACTTTGACAGCTGAAAACATTGGTGGCGTTTGTTGAATGACACCTGTTAGCGAGGCTAAAACTTCTTGCAATTGAGTACGTGTGAACTTTTTATCCGTAGGATCTTGCTCAACTGTTTCTCCTTCTGCATCCTCCGTTGTCGTTGTACGGCCAATTGAAATAACAGCTTCATAGGTTTTTCCTGTATCCGTTAAATACTCTGCGATGCGTGTTGCTTGACCTATACAAATGGGAAGAACCCCCTCAACACCTGGATCAAGTGTGCCAGTATGGCCAACCTTTTTAGTACGTAAAATTTTTCGTAATTTAAAGACGCAATCATGACTTGTCATGCCACGTTCTTTCCAAAGCGGTAAAATACCGTTCATAAATTCCCTCCTAATATCCAATAAAAATAACAGGCGTGTTGATTAACCATTTTTATCCATCTCAATAAATAGAAGGCTCTGATTTCCGCTACGGGCTACTCGCTTTGTAGCTGCCGCTTCGCTTTCGCTACAGAAAACATTTGTCGCTGCCGCTTCGCTTTCGCGCAGAGCAAGGCTTCCTGCGGGCGAGCGAGCCGCTCCCTCTGCTTCGCTCCGTGCAGGGTCTCGTCTGTCTCGCTTTCCCGTGGGAGTCGAGTAGCCCTACGCTACAATCAGTTAAAAATGGGCGTATATTAACAAAATAGCAAAAAAAATCTCTTTATCGCTCAATAATAAACCTATTGTTTCCTAATTAACACGCCTGTAAAAAAATAGAGTCACAAAATGTTTTATTGCATTTCCGATAAATATAAAAAGCCTGCCTGCATGAACATGCATATGGCAGACTTTTTTAAGTTAAGCTTATTCTTCGTGTAAACCACGTAGCAATGTATCAATACGGTTCCCATATTCAATCGATGAATCGAATTCAAAAATTAGTTCTGGTGTACGACGTAAACGGATTCGTGAACCGATTTCTGAGCGAATAAAACCAGAAGCCTTTAATAAGGCTTTTAGTGTGTCCTCTTTTTCACGTTCATTGCCTAGAGTTGTAATATAAATTGTCGCTTGCTGTAAATCACCTGTCACCTCAACACCAGTAACAGTAACGAAACCAACACGCGGATCTTTAATTTTACGTCCAATAATCTCGCCAAGCTCTTTTTTCATTTGCTCAGCGACACGGTTTGAGCGTAGAGACATAGTTTGTCACCTCAATTTCGATGTACAGAAAGTTGTGTCCTTACTTACACATCTATTTTCATGCAGGTTGGTAAATCAAACAACACAACTTCTAATGTTACTTATAGATAGTCTCGCCACACATTAAGCTGTTCCCAAGATGGATTTGACTGTAAGTAGTGGAGCGCGTGATTAATTTCACGCTCGGCTGCTTCTTTTGAAGAAGAAACAGCAACAAGCGCTAATTTCGTGCGTTGCCATACATTTTGATGATCAATTTCCGCGATGGATACATTAAATTTTTGTTTCGTGCGGGTAATCATACGCTGTAAGACAGCACGTTTTTCCTTCAACGAATGGGCAGTTTGAATAATGAATTCAACCTCTGCGTAAACAATCATTAAGCACGTTTAACTTCTTCCATAATATAGGCTTCGATAATGTCGCCTTCTTTAATATCGTTGAAGTTTGTAATTGTAATACCACATTCGTAACCACGGGCAACTTCTTTTACTTCATCTTTGAAACGTTTAAGTGTATCTAATTCACCTTCAAAAATTACTACGTTATCGCGAATCACACGTACGCCTGAATCACGAGTTACTTTACCTTCTGTTACGTATGAACCAGCAATTGTACCAACTTTTGATACTTTAATTGTTTGTCGAACTTCTGCTTGACCAATAATTTTTTCTACGAATTCTGGATCAAGCATACCTTTCATTGCTTGTTCAATTTCTTCGATTACTTTATAGATAATGCGGTGTAGACGAATATCTACGCCTTCTTCTTCTGCTGCACGTTTTGCATTGACATCTGGACGAACGTTGAAGCCGATAACAATTGCATTAGAAGCCGCAGCAAGAGAAATATCTGATTCTGTAATCGCTCCAGCGCCAGTGTGAATAATTTTTACGTTTACGCCTTCAACATCAATTTTCATTAATGATGCAGCCATAGCTTCTACAGTACCTTGAACGTCAGCTTTAACAATTAAGTTAAGCTCCTTCATTTCGCCTTGACTCATTTGTTCGAATAAGTTATCAAGCGTTACGCGTTGTTTTTCTGAACGTTGTGCTTGAATCGCTGTCATTGCACGAGTTTCTCCAACTTGACGTGCTGTTTTTTCGTCTTCAAAGACAACGAAACGGTCGCCAGCTTGTGGTACATCGTTTAAACCTGTGATTTCAACTGGCGTTGATGGTCCAGCTTCTTTCACACGACGGCCTTTGTCATTCACCATAGCACGTACACGTCCATAAGTATGGCCGACAACAATTGGGTCCCCTACTTTTAATGTTCCATCTTGTACTAAAAGCGTTGCAACAGAGCCTCGACCTTTATCTAGCTGTGCTTCAATTACTGTACCAAGTGCTAAGCGATTAGGGCTCGCTTTTAATTCTCCAACTTCAGCAACAAGTAAAATCATTTCAAGTAATGTGTCAATGCCTTCACCTTTTAATGCAGAGATTGGTACGAAAATAGTTTCGCCACCCCAAGCTTCAGGAACTAGGCCATGCTCTGTTAACTCTTGCATCACACGGTCTGGATTAGCTGAAGGTTTATCCATTTTATTGACTGCAACAATAATTGGTACTTCTGCTGCTTTTGCGTGGTTAATTGCTTCTACTGTTTGTGGCATAACGCCATCATCCGCAGCCACTACTAAAATCGTTAAGTCCGTTACTTTCGCACCGCGCGCACGCATAGTTGTAAACGCAGCGTGTCCTGGTGTATCAAGGAACGTAATTTTTTTGTCGCCTTCAGTTACTTGATAAGCACCGATATGCTGAGTAATACCTCCAGCCTCTCCAGCTGTAACTTTAGTATTGCGAATAGAGTCTAACAATGTAGTTTTACCATGGTCAACGTGACCCATAATTGTTACTACAGGAGGACGTTCTGATAAGTCCGCCTCGTTAATTTCTTCTGTTTGTTCGAAGTGTGTTTCTAAATCCGTAATATCTACACGAATTTCTTCTTCAACTTCTACACCATAGTCTGCGCAAAGTAATTCAATTGCATCCTTATCTAATTCTTGGTTAATTGTTGCCATTACACCAAGCATAAATAATTTTTTAATAATTTCTGATGGCTCACGGTGTAATTTTTTTGCTAATTCCGCTACAGAAAGTGATTCAACAAAAGTAATTTTTTCTGGTAATTCCTTTTGTTTCACTGGTAGAGTTGGTTGATGTGTTTTTGGATGGCGACGTTTCCCGCCATGGATTCCTGGTTTTGGACGTTGGTTGTAACCACCGCCACCTCTGCGATTATTATTATTATTATTGTTATTATTTTGTGTCATATTTTTATTTTGATTACCTTTTATATTCTTAGATTTTTCGTTAGACGAATTTGAGTTTTGACGCGTTTGTTGCTGATTACTTGTTTTAGGCTTAGAAGTAGCAGATTGTTGCTTTTGCCCTTCTTGCTTTTTCACCGGTTGCTGTTGTTTTTGCGATACATTTTGAGTAGGTTGCTTCACATCTTTACTATTTTTAAATGTTTGGTTTAACTTTATCACTGTGTCTTTTTCTAACATTGACATATGATTTGTTACGCTCTCATTTAATTTATTTAGTGCTTCAATAACCTCTTTACTCGTTTTATTCACTTGTTTCGCATATTCATGAACTCTGATTTTGGTCATCTGCTCACCCCCGATTATTTTTCGTTGAGTAGACTAGACAATTTGCTTGCAAAACCTTTATCGGTAATAGCTAAAGCCACTCGGGCCTCCTTACCTGTAGCATGTCCTAGATCATAACGATCACCAATTACATGATACTCAACGTTGTAGTACGTGCATTTATCTTGAATTTTTTTGCTAGAGTTTTTAGAAGCGTCGTTTGCAAGCAGTACTATCTTAGCATTACCATTGCGGACTTCCTTTACTACTAACTCTTCTCCTGAAATCACTTTACGGGCTCTTGCCGCTATTCCAAGCAAATTATGCACTGCTTGATTGATCATAATATAGACTCCCTACGAATCATCAAAATAAGTTCATCGTAGATTTCTTCAGGGATTTTTACATCAAGTTGATGCCCTAAAACATTTTTCTTACGGGCGATTGCAATCGCTTCCTCCGATTTAGAAACATAGGCACCACGTCCGGGTTTTTTCCCGGAAACATCTACACTTACTTCGCCCTCTTTCGAACGAACGACACGAATCATTTCTTTCTTTGTTAGCATTTCTCCGGTTGCTACGCATTTTCGAAGAGGTACTTTTTTATTAATAGCCATAAGAATCACCTTTCCTCTCTGAAGCTTGTCGTAAGAGGTGGACCAGCCATGCACTACATTGTTATATATTCAGAATTTAACCATAATATTTTCCAATGTAGGCTCTGCCATTATTCAGTCGACGCAGCCCAACGCCCACTGAATAATGGCAGCTAACAAGTCACACGGGCTTTCTTACTTATTCTTCGTCGTCTTGATATAAGTCAACTGTCACATCATCAAAATCACTTTCTTCATCCTCAGCAGGTATGAAAGTGCTTGTTGCAGATGGATAAATGCCTAACTCACGTGCATCTGTTTCACTCTTAATATCAATTTTCCAGCCAGTTAGCTTAGCAGCTAAACGAGCATTTTGACCACGTTTACCAATTGCTAGTGATAGTTGATAGTCTGGAACAACAACAGTAGTAGATTTTTCTTCTTCATTGACTTGAACATCTAAAACTTTAGATGGGCTAAGAGCATTTGCTACAAATACAACCGGGTCTTCTGACCATTCAACGATATCGATTTTTTCGCCGTTTAATTCATTTACAATTGTTTGCACACGAGCGCCTTTTGCTCCTACACATGAACCTACTGGATCTACCTCTTCGTTATGTGCATAAACAGAAATTTTAGAACGATCTCCTGCTTCACGAGCAATTGATTTAATTTCTACAATACCTTCATAAATTTCAGGTACTTCCATTTCAAATAAGCGGCGTAATAAACCAGGATGTGTACGTGAAACAATAACTTGCGGTCCGCGCGTTGTACGTTCAACCTTTGTAATATAAACTTTGATGCGCTCGTGTGGATGGTATGTTTCACCTTGAATTTGTTCGTTTTGTGGTAATGCAGCCTCTACTTTTCCAAGACCTACGTAAATATTACGAGCATCTAGACGCTCAACTACACCCGTCACGATATCATCTTCACGGTCCACATATTGCTCGTAAATTAAGCCGCGTTCTGCTTCGCGAACACGTTGTGTTACAACTTGTTTCGCTGTCTGTGCAGCAATACGACCAAAGTTTCGAGGTGTTACTTCCTGCTCAACCACATCTTCCAACTGGTATGCAGGGTTGATAGCCTTAGCATCTTCTTCAGAGATTTGTAAACGGTCATCTTCTACTTCTTCAACAACATCTTTGCGTGAAAAGACACGAATAGAGCCCTTATCTAAATTTAAGTCAACACGAACATTTTGTGCTTGATTGAAGTTGCGTTTGTAAGCTGTAACTAATGCCGCTTCTATTGCTTCAATTAACACATCTCTTGAAATTCCTTTTTGTTCTTCTAGCGCATTTAGCGCATCTAACAAATCACTACTCATTTTTGTTTTCACTCCTAAATATGCATTATGCTTAAAAATCGATGGCTAGTCGTGCCAATGCGATTTTTTCTTGTTCAATTGTTACTGTAATTTTACGCGTTTTAATGCGTACTTCCATCACTAATGTATGTTCATCGTATGACGTTAAGTAGCCTTGGAATTCCTTCATGTCCTTGATGGGCTCATAGGTTTTAACATAAATAAATTTGCCAATCGCATTTTCAAAATCAGTATCTTTTTTTAATGGACGTTCTGCTCCAGGTGAAGAAACTTCTAAATAATAGTTTTGTGTAATTGGATCATTTTCATCCAATAGCAAACTTAGTCGTTCACTAACTTGAGCACATTGTTCAATGTCAATTCCACCTTCAGGTGTATCCACATAAACACGTAAAAACCAGTTACGTCCTTCTTTTACGAACTCGACATCTACAAGCTCAAGATTTAACTCTTCAACAATCGGTTTGGCGAGCTCTTCAATTAAAGATGGTACTTTGCTCATTATTTCCTCCTGTATCTATCAAATTCTGGCGTAATAAAACAGAAATTCCACCAGTAGCTTTGGTGAAATTTAACGGTCTTACCTGCTGTTAGTCAAAAATTTGTTTTGCTACGGTATAACAACAGAAAAGAGCGGGAAGGTCCCACTCTTTTGCTGGAAAAATATCAACAAATTATTACCATAAGGATAGCATAGTTTACAGCACAATGCAAATTTCCTTCAACTAGACAACAGTTGTATATAGCCATTGTTATGTCTGAAATTTGAATAGACACTTTATTTAGTCATAAAGAATTCACTTTATCCGTATTATTTGTGAACATTATATCTGATACCTTAATTTAATCCCACAATCGATATTAGAAAAGTGTTAGCTGATTAGTATCAGTCATCCCCTCTAAGCAGCCTAGCTGATCCATGTATTTGATTAATGTTTTAGAAACACGACCTCTATCTTCCTTCTTTTGCAGTACACCTATCATGCAGGTTCACAAAAGTCAGGTAGTTAAATATCCATTTTGCTTAATGTTTATTTTTTCAATAATATAGTTTAATTTATCATTTAAATCATTATAGGAATTCGATTTAAGTATAATATACCCCAATCGATCAGAGGAGTTTCTAGCTTTTCTAATCATTGTACCTGCTTTAGCATTAATTGAGACCAAGTGAAATTCAGGTAAGTTTTTTATTTCTTCAATACCACTGATTTGTTCTAAAATACCATCAGAAGGTGCAGTAATAAACTGTATACCAGCAAAGCTATCAATGTTAATTTTTTTAATTTCTCTTTTATTTAAAATTGAAAGTATATGTTGCTCAAGAATATCAATTCCTGTCGACAGTTTTACTAGTTCTGGTATCATACCACCAGCCAATCTAGGATTAATCTCTATAATATAACAATTGCCTTTATAGACTTTAATTTCAGCATGGAGTGCCCCTCTTAAGTATCCCAATTCTTCAATTGCAATTGAAACAGTTTGAAGAATAAGTTTTTTAGTATCTTGACAAATGCAAGCAGGGAATATGTGCCTGCTTTCAACAAAGAAAGGCATACCCATAGTTGTCTTTTCTGTAATACCTATTAAGTTGAATTCTTCTTTATTTACGAAGAACTCAACACTGAATTCTCTCCCTTCGATATACTCTTCAATCAAGACTTTTGGGTACATTTTCTGGTTTCGCATATTTGTATCTTTCTGTAAAATCACATTGACGTGGTCACCGACTTCTTTATCAGAAAAGCATAATTTAACATCATTTGACCCACTATCTTCAGTAGGCTTTACAATACACGGAAAGCTAATCTCATCATTATAGTTCTTTAAATCTCCATATTTTTCTATTATTCTGTATTTTGGTTGCATGATTTGTTTTTTCTTTGAGAGTTTGGTTCGGAGAAGTGCCTTATCTCTATAGTTTCTAATAAAATTTGGATTATTACCATTGTAGCCATATTGGTTTGCAAGTTCAGCAGATATTTCTATATAGTATTCACTGGTACTCATGATACCAACAATAGATTCTACTCCTATATATTCAATTGTAGAACTTAGTTCCTTAATGTTATTAGTATCACAAGTTAGATACTCTATCCCTTCAAAACCATTATATTGAGAAAAATCATTGGTTAAAAGAAGCCCTTCATACCCAAGTTTTTTAACAACATCAAATGCTTTTTTTCCTGTACCGGTTGTATTAGACTCTATGAATAGAATTATGTTTGGTTTCTTCGTATTCAATACTATCCCCCCGTAAATTTGAGTACGACCAACTTTCTACTACATCACCTTCTGTAACCATAGTAGGGTTATTAGGAATGGTCCCTAGTTTTAGATTGTTCTCATTCCAGAATTGCTTACTATATATTGAATTATGGTATCGATCTCCTCTATCAGGAAAAATCGCTACAATTACCTTATCACTACTAATCTGTTTACTAATCCAAGATGCAACTGTATACACTGACCCAGAGCTGTTACCTGCAAATATTTTCTCTTTTTCTCCTAATCTTAAGGTCGATTCAAAAGCCTCGTTGTCGTTTAGCCAGTGTACCTCATCAATTATGTCATAATTTACATTTTGGGGTTTTATGCTATTTCCTAATCCACCTTGAAGTCTATTACTCTTTAAAGGTTGATTAAAAATCACACTACCTGCACTATCAACAGCTATAACTTTTAGATTTTTATTATATCGTTTAAGTTGACTTGCTATTCCACATAATGAGCCTCCACTACCTACGGCGCCAACTAAGTAATCGATATTTTTTAATTCTTTCATAAGCTCATTAGCAAGTGTCTTATACGCTCCTGGATTATTAGGATTCTCGTATTGTTTTGGCCAAAAATGATTTGGGAAAATCTTGAAAAGCTCATATACATATTCAAGCCGAGCACCTTGCCAACCATGCTCATTCATCTTTTCAACGATATGCACATTAGCACCTAATGTTTTTAATTTCACTAAAGTCAATGGATCAATTCTCGGATCCGTTACTATAATAACCTCGTGACCAAGTGCCGTACCAACCATTGCTACTCCCAGTGCCATAGTTCCTGAAGAGCTTTCTATAATTGTAGCATTTGGTTTTAGACTACCATCTTTTTTAGCTTGTAAAAGAATATTTTTAGCAACTCTATCCTTCATACCGTAGTGGTTTAACAATTCTAATTTGGCATAAATATTCGATTGACTCAACTTAACCAGAGGTGTATTTCCAATGGAGTCAATTAAATTGTTTTCCATAGCATTTCTCTCCTTGGTTAATAGTGTGCATTACCTGAACATCATCCGATAGTTTGCTAATAAGTTGTTTGGCAATGCCTAATTTTTCATAATACTCTTCATCATGTTGAGAAATTAAAATACCTATATAAGTGCCACTGTGTGCTATCACAACACCTAGTCCATTAATTTCATTATTTATATCTATCATTTGATTTAAAGTTCTCTTTGGAGAAACGTTTTGATGTAAAATCGCACTTCTTGTTGTAATTTCGCCAATCCCTTTATAATCATTGTTGTTTATTGCAGTAATTAATTTTTTTAGTAATAATTCATATTCTTGTTTTACATCAATTTCATATTTATAATATCTTCTATTAAAGTCAATAGTATTGATTTCTCCCCCTTCATCGTGCGAAACGATTGTTAATGCAGGTACATTACCAATATAATCTTTTAATTTTGCTTCTCGATGATAATAAGAAACAATAGATGGGTACATTACTCCGTCTGTTGGTTCTATACTAGCAAGATACTGTTCTAATTTATTAATATCTAATGTAAAATCATAGGCTGATTCAATTGCCCTTGACACAGCTACTAAGTCTGCAGAGGAACTTGCTAACCCTTTTCCTACAGGAATTGTACTCACTATTTCTAATGTACCTCCTAATGGGAGGTTATTATCTCTTAATATCATTTCACAAAGGCATTTCGCTTTTACTTTAAATTCAGGTATTACCTCAATTGATTCTTTAGCAAGAGAAGGTTTGAAAATTGCTTTAGAAAACCTATTAATGGGCAGTGTGACCAAAAATGGTTTACCGTTCGTAAGTACTCCTTGCAACATTTCCCCAAAAGTTCCACTAGAAATTCCGGTTCCTTCTTGTCTTACAGGAAGCTTGCTAGGGATATTTAGAATGTCAGTATACAAATTTACAACCTCCTAAATTTTAATCATTTGGTTTCTTTCTACTATCCCAGACATCATCAATTTCTTTATTAATTATTTTATAATCTTTCAACATGGATTCTACTGAACATGGATTAGTTGATCCTAGAGTCTGTTTATTTAAGTTTTGTTTTACAGAGAAAAGATTTTGTATTTGATGATCCTTTATATACACACTATACCCATGCTTCTCACTAACTTCTTGTATTATTTGTGAGCTCAGATTCATTGGGGTTAGATTATTCTCGATAGCTGTTCGAATTACTGAACCCACAATGGATTGAGCTTTTCTATTCGGAATTCCGTATTCCTTTGATAAGTAGTTTGCAAGCGTAAATCCACCAAAAAATTCATTTGAACAGTCTTTTAGCATTTTATCTTCATTAAATTTCATATTTTCTATAACTATTTTTAATAAATTTAGATTTACGTTCGTCGTCCTAAATAGTTCTAGTATATATTTACTTCCTTCTTTAGACGTCTCAACTAAATTTGTAAATGGTGTATTTTTTTGAGACAAAGTTAACCCATTATAAAAAGATATCATGTGGGAATTTTGACCTCTAATCCTCTCCATAATTGGATAATTTTTCTTCTGCGGCATAGCTGAAGATATACCAGATAACTCATCTGGTAAGTCTATATAATTATTTACCAACCAATCAATAAGATCAGTTGCAAATCTACTAATCAATACGCCTAAATTTGCTTGCATGGCTGCGACTTCAAGATGACCTTGCTTAGATGCTATAGCAGATAGTGCAGTGTTTTTAGGTTTTATAAAGCCTAGTTCTCTAGCAATCCACACTCGGTTCCATTCATATTCTAACCCAGCCATAGAACCAGCCCCTAATGGACATTGATTGACATAATCATAAATATTTAATAGTGAATTTCTAATATGAGTTAGTTCCTCAACAATTGATATAAAATAAAAGGCAGGTGTAATAATTTGAGCAGGTTGATAATGAGTACGCCCTGGAATCGGCTTATCAATTGACTCGTAAGACTTATTAATTAAACTTTTTATCAATCCCGATACTTGGCTTTCTAGGTTTAATAATTGATCTCTTAACAACATGATTTGGGCACAACTTTGTATATCGTTTCTGCTTCTATCGCTATGCCATTTATCAGGTAGTTTATCTTCCATTATTTTTTCAACGTACTTTTCTATTGCAAAAGATATATCCGACATGTTTTCTAATGGATTAGCCTTTATAATTGAGGCATCTAAAGTGGTTAGAGCCTCGTCTATTTTAATTCTTTCGTTATTACTAATTAAACCTAGCCTTTCGTATTCCTTATTCATGACAAGTTCAATTTCAACATAGTACTTCAATAAGTTTTCTACTTCGTAACTAAAATGCGGCTCCAAAATGTACGCATTAACGAGTTCATTTGGCTTTTGGGTTATCCTACCTGTTAAATGTATCAACGATATATCCCCCCTTCTTTCTTCGAAAGAGGTAGAGCTCTTTGTATAATTTCTATTGTATCTAATATATCTTCATCGCTAATATTCCTATGCAAAACTGCCCTAATAATCCCTGGCTCTAACTCATCTATATTTAGTCCAAACATTGCACAAGTAGTAATAAATTTATTTATTGAATATTCAGGTTTTAAAGTAAAAAAAACCATATTAATTTCTACATTTGCATTAAGTTCAATCTCATTAATTGAACTTAAGTAACTTGCTAAGTTTTTAGCTCTGCTATGATCTTTTTGCAAGGTCTGATGCATATTATCTAACGCTATAATGCCAGGTGCCGCAATTATCCCTGCTTGCCTCATCCCCCCACCGAGCATTTTTCTAATCCTTCTAACCTTACTGACAAATTGTTCGGTACCTGCCACGATTGACCCTATAGGAGCTGATAAACCTTTCGATAAACAGAACTGCACCGAGTCAGCATATATAGCAATCCGATTTGCCGGTATCTGTAATGCAATAGCAGCATTAAAAATTCGCGCACCATCCATATGCAAAGCTATTTCTTTTTCCCTAGTAAAATGGAACAACTCTTCTAAATATCCTAATGGTAGAATATTCCCCCCAGTGCGGTTACTAGGATTTTCAATACAAAGTAACGCAGGTAATGCGAACTGTGGATCATCAGTATCAACAGGAAATGCTTTTTCTATATTCCCTATTTTTAAAGTACCATTTGTCTCTGTTTGAATCGGTTCATATATAACTCCACCACATACGGATGCCCCACCAGCTTCATAAATATAAATGTCAGATTTATTTCCAACTAAAACTTTGGAGCCCCTCGGACAATGGGCGAGTATTGAGGCTAAATTTGCCATAGTACCAGAAGGCATAAGTATTGCATCTTCCTTGCCTAGCATATTTGCAGCCTTTTTTTCTAATTCTTTAACAGTTAAGTCTAAACCGTATACATCATCACCTAATATAGCCCCACTAATAGAATTCAGCATATCTACACTAGGCAAAGAAAAGGTATCGCTTCTCAGTTCAATCACTTTTTTACCTCCTATCTTCTAGTAAAGTTTTAAATGTATTAGCAAGTTTACTTACTTTGGACTTATCCATTAAATTATGATGATCCCCATCTATCTCATGGATAAATAATTTTTTGGTTGTTCTTTCTCTCCACACATTAGCATCTACTAAAGGTATGGGGTTAATATGAGATAATTCATTAACATTAAATAAATGGATATTGTGATTTAAATAGTAATCACAATAGAAATCTTCTGCAGCCATATTATTACAGTACATTACTTCTAAGATTTTATTTGTTTCATTGATAGTTGACTCTAGGGGTATCATTTTTCTGTTCTTAACTTCTGAATGGATTAGTTTAATTTTTTCTTTTTGGGTTGTATCCGTATCGAAGGAAATGTTTAGCCTTGTAGCCCACGCCTCAATCGGAGTTTTGCGGGATTGTGCCACCTTAAGGCTATCTTTCATACTATCGATAGGATATGTATCTATTAATCCTAAAAAATCCACAGTTTTATGCATTTTTTCTAATTGGTGTGCAATTTCGAACGCAATTGTCCCGCCTAATGACCAACCAGCTAAAATATATGGCCCAGTGGGCTGCACTTTTACGATTCCTTTAATGTACTCTTCTGCCATGTGCTTTATAGATTTCAAAGGTTCTCTATTGTCATCGTACCCTAAAGACTGTATTCCATAAATTGGATTTTCGATATTCATTTTTCTTACAAACTCGTAGTAACATATAATACCTCCTCCACCGGGATGTATTAAAAATAAGGGAGCCTTATTTACATCACCGTTTTGTAACAGAATTATATTTGATTTTTCAACTTCCAGACATCTCCTGTTTTCAATAACTTTACACATTTTTTCAATAGTTGAATTTTTAAAAATAAAACTTAAAGGGAGATTTATTTTAAACTCTTGGTTGATACTATTTAGCAATTTAAATGCATTTAAAGAATGACCTCCTATATCAAAGAAATTACTATTAATACCTATTTGATTGTGCCCTAATAGATTACCCATTAATCGACAGATGATGAGTTCCTTGTTTGTTCTTGGCAAAACCAATTTTGACTGTGATATTGTGCTTAAATTTGGTATCGGCAATGATTTTCTATCAATTTTTCCGTTGGACAACAACGGTAAAGATTTCATTTCCTCATAATGATTTGGCAGCATGTACATTGGTAATTTGGAAGTCAGTTCTTCTTTAACTTCCTGCATTGCAGAACTATGCTCAGATATCAATGAAATGTATGCTATAAGCTTGTAGTTATTATTATGATTAATTACTTTCACAACACCTTGATTGACTAATTTGCTATTATTAATTACTCTCTCAATTTCATCTAATTCAACTCTGATTCCTCTAAGTTTTATTTGGTTATCTTCACGTCCAACAAATTTTATATTTCCATCTTCAAGGAAGTATCCTTTATCACCAGTTCGATACATAATTGTGTCTTTTTTAAAAGGATTATTTATAAATGATGCACTCGTCTTTTCTTGATCATTTACATATCCCTTACTTAGTCCTATACCAGATACATATATATCACCCGTTACATACACAGGTACAGGGTTTAGATTTTCGTCTAATATATACACCTCATTATTCATCATAGGTGTACCTATTGAAATAATTTCATCGCTAAATTGATCTTCCTCCCTACATAAGTATTGGGTAACGTCAATTGAGGCTTCAGTTGGCCCCCATGTATTATAAACAGGGCAATCTATTTTCTTTATCAAACTTCTATATAAACTAGATGTTAACGGCTCACCAGCACTTGCTATAAATTTCAAATGCCTACTTAAACAGGAAAGGTCTTCTTTTTTTAATTCTCTGACTATTTCATTTAACATACTAGGCACAACTTGAAGAAAGATAACTTTATGTTTTATCATTGCATCAATAATGGATCTAGGATTTCTATGTTCTCCAGCCTCTAACAAACATACATTCCCGCCAAACAATAATGGCCAAAATACTTCCAAACCAAATGCATCAAAGGTATATAAAGTCTTCTGCAGTACAGAGTCACCAACTTGTATATGATGAGTCTGTTGCATACAGTTCATTCTATTAATCCAACCAATATGATGATTTATTACACCCTTTGGCTCACCAGTAGAGCCGGAAGTAAAGTAAATTGAAAGCATGCTTTCGGGTGTTGTTTTGGTTGAAGGATTATTCATGAATTCATCTATAGGTAAATCTGATTCATTAAAACTATAAGATTCTATATTAATAAATTTCTTTAATTTATCTTTACTGTCTTTATTTGATAAAACAAATATTACATTTGCTTTTTTTATAATATTTATTGTTCTTTTTGGTGGATCCTCTATATTAAGCGGTACGTACACTCCCCCCATTTTTAAAACAGTTATTATCGAAATAATCATTTCCATTGAACGATCCATATATATGCCAATTGGGGACCCGCTCTCAATTTTATGTTTAAGTTTCCCTGCTAACTTATTGCACTTTTGATTGAGTTCAAAGTATGTTAGCGTCTGCTCTCTAAATGTTAAAGCTATAGCTTGAGGGTTTACTGCAACTCGATCTTCAAATAATTCATGTATACACTTTCTAGGAGGCATCTCTTTTTTGATATTGTTTAACAAAATATTATTTTGTTCCTCTTCAGTCATAATTTCTAGGTACTTTAAAGGTTTGTTTTCATTGTTAGACAAATTAGCTAGTAATGTCATAAAGTGATGACCAAACATCTGCTTGATATAATTTTCATTGAAAATTTTTGTATTATATTCTACTTCCATCCCCATTCGATCGTCTTCTATAATTATAGAAAGAGATAAATCAAATTTACTGGTACTGTTATCTAATCGAATCTCATCATATTTTATACCTTCTAATTTAGGTTTATCGGTAGCGTAATGTAACGCAAACATTATGTTAAATAACGAGTTATTAATATCTTCTCTATCAGGACTAATTTCTTTTACTATTAAATCGTAAGGAATATATTTATGTTTAAAACATTCAAAAACATTAGCTTGAATATGGTTTACGTTATCCGAAAACGAAGTGTGTGGATCAATCTTAGAATTAATGACTACCGTGTTGATGAAAAGTCCAATAACATTTTTAAGTTGTTTGTTCTCTCTCAAACTTACAGGTGAGCCGATACTGACTTCATTCTGTGATGTGTACTTGTTAATCAATACTTTGAATGCAGTTAATAAGGTAGTAAATACAGTTGTTCTATTGGATTTTGAAATTTCTCTAATGAATTGCTGTAATTCACTCGGTAATATGAATCTACTAGTTTTCCCATTAAATCCAAATGCAGTTCCGTGTTTATTAAAATTTACATTAGCAGGGGCATCTTTTAAATTTTCTTTCCAGAACTCTAGAGATTCTTTGTAACTAGTTTCCTCTTGTAGGGATCTTTCCCATTCTGCGAAATCTGCAAATTGAATATCTAGTTCTGGTAATGTTAATGCTGTTTTACTAACCTTGTGGTTATATAAACTAAATAAATCTTTAATTAATATCCCCAACGATGGTCCATCACAAAGAATATGATGAATATTTAATGCAAAATAATAAACATTTAATTCTGTTTTTATTATTTTTGCTTTAAATAGAGAGTCATCACATTCAATATCAAATGGCTGATGAATAAAATCGTTTATTACTTCCCGTGCCTCACCCTCTAATAATTCTAAGTAGTCAAAAGAGGGGGTTGTATTACTTGTAATAAGTTGAAATAGCTCTTCTTCAAATATAAAACTAGTTCTTAAGATCTCATGACGTTCTATTAATTCTTCTAAGCTTTTTTTCCATGCCTCCAACTTTAAATTCCCGTGAAAACGAAAAACTTTTGAGATATTATAGGTAGGTTTATGCGGTTCTAAATTATGAAGAACCCAAAATCTCTCTTGGGAAAATGAGGGCTTTAATTTGAAGTATGTTATGGGTTTGCTTTTTATTTCAGTAGTCATACTTTATCACTCCTAAAAAAAATTTTTGGATGATTAGCTTTAACAAAGTATAATTTTTTTAAATAGAATAATCATTAGTAAATAACGCAAAGTAAGTGAGAATAACAAAATTAATTTTACAAAACACATAAACTGTAATATAAAAGTAGCCCCACTGTTAAAAAAACTTAGTTAAGAAAATTTTCGTAAACGTTCTTAGTCATTCTTTTTTTGGGAATTGTTAGTGGAATCTTTTATACTATTCGAAGTAAAGTGGAGACCAATTTTCTGTAGAAAGCGGAGTTTGTCCCACTTTTTGGGCTCCGCGGGCGTAATACCACGGTAGAGGGCAGGACAGAGAGCTCTTTTGAGCTATCCGGCTAGGGGAACTCACCTGTAACAGGTGCAACGTATCATGAAAGAGCTTGGTTTAAAATGCTTAGTGTGAAAAAATATAAATCCTATAAAGGAAACGTTGGCAAAATTGGTCTAAATATTTTAGACCGTCACTTTACAGCTGAGGCCCTAATAAAAATGGGTAACGGATATCACAGAGTTTAAATTATTTGGAGGTAAGCTCTATTTAATTAACGGGGAAATTATCACGTATACAATTGGCTCTAGACCACCTATTCACTTGTTTCAGACATGTTAGACAAAACGTTCGAACGTTTACCTGAGCACCACTAGCTACTTATGCATTCCGATCAAGGCTGGCACTCAAATGAAGAAATATCGTCGCTCCTTAAAATCAAGAGGAATTGTTCAAGATGTCTCGTAAAGGAAACTGTTACGACAACGCTGTCATGGAGAATTTCTTTGGAATTATGAAATCTGAATTCCTTTACATGAGGGAAATTGAAAGTATTGAGAATTTTAAAATAGAATTACTATAATACGAAACGGATCAAGGATTAAAAATGAGTTCGGTGCAATACCGAACTCATTTTACCCAAGCTGCCTGATGAAATAACCGTGTCTAACTTTTAGGGGTCACTTCATCTCCCAAGAGCTAGACCGCCATCTACCACTAAAGAATGTCCAATGATATAACTTGCACTATCTGAAGCTATCCAATACACTGCCTCAGCAATTTCTTTGGTACTAGCCATTCGACCAGCAGGAATATATTTATTGCATAACTCATCAGAACCATCTTCACTGATGCCTAAAACTCTATTCGCCATTGGTGTTTGCACTAATCCAGGAGTAACATTGTTTATTCTTATTCCAAATCTTGCAAATTCATGAGCAGCTGTTTTCGTTAAACCTTCTAACCCGTGTTTACTGGCTGAATAAATGGAACCGTTTGGGGTAGTCTTCAATCCACTAACTGAGGATATATTAATTATTGATCCACCATTCCTTTGACGCATCATTTGTTTTATTTGATATTTCATACATAACCAGGCACCCTTTAGGTTAACATTAATTACTTTATCGAACTCCTCTTCTTCCAAATCAATCATTGAAGCAAAGCGATGTTCGATCCCAGCACAATTACAAGAGATATCGATTCTACCATATTTTTGTGCTATAGTTTTAATAATATTTTCTACATCTTGAGCATGATTAATATCCAGTGGATAGAATTCAATATTTTTGGATACCCTCGACAATTCTTCTTGTGTGTTAAGTCCTTTTTCAATATCTCTACCAGTAATAATAACTATATTCTTGCTGTTTTCGAGGAATTTTCTCGCAATTCCTTTTCCTATACCTGAATTTCCACCTATTATTAACACAACTTTATTCATGTCATTTTCGTTTTTTTTCATGCTATTCAATTCTCCATTTTATGTTTTTTAATATTAAGCAATATGAAACAACAGTAAAAATGATTAATATTACTGAGTTAATTATTACTCCTTTAGTAAGCCCGCTAATTAATAGCTCTCTCAGTGCTTCAGCAACGTAAGTTGTTGGGAAAATTAAGGACAGCCAATATAACACTTTAGGTAGTTGCGAACTATCAATTAGAACAGGTGTTAAAAAACCTAAAAACATCATTAAACTAGGTAAAACAATATTAGTTACTTGTGGGCTTGGCGACCAAAATCCAATAAAAACTCCAAAACCCACTATACTCAAAATACTCAAGAAAATCAGAGGAATTATAAACCAATGAAAGCTCCAGTTTAGGTCATAAATCATTTCACCTATCATTGCTAATATCAAGAAGGAAGGAAGACTTGTAATTATCCCTTTAATCAGATTTGCGTAAATAAAAGTTATCTTACTAATAGGTAAAGTAGCATAAAAAACAAAATGTCCTCGGTGTTTTTGCCATGATAAATCTTGAGCAAGCAGATTAATGCCAGTTATTATTAAGGCAAAAACCATATTTCCAGTTACAATCCTTAATATCATTTCATTTGTTGGATTCTCCACAAAAAAATGAAGTAACATTAAAGTTGTTAATGGAAATAAAGATGCTAAAATAATTATTAAAATCCATTGTTCTCTAACATTTGCATACTGTATTCTAACCAAAATCCATAAATCAGTCAGCCATTGGCCTACACTCATTTTCTTTTGTTTATATTCCAATTGATTCACTAATTTTTTCACCCCCTTCGAAACGAAGATAAACATCTTCCAAAGTGGGAGGAACAAGTGAAAAATCGAAATCCAATTTCTCGTTTAAGTTAGCAAGTTTTTTAACAATACTAACTACTTCATCTTTTTGAATCAATAATCTTAATTTATGATCCGTTATTCTTTGGGGTCCCTTTTCACTAAATGAAGTATATAACTTATTAGTTATTAAGCTATCATTAGTTGATAAATCTAATCTCATTCGTTGATCTATCCTATGTTTAAGTTGTTTTATTCCATCTAAAGCTACAATCTTTCCTTCGTTTATAATTGCTACTCTATCAACTACCTGTTCTGCTTCCAATACATTATGTGTAACTAAAATTATAGTAGCTCCTTCTTTATTTTTATCAGTTATTATCTCCCACACCTTTTTCCTTTTAACTGGATCTAATTCATTTGTTGGCTCATCAAATATAAGGACTTTAGGATTACCTGTTAATGTTAGGGCAACACTTATTAAACGCTTTTGTCCTCCTGAGAGATTTTTAATGTAATCATTTTTATATTTTTCTAAGCCTATTTGTTCGATAAGTCTATCTGCCTCTATGGTGGCAGAAGCTTTATTTAATCCTTTTAATCTACTGGAAAAATAAACTGATTCCCATACTCGCAATGAAGTTATTGCGTGCGGATCCTGAGCATAGTATGATACATTTTCAGTAATAAACTTACTGTTTGCTTGTATGTCCTCACCAAATAAATGTATACTCCCACTTGTAGATTTAATTAGTCCCATCATTTGCTTTATAAGTGTCGACTTACCTGCACCATTTGGTCCTAAAAGTGCAATTATTTCTCCCTCATAAATCTCTAGATTAATCTCCTGGTTAGCAGTAATATTGCGCGAGGGATATTTTTTAGTTACATTTTTTATATCGTAAATAATTTTCATAAGACCTCCTTATTTTGAAGTTCTATTATCATCATATAAAGGAAGTTGTTATAAAACATCTGTATATTACGCAATGTAACTCCGTTTATGTGTAAATTAAAAGGAAACCCTCTTGTTTTGCAATTAAATAGGAAACATCATTCATTAATAAGAGTTCTATATTGTAAGGGCTCAGGTTGTTTCATTTAATGTTGAAAGCTCTAGTGATTTATGCAGAAGAATTACCATTATGTTTTATTTTTGCATTCCTACGTATTGAGTCATCATTAATTTTAAGTCATTTTTGTTACTACTCAACTCATTAGTATGTAAAATGCTCAATACCTGAAAGATATAGTCTCTCCGCATCAAAGACCCAATAAATAAGTCCTGTAACGCCCTTTCTCATTAGGTTTTAAAGCTTGTAAATCTCTGCTATGGCAACTCTCTTAAACAAGATAAGCTTCCTTATCTCTTTCACATTGCATCACATTTTAGGTGCAGATCTAAAAGTTTTCTTTTACAACGTACGTTTTAAGTTTCGTGCTTCTTTCCCATAAACAATCCCCTATAGTAGACAGATTAATTTACTTTCTTTTCTGTCTTCCATAGGGGAACCATATCATTATTTAATTTTCTTTTAATGCACTTAGAAGATTAACCTTTGCAGCAATGTGGGATGGTATAATTGAGGCAATTAGAGTTAGGAGTATCCCTGCAGTAATTGCCAAAACTACGTTTCCCCACGGGATAATAAATGGCATATGCATTGCAGATAAGTTTGAGATAGAGTTTAAATATACTACAAATATGCCCAATAAAACCCCCATAATTATTCCTGCCACACCTACCACAAAACCTTCTCCTATAATCATTGTTCTGACTTGTTTAGTAGTAAATCCAATCGCACGAATGGTACCAATTTCCCCCACTCTTTCCATCGTATTCATCAATAATGTATTACTTATACCTATACTAGAAAGAGCAATCACAATTATCAATAAAAATTGCATAACTTCATTCATTCCATCAAAAGAACTTTGCGAAGATTTAATTTGATCTTCTACTAATGTAACGGTAGAAATTGAAGTTGCAAAATTTAAGTTTAATTTTTCGCGCAATGTATAAGGATCCCCAGAAACACTGGTATTTATCATAATTGTATTAATTACATCCCAATTAAAACCTTCTTTAAACTCATTTTCAGATATAAATCCAACATATCCTCCATCTTGAGAAGTATTAACTTTCCCTACTACCTGATATTCTCTTGTACCTGAAGGGGTATTAATAGTAATGTAATCATTCACTTTCCCACCCCATTCATCAAACGCTCTTTCACCTAAAAGTATAGAGTTGGATGGAAGATTAATGCCTGGGTCTTCGAAGAGTTGATATTCTTCAGTATTTTTAGATGGCGTACTCATAATATAGAATTCTCTATACTCACCTTCAACTGTTTTCCAGGTCACCATTGTTTCTCTGAACCATTCAACCCCTTCTACACCAGCGTAACTCCTTACCTTATTAATAATTTCCTCATTTACTGGTTCTTCAAACTGTACTTGAATATCCCCTCCAAAAGTCCGGCGAATCTCCTTTTCAAATCCAGAAGGGATTGATTCTAAAGCTGAACCTAAAAAAATTACTACCGCAATACTTATTGCCAACATCGCTGATGTATTAGCGTTTCGATTAGTATTAACTTTTATGTTACTGACAGATAATTTCCCTGGATAGCCAAGCATTTCTTCTATCATTGGTGTAAGAATTTTTGCAAGGGTCCTCATCACCAATGGATATATTAATACCACTCCAAATAATAAGAAAATATACCCCAAATAACTGTCAACAAAGCTTAGTAATATGAGTATAAGCCCCAATAAATACCTAAGAATTTCTACTCTAAACCTAGGCGTTTTATTTGTATTTCGCATTGCGTTTACTATAGGAGTTTTAAATGCAATATACATAGGTATTCCAGAAATTATTATTGGAAATAAGATTCCGATTAATGCAGATAAAATTGTTGCGCTTTTCCAATCTAGCGTGTAAACCATAGTATCTTGAAAGATTCCTAAAAGCATTTCTACAAACAAATCTGCGAATAAAACACCAGTTGGCAATGCAATAGCAGTACCTAAGAGCGAAAGTAAAAAGACTTCAATCAATACAAGTTTAAATACGTCAAAATTTGTATATCCAAGACTCTTCATAACAGAAAATTCTTTTTTTCGTTCAATTACACTTGAATAAATCATATTAAATATTATGAAGGAACTTATAAAAAGAGAGAGAATACATACGAGATAAAAGACAGAGTATAGACCTTCAACGTCATTATTTCTTAAATCATCAATAACAACAGGTTGAACATAAAGGGGTGTCCCTCGTAATAATTCTTGATAAGTCGATAACCAATTTTCATTATCACGATCTTTATGCTGGAGTCGTATATAACTTATTTGATTATCTAGGTTAGTCCAGTCTTGAAGTGTTTCTAAATCCATCATAACTCTAAATGATCTACCTTTAGCGTCATTCCAATTACTAGGACTGGCGAGCCAAGATGTAAAGCCAACAATCCCCGTTACTTCAATTTTACCCAACCCTTTAAATGTCAAAGTGTCTCCTATATCTTTACCCCATAGTTTAGCTGCATTCTCGGGTATAATTATACCCTTACCTTTCAAACTCCCTTTTATTAATGGGAGCTTTAAAAGATTACTTTCTATATCACTGACACCAGTTATTCTAACTGAAGTTTCAGCCGGAGCTTGAGGTTGATCTATTTCCACCAATGCTTGTTTATCAAGGACACTTAAGCTATCTATTACAATATCCCGCTGCTTTATTGCTTTTACTTCATCTTCTGAGAAAGAATAATTTTTGCTTAATATCCAATAATCAGCATTCCCTGCGTAGATTTCTTGATAATACTTAAATGTACCTTTAATAGTGTTATTAGCCACCAACATACTAGTTGTTAAGAAGATACCAAGTATTACTGCAATGAGTGTAAAGAAAAACCTTTTTTTATTTTTTGTTAAGTTACGCCAAGAAACTAGCCAAATATTCAGCATAGCCATGATCCTCCCTAGTTACTTCGGTTTCAATTAATCCATCCTTGAACAAAATAATTTTATCCGCGTAACCAGCTGCGAAGATATCGTGAGTTACCATAATAATTGACTGTTTTCTTTGTTTGTTAAATTTAGCTAATAGATCCAGTATTTCTTTAGCTCGTTTCCTATCTAGGTTTCCCGTTGGTTCATCAGCTAATAATATTTTGGGCTCGTGGATCAAAGCCCTTGCTATAGATACCCTTTGCTGTTGTCCTCCGCTTAACAGATTAGGAGGCTTCTTTTCAAAACCTTCTAAACCAACTTCTTTTATAATGTTTCTTATTTTCTCTTTGATGTTTTTGTTTTTCCTACCATCTGCATGAAGTGGAAAACCAACATTTTCTTCTACAGTTAACGTAGGTAATAATTGGTAATTCTGAAAAATGAATCCGATATTTTTTCTCCTTACGATAGTTCTTTGCTTCTCAGTTAATCCAGAAAAATCTTTTCCTTGTATTTTCACCTGACCAGAGGATGGTCTATCTAAACCACCTAATAGTTGTAATAGCGTACTTTTACCCGAACCACTAGGTCCCATTATTGCTATAAATTCACCTTCCTTTACAGAGAGGTCAATACCTTTTAGCACTTCTATCTTTTGATTACCTTGTTCAAAAGATTTAAATACTCGATCAACTGAAATCATACTTGTATCTCTCCTTTAAACTCAAATAATAAAAATCTTCATTTTTTCACTAACATTGACAGGAATTTAAAGGCCGTTGATTTTTTGTAACTAGTTCATTAAATTCCGTAATGATTTCATAGTCATTCATATCTTTGTAATACAAAGCACACAATATTGTAAATTTAACCATCATGTGAATCCCTACTTCTTTATTTACTTGTAAATACTTAGTATACGTATCATTGATCATAATTATTTTTTAAAAAATTATTTAAATAAAAAGTATGGGAGAGACACTTTATTTACGTTAATTTATCAGTTCAAATTTACACTTCCTGATTTAGTTTCAATTTTCATTTTATTTTCTCCATTACCTGAGGAACCTTTTAAACCTTTCTTTGTTTGTGTTTTTTCGCTTAGGGACAGGTTTATGGATTGTCTTCCGCTGTTTGTAGCGATTTCCAAATTTAGATTGGGTTGCTTTTCATCAAAAGTTACTGAGGCATTGCCACTTGTAGTTGAAAGTTCTACGTCACCATTTAATTCTTTAAAGTGGAGTTTAATATCGCCACTGCTAGATCGTATGTCAATATTATTTTGAACAAGATCCTGTCCAGAAACATTGCCAGAGGATCCATCCAAAATTATTTTCCCCTTAAATTGATGAGGAATTCTAACCTCTAAAGTAGGGTTTTTTTTGTAATTGATTAAGCGTCTAATATCATTACCTAGATCAATTGATAACCGTTTTGAAGACTTATCTAATGTAACACCTGGTCCGTTATCATAAGCCGTTAGATAGGTTTCTAATTCACCGTTTTCGCTTGGCAGGAAATTAACATCGGTACTTGCAAAATTTATAACAATTTCCTCAACCTCTTCTATCGACTCTTTATTAACACTTACCTCCTTTTCCCCTGATGAACACCCTGCAAGAACGATTACTACTAAAAACAAAATTAAAGCAGATTTTTTCAACATAAAATTTCCTCCTTATGCCAATTATACAAAATGACGCAAGGTCATTTTCAATCTTTACGCAGTATAATGTTTAAATTAGTTGAAAGTGACCTCGCGTCATCTTTTATACTGGAACTATACCTTTTACATTATTATCTATAGAAGGAGGAAATTTCTTTTGAAAAAAGAAGATATTATTATCTATGCTTGCGTTATTATTGGAGCAGGTATAGCTTTCCAATTTGGTAATGCTATTATTGGGGTGCTTATTGGCCTGGGAGTAGGTTACTTATTTAAATCTCTATTTTTCAATACGACGAATAAAGAATAAAGAATAAGGAAGTAGGAATAAAATTGTTACATATTAATGAAGTTAAAAAGATGAGTGGTGTGTCCGTTAGAACCTTAAGATATTATGACCAGATAGAACTGCTAAAACCTGCATCAAAAACTCAAGGAGGTCACAGATTATACTCAAATACAGAGTTAAAAAAATTACAGCAAATACAATTCTTAAAAACGATAGGCTTTCAATTAAGTGAAATCAAAATTATGTTAGAGTCTGAAGAATGGGACTGGTCCATTAGTCTAATGAAACAACTATCTTATGTAATAAATGAAAAGGACCGACTCTCAAATATAGAATTTAATTTAAGAGAACTAATAAATGGGATAGCAATTGAAGGAGAGGAATTTAGAATTCAAAAAATTATGAGTTTATATACTAGGGATTCAAAAGATATTCTAGCTCATAATAGAGATGAATTAAATATTAAAAACACTGAAGTACTATATAGACTACCGAATATGACAAGTAGTGATCCTGATTCTTTAGAGTGGATTGCTCTACTTGGTCAATTAAAAAAACATATGCACCTTGGTTATAGTGCTACACGCATACAAAATATTATAAAAAGGATGGATGAAAAAAGAAGTGAAGATTTTGGTGATGAAGATGCTTTTTTAGATACCCTTTGGAAAATTAGAATGACACCTGAGGAGTCAAAAAAACATAACCTTTATCCTATTGATCAAGAGGTCCTCAATTTTATGGAAAAAGCTTATATTCATTACACCGCTAAGAGGTCATAGTTTTTTATCATTATCTATCGATGTGGAGGAATATATGGGAACAGATATTTTGGTTTATATAGGTGGCTTAGCGCTATTAGACACATTAAGTCCTACAATAGTGGGCGTTACACTATACCTTATTTTAACAAATAAAAGAAATTTAACTTCAAGATTATTTTTATATCTATTTACAGTTGCACTATTGTATTTCTCATTAGGTGTAGCAATGATGTTAGGGTTAAATTATATTATTGAAACCTTCTCTAACATATTTCAAAATAAAGTATTTAGTTGGATTATTTTTATAGTAGGGGTTATTTTATTTGTGGGTAGCTTTTTTATCCCTACAAATAAAAAAAATAATATTCCCAAACCTAAAACTCAAAGTATATCCTCAATTATATTTATTGGTATTACAACTTTTTTAATTGAGGCAAGTGCAGCTTTTCCGTATTTTGCTGCTATTGGTTTGTTAACAACAAATAATATACCTACTTATCAATGGTTGCCAATTATCGCCACATATAACATTATTATGGTTTTACCAGCATTACTTATCTTTTTAGGATATAAGTTATTTGGAAGTTGGATAAATTCTAAATTAGTTAATCTTCATCATAAACTATCAAACACTTCAAATTCCGCACTATCTTGGATAATGTGCATTGTTGGGTTAATATTAATTTTTAACACTCTAGATTATCTATAATCAAGTGAATCCCCAGCCTAGTTGATAAGTTCCGCTATGGGGAGTAGAAATAAAAAGAGCATTGACCTGTGGACTGCTCCCCGTTTTCAATATAGGAATAAAAAAACATCTAAACAGCCAATTGCCGGGATTTGACCGGTGACGGCTGTTTAGTTTCGCTCGAATACATGTATGGGATAACAATTTTCGGTGGAGGCATTACCATTGGGTTAATACCAATTGAACAAAGAAAACGTTTTAACTCGCTTCGAAGCTTACTTGATTCTGGCGCTTTCATAACCGGTCCAGCCATTGCAGGACTGCTGCTTACGATTGGAACACCTAATATGGCAATTTACTTGAATGCCAGCCTTTCCGTCACTCTGACTCTTCTTACCGCCGCTTTGTCGGGGCTATCCACGATTTTGGCTGTTCTATCCACGACTTTGGCCACTCTATCCACGACTTTGACGATTCTATCCATCACTTCGGCTGTTCCTTCCGTCGCTCCGATTTCTTTCCGTCATGATACTATATCCGATTGTCTAATCACTAGGGGTTTTAAATTAAATGAAACAACCTGAGCCCTTACAATATAGAACCCAAGTTGATGAATAGTACTTATTTATTCTCTCCTATTTAACGGGATGCACTAATCCGGGACGGTAACACCGTCTAACTTTAATACCTCTTCTGAACTGTATATGGATATGGTTTTTTTCTCACAGTTTAAAAATGTGACACTTCCAATCATATCTTCAATTTGAAAATCCACCATTTGATGTTGAAGTTGAGGTTTATTTGGAAAGTTAATAATATAGGGTTGTTTATCCCAATCAGAAACTTCTAACTTAGTTAAGTCAATATTCAATCCAATACCCAATGCTTTCACAACGGATTCCTTTCGTGTCCAATATTTTAAAAGAGCCATAGTCTTATTAGCTTTAGTAATTGTTTTCTTTTCATTATCTGATAATGTATTAAATAGAAAATCAAAATCTTTATTTTGATTTAAATTTTCTATATCAATTCCTATCTCATCTAGACTTACGCCAATTACTACGTATTTACATGTGTGCGACACATTAAATTTAATCTTCTGATTCTTTCCAGTTAGATAAGGCTTACCATGGGGCTCACCACACGTCTTACAATCCCTATTAATTTTTATATTTTTTGGAGAGTCTGCAGTATATAGAGCTAGTATGTCCCTTAAGAAGGTAAAGGTAACTACTGCATTGTCTTTATCCTTTTTAAATCTTAGTCTCCTTATTCTTTGTAGTTCCTCTTCACTCAAGTTATTGCAATCCTTTCCATATGTATCTAATTTAGCCCACCAAATGTGACATTCATTTTTAGAAAGCAAGCTAATACTGATCTCCTCCTTCCGCTATCAATTTCTTCACTTATTTTTGTTTCCTTCATATTATGATATATCTTTGATGGCACTTTCGCTATTGCGTGAATTACTAGTTTTTCTTCGGACAAAATATAGCGTAGACGGCGATACTAGGTGATCTACTTGAGCAAAGCAGGTGCCGATTCTGTTTAAGTTTAACAGAAACAGCAAAAGCAAACGGCATTGACTTCTATCAATACCTTGTGAAGTGACTGATGATCTGCCTCCCTTACCGCTTCATCAACAACATAAAACTTAGTCGAAGTTGATTCAAGCAACATGTGCAAATTAACAGCCTTCTATCCAAATAGCATCGGATAGAAGGCTGGTTGTCATGCATACTGGGAGGTGCGTTATTTTATTATCAAAAGCCAACTTCAGCAATGGATCGCTAGCCTTCCTAAGAACTTACTTTCTAATCGGAACTCTGGCAGCTCTATATATCTTATTATCAGCTTCTTTATCTTCACCATTTAGAGAGTGCTTCTTAATCAATTGGCTCATTAACTTAATTGTAGGATTTTCAAACAAACTTATTAGTTTTATATTAGTGTTATATACTTCATTTATTTTTATTAGTAGTTGAACAGCTAACAATGAATGCCCCCCTAACGCAAAGAAGTCCTCATTCTTAGATATCTCAACATTAGTATGAAGAATCTTCTGCCACAGCCTAGCTAAATGAAGTTCAGTCTCTTCTAAAGGCTCTAAGTTCTCGCTAGCTATTTCATCCCATCTTATCTGTGGTAGTTTTTTTCGATCTATTTTTCCATTAGCACTAATAGGTAAATCATTTAACAACACAGTTTTACTTGGTACCATGGCAACCGGAATATTTTCCAGCAAATACCTTCTGATTTCATGCTCATCAAGATTTACATTCTCGTGCGGAACAACATAGGATTGTAAATATTCCTTATCATTATCATTGACTTTAATCACTACTGAACTTTTAATTGCTGGATATTGATTCAGAAAATATTCAATTTCGTTCAGATCAATCCTCACTCCATTTAATTTAACTTGAAAATCCTTTCTACCCAAATATTCTATAAATCCACTTGGATGATATCTGCCAATATCGCCCGTATAATAGACTAAGTCGTCATGTTTTTGGGATAAAGGGTTACTTCTAAAAGTATTATTAGGGTGGTTAATATAACCACTACTTTTATATGGAGTCTTAATAACGATCTCTCCTGGTTCATTAATTGCACAGAGAGAATTTTGATCATTGATAATTAATATTTCCGTATTTTTTATAGGCTCACCAATTGGAACAATAGATAAGCGTTCTTTATTGTCCCTTACCCTATGGAAACATTTAGCTAAGGTTGTTTCAGAGGGACCATATAAATTGACAATTTCGCTTTCTTTTGAAATAACATTTTTCCATTGTTCAACTAATTTGTAACTAAGAGGTTCGCCTGCAAAGAATGTCAGCCTAACATCCAAGCTTTTTACTTTATTAGATACAATCCACCTATTTAGTAATGAAGGGACAGCATGAATGACCGTGATTTTGTTATTCATTAACCACTCGATGACATCTTCATAGGAATTCGGTAAACAAAGGGTAGCTCCACTTATTAAAGGTAGAAATACATCCCGCAAATATACATCAAAAGCAGGATTCGTAAATTGAGCAAACCTATCGTTAGGCTTAATATTAAATTCACTTTTTTGCCAACATAAAAAATGATTTAAACCTTTCTGATTACCGATAATACCTTTCGGCTTACCCGTTGATCCAGATGTGAAATAAACATAAGCTTCGGAATCATTTCTAACTAATGGATTAATTATTAGCTCATTTACACGGCCACTCTCTTTAGAAATAGAGATATCTGGTGATAGGTACTGTGCATTTATTTTATTTCTTTGTATAGAAGACATTAAATTATCAAAGTCAATAAATAATTTTACATTAGCCTCATCTAAAATAGTATTAACTCTATTGATTGGTGTGCCTACATTAATAGGAACAAATACATAACCATTCATTAGCATACTGATAATACTAGTTATATAGTTAAAAGAGCTCTTTCCATAAATGGCTATTCTATCTCCCTCTGTTAGATTTAATTCGCGCAATACTTTTGTAAATTCATTTGTATAATCTAGTACATCCTTATATGTCCAAACTCTATTTTGTTCTTCAATGGCAGCTGATTTTAAGTTCGCTTCTATGGAGCCCTTTAAAGTATTTAAGAAGGTCTCATGAAGATTTTCATTATAATTAAAGTTGTTATTATAATGATGACTAATATTACTTAAACGAATACAACCTATTCTATTATTTTGTTGTTCAATCAATGATTCACATAAGGTATTAAGTTGTTCAACAAATGCTAGCATGCGTGTTGTATGGATTTTATTGTTTTGAAAAACTACTTTTAATTCGAGAGAATCCCCCTTATCAATGAAATAAAAAGTGATAAGGAATTTTGCCTTAGTTTCATGTAATTGTTTTCTTTCTACTTCCAAGTCTATTAATTCATTAGAATTCCGATCATAGTTTATATAGTTTACTAATATATCAAATACTGGGTTAGCACTTATTGTTCTAGACGGTTGAATTTCTTCTACAATTTTTTCAAAAGGAACATCTTGATTTACAAACATCTCTGTAATTACATTATTCATATTGTCAATCACATCAGTAATGGTTTGGTCATTTTGTATATACGTTCTTAAAGGCAACGTATTTAAAAATAATCCAATTGTGTTTTCCCACTTTGTTGATCGATCAATAACTGGTGTTCCTATTATTACATCATTTTGTCTATTCATTCTATGAAGTAGTATATTTAAAGCTGAAACAATTGTTGTGAAGTGTGATGTCGCCTGCTGTTTACTGATCTCTTTCATATTATTATAAGATTTAGTTGAGAACGTATAATCAAGCTGTGTACTATGGTTGTTATGAATAGTATTATACTCATCGATGGGAAATTTGGTCTTCATTAAGTTTCCACTTAAATTTGCCTTCCAATATTCAAGTTGCTTTTTATAGAATGAAGAATTAGTAAAACGAACCTGCTCTCTTGCGTACTCAGTATAAGAGCATGGTTTCTTATAGGTTAATTTATTCCCTAGTTTTAATTGATTATAATTTTCAAACAGTTCGCTCTCGAAATATTCTACTGAAAGACCATCAATAACTATATGATGGAAAACTATTAAAAGGAGATATTCTGTGTCACTAAACTTTAATAACTTGACTCTATAAGGCATATCCGTCTCTAAATTAAATGGTTTGGACAAAATCTCATTTAATTTATTCTTGCTAAAGCTATCTTTATCGCAATGTTCATCAAATTGTTCGACTTCAAAGTCTACTTTTTCTATATTTTTAATCAACGTGTATGGCTTACCATTATTTACTCTAAAATTAGCTCTTAATATTTCATTATCCTTAATAATCTTTGTAACACTTTCAATCAATAAATCGATGTTTAATTTGCCATTTATTTTTAATGAATAAGGTAAATGATAATTATAATCCTCTGGATGAAGTTGATATAAGAACCATATCCCTTCTTGAGCAGAAGACAATGGTTGAAAGTCGTTGTCATTTTTATCAATAACTTCTTTGTTATTGATAATTTCGTTATCAATCTTTGACGCAAGTTCCCTAATAGTTGGAGTTTCGAATATATCTCTAAGTCTTAACTCTGTTTCAAAAGCTTTATTGATTTTAGAAATAATCTTGACACCTAATAAAGAGTGTCCACCTATCTTAAAGAAATTGCTTTCTACCCCTATATCTTCTAAGCATAACGCTTCTTCCCAAATATCTGATATGTCTTTTTCTGTTTTATTACTTGGTGACACATAACCAGCAGGGCTGAGAATGTTTTCCTTATTTGGTTTAGGCAAAGCTTGATAATCTAATTTCCCGTTTTTATTAATTGGGAACGCGTTTAAGTACACTATATATTGAGGGATCATATAATCAGGAAGCTTCTTACTTAGAAAATTATATAAATAATTGTTTTCCAACTGAGAATTCGCAATGACATATCCAACTAGCGCATTTTTTTGATTTGATTTATCGAAATGAACAACTGCATCTTTTATTTTATCAAACTCCTTGAGTGAGTTTTCAATCTCACCCAATTCTACACGCATACCTCTCACTTTGACTTGCGAATCTTCTCTGCCGGTAAACATTAAATTACCATCAATATCTAAATATCCCTGGTCACCTGTACGATAGATTGTCTCATCTATACTGTATGGATTTTTAATGAAGCTCTTATTTGTTTTTTCTATATCATGTAAATATCCATTTGCTAATCCGATACCTCCTATATACAGGTCTCCGGTAACACCATAGGGAACAGGTTTCATCTTTTTATCAAGTACATAGATGTAATTATTATTTATTGGTTTGCCTACTGAAACAATTCCTTTTTTATGACCGTCTTGAGATGTACATTCATAACAAGTGGAATCAATAGAAACCTCCGTAGCTCCCCACGAGTTAAATAACCTAACGTCCATTTTTTTGAATAGCTCTTTAACTAAAGATGATGATAACGCCTCTCCACTAGATATAATTGCTCGTAAATTCTTAAGTTTTAATGTTTCTTCTTCACTAATTAAATCTATGAAAGGTTTTAACATACTCGGTACAAAATGCAATATTGAAACATTATATTTTATAGCATCTTCAATAATAGAGTGCGGATCTTTATGTTCTTCCGGTTTCATTAGTGCTACTCTTGCTCCTACAATTAATGGCCAAAATATTTCAACTGCCGCATCATCAAAAGATAATGTTGTTTTTTGTAGGACAGTTTCATCAGGTTGCAAATTATGATAATTTTGCATCCATAACATTCTATTAATCCAGCCTCTATGATTATTAGCAACGCCTTTCGGTTTCCCGGTCGAACCAGATGTATAATAAACTGAAATTAGGTCTGTAGGTTTTACCTCGCCTTCTTTGCAGCCACCAAGCTCAAAAGATGCATCTAAGTTTAGTTGTTTAATATCAAGTATGGAGGTATTTGTGTCAACTACATCACTTTCCTTACATCCTGATAGCAGTAATAATTTTGCTTTTGAGTCTTCTATTATTTCATGAACCCTATCTGCTGGCATACTATTATCTATTGGCAAATAAGCCCCACCTGCTTTTAAAATGCCTATTAACCCTATTATCATATCAAGTGAACGTTCAATTTTAATAGCAACTACATCATTTCGTCCAATACCCCTGTTTTTTAACAGTTTACTTAGACATGTAGACTTTTTTTCTAGCTCCTCATAGGTAATATTCTTATCACCAAATGTAACAGCTATATTATGTGGAGTTTTTGATGCTTGCTCCTCAAATAAATTATGCAATCCTACATTTTGAGGGATTCTTATCACACTTCCCTTATTCAACAAGCATTCTATTTCATTCTTATTAAGCATATTAATATCGCCTATTTTACTGTCCAAAGTACTTATTTGGATATTATTTAATATCCCCTGGAAGTGATTGGTAAATTGATAAATCATATCTTCGGTAAAAATGTCTGATTTATATTCCCATCTCCCAGATATAGCATGCTCATCTTCCTCGAAAAACAATGTAAGGTCATACTTAGATGTATTATTGTTAACTTTTTCAGGTACACCTTTAATGAAATCAAAGTGCTTTTTATTATATTTAGGAGTATTTTGGAGTGCCATCATTATATTAATTATTGGAGTAAAGCTCTGATCAATGCCTTCTCTAACCTCATTAACTATCTTTTCAAAAGGCAAATCAGCATTTTTTAAGTTACTTATACTTTGCTTTTGAATATGATATAGAAGGTCTCTGTATGTTAAATTGTCATCGAGTTCTGACCTCCAAGGTAATGTGTTCACAAAAAACCCCAGTACATTTTCAAAATTACGGTTAGGCCTTCCTGCAACTGGCGCACCAACAATCAAATCTTTTTGCTTTGTATATTTATAAAGCAAAACTTGAAACACACTCATTAGTACCATAAACTTGGTTGTGCCTGTTTCTTTTGTAATTCGATTTATTATATCGACCTGCTTTTGAGGAAGTATAAAACTAAAAAAATCACCCTGGAAATTACTATCTGAATTAACTCTATGGCTTGTAAATTTAACTTTATCTAGCTGTCCTTTCAATAAATCTTTCCAATAATTAATTAATTCAGCTTCATTATGCTGTAAATATTTCTTGTGCCATAGCGTATAATCTTTATATTGAAAAATATTATTGGCTTCTATTTTATTTTCCCTATCAGTTTGTAGTGAATTGTAAATTGTAAATAAATCATCGATGAAAATATTGAAAGACCAATCATCAAATATAATATGATGAAAGTTAAGAAATAGTAGATAGTTATCAGTACCTAATTTATATAGGTTAACTTCAAAAAGAGGGGCTTTAGACAAATCGAACTTTCTTTTAGATTTTTCAATTAAGATAGCTTCTAAGTTTGTTGAGTCTTTTTCCAAATCAACAAATTGAAAAGGCGTCGTGTCAAGATTGTTTACGACTTCTTGCAAAGCAGTACCATCTGACTCAAAAATTCTAGTTCTTAATATTTCATGTTTATTGCATAACACTTTTATAGAATCCTGGAGTTTACTTGAATCAATTTTGCCTTTCAACTTTAATTTATATGGTATGTTGTATAAATAATCGCTCATTTCCGTTTTATCCCAAAACCATAGTCTTGTTTGTTGCGAAGAAGCTGCTAACCTTTTCTCGTTCGTCTTACTTATTACATAATTTCTACTTTTTTTCTCCCTTTTTCCGATTAGCTCAGCAAGCTTTTTAATAGTTTTCATCTCAAAAATGTCACTTATATTAATATTAATATCGAAAGTTTCCTCAATCGCACCTAATAATTTTACTGCATTTAAAGAATTTCCCCCTATTTCAAAGAATGATGTATCAATAGGTATGCTATTGACATCTAAAATCTCCTTCCAAAGTGAATAGATTTTACGCTCAACCTCATTCATCTTGACTTTTTTTGTAATTTCCAAATTAGAAATTACATAATTGGTCAAATACTGCCTATCAACCTTACCATTTTTATTAAGTGGTAGAGACTCCAGTGTTAAGTATTCCTGAGGAAGCATATAATTAGGTAGCTTTTTAGAGAGTATTTCTTTTACTTCATCCAAATTTCCTTGACCTTGATTTTTAAAGACAATTACTGCTCGGATTATCGTTTCATTATTCTTATTAATCCTTGAAACAACTGCACTATCTTGTATTGAACTGATCTTATCAATTTGAGCTTGTATTTCATTTAATTCAACTCTGAAACCTCGGATTTTAACTTGATGATCTACCCTACTTATGAATTCTAATTGATCATTATCATCTACCCTTGCTAAATCACCGGTTTTATATAAAATCGACTCATTTTTACCTTCTTGAAAACAATTTTGTTTATATTTTGAAGCAGTTAATGAATCGTTCTTGTAATACCCTCGGGTAATCCCCAAACCAGTAATATAAATTTCACCGACTCTACCCTTTTCTACAGGATTCATATATTCGTCTAATAACAAAATAGTTGAGCGGCCGTAAGGTTGACCTAATGGAATTACATTGCCTTTTCGTTCTATTCTATCTACATCATTTGCCATTACACCTACAGTAACTTCAGTTGGTCCATAGTGGTTAAAAATTTTACATGCAGCGTTAGTTTCTTTAATTTTATCTACAAGACTCCACTTTAATTGTTCCCCGCCTAAAATTATGTATTCTGGTATAAACATTGATGTATTTTGTCCGTGTAAAAGAGCTTCCATATGAGACGGCACTAACTTAATACAATGAATGTCGTGCACCCTACAATAACTGCTCAACATCACAGAATCCGTTATCATACTCTCTGGTATAACATGAAGTGAGCCACCTGTAGTTAATGATGCAAAAATAGGCGTTACAGATAAGTCTGCAGCAATTGTAGTTAACAACGTATAATTTAACGGCTTGTTGACCTCCATATAATGAAGAATTCCTTGTAGATGATTCAAAACATTTTTATGCTCAACCTGAACACCTTTAGGTTCTCCTGTGGTGCCCGATGTAAAAATAGTATAAATCAAATTATCAATCGTATATTCTTTTGATACGTTCATTTCACCGTATCGATCATAATCTAATATCTCTAAATTATGAATACTAGTTACACAAGCTTTCTCAAACTTGCTTCCATTTTTATTGTCAGTTAACAAAAAATTGGGATTTACTTGATCTACTATTTTTGTTAGACGGTCCACAGGTAATGACGGGTCTAAAGGTACATAATATCCACCTGCTTTAATAATACCTATGATTGCTATAATCATTGTAATTGATTTATCAAAGCATATTGCCACCGGTTCTTCTACATTCATTCTTTCATTCTTTAATAGATTTGCTATTTGGTTTGCTTTACTGTTTATATCTTTATAAGTGATAGTTTCATCCATAAAGCGAACGGCTATCTTATTTGGGTGCTTGATTACTTGTTCTTCAAAAGAATCAATAACTGTTTTAGTTAAATCAATTTTTTGGTTACTTACAAATATAAAATCTTTCTTTGCAATTAACACTTTATCACCTCATGCAATATTCTATTTAAAAAAACTCCCATTCGAAATCGAAAAGATGTCGCTCACTACCATTTTATGATTGGCTTTTCTATTTTCCATTTTCACTCGTTTGTTTATCTTTTCCCTATGGAGATTTTTAATATGAGCGTTGAATGGCAAGTTGCCAAACTCTAATATCCTGACTGCCCCTAAATGATCTCTTATTGGGATAACACTTCCTTGATTATAGATACTTGGTGCGAACGGAATATCTAATACACCGTTAGCAAAAGATTTAATGGTTCCTTGTGCAAGGTCTCCATTTCCAATTTCCAGGACTTTATCTATAATTAGATTTGTTTCCTCATTTATAATTGTGACTTCATCAGATACGTCAATTTTTATACTGCCAATTTGACTACTAATCATCTTCACCATATGTTCAGAAGTTCTTATTCCATCCATATTTGCCTCTAAGGTAGGTATTCCTTCCGCCTCATGCGGTGTTTTTAATATCATTTTATTTGCAGCAGAAAGAACAGCTGTAAGAGAACCTAAGTTTATCACTGAATAAGCAGCTGATTCTTCTCGTGGAAAATTGCCCATCCATTGATGATACACTGTTGACAGGTTTACAGTGTATCCATACTTCTTGAATATATCAATTGCTTGAGTACGTAATGAAATCATCGCAGCAATGTCCTGTACAATATGTCCAACGCTACCATATCCTAGGCTTATATTCTTTACACCTTGTTCTGCTGCTAATAGCCCCTCTATTATGGCTATTGAATTTGATATACTCGGTGGTACCAGTGTACCTGTTAAAGGTCCAAATGGTTCTCTATTCAATGAAATGCCCATTTCTTCATAAATACCTATCAACCTATCACAGTATTGCCAATCGGATATACTTTTTTCTAAGCTAACTTTCTTAGAATAAGGAATATTATAAGAAATGCCTCCCCCCTCATTAGAAGTCCATCCAGAAGCGTGTATAATCTCTGCTAGAAGTCTACCATCTGGAGAACCGTGCCTCGCCTGTAATGGTTTTGAGATTGAGTCGTTCAATTCCCTACACCCTTTTAACCCGTGGTTAACTGCTGGGAAGCCATTTAAAACCGAGCTTTTTTTGCTTAAGCTCTCACTTAAACCTTTCTCACTTTTAAGGTATTCATTTTGTCTTGTGTAACTATCAATAGTCACAGGCATTAAATCTGCGCCAGCTTCAATAAAACCTTCCAATAAGGTCTTCTGTCCCCGAAGTGTAGCTACCCCACCTCGAGGTTGAAGCAATAATTTATTGTTCCTTTTAGCATCATCTAATATTTTTGAGAAGTATTTATGCTCAGGCAAGCTACTTAAATATTGATAAGCTTCATCTAACTTAATTGATTTACCTGTAGGCCAACTATCCAATACTTGTTTTCTTGTCTGATAAAATTGATCTTTAGTTAACTTTACGTTTTTGACTTGCATCTTTATTCCCCATATCTAAAGTAAGATCGTTAACTTTCCTTAGAGAAATATCATTATAAATAGAATCTATTGCCCATTCTAAGTCATCTGCTGGGCTAAAAACTCTGTTAAATCCCATTTTCAAAAACTTTCTTTCTACAGTTTCCCATTCACTTTTACCAATGCTTAAATTTCCTCCAATATAAAGTAATACATTATTTAATCCATTTTTAAGACAATTTCTAGAAAATCCCCTACAATCTAGTTCAGCATGACCATATAATGAAGATACTACAATTGCATCCGCCTTTACTTCCTTCGCAGTATTGATGAAATCTTCTTGTGAACACTGTACACCTAGGTTATGAACTGTGAAACCCTTTTCCTTGAACGCAAAATGCAGGATCTTGTTCCCTACAGAGTGACAATCCTGACCAATTACTCCCATAACAATAGTAATAGTATTCATGTATATAATCCTCCTAACATAATACCTCCTGCCTGAACTAGACAAGAGGCAAATTAATAATATTTATATGGATTTTCAGCTAGTTTCTTTTGGCATGGACATGTTAATAAAGTCCACCATTTTATTCATAGTGTTAAAATTAGTAATTTGCATTGCGTTAATTTCTAGCCTGTATTCATCTTTTAAAATAGAAATGATCCTTAGAACATCCATAGAATCTAATTTGTATGGTGAATCTGGCCCGAATAAAACGGTATCACTATCAATATCCTCTTTAAGGTTTACTTCATATACTTCAGCAAACAATTCTATAATCTTCTCTTTAATTAATTCATCCATTTTACTTTCCTCCTAAAAATATTTGTTAACCAATAAGTATACTAAAGGGCGAATCCGGTACAAATAATGAACAATCTTCCTCAACTAAATAATCATCAATTTCAACTAAATAATCATCAATTTCAATTGAATTATCACTAGTCTCATTTTTAATTTTTAGTAGGTGGTTCACATTGTAGCCTCCCTTGTATTCGATTTTCTAAATCCCAATGCCCCCCAGATAAAGCCGGCCCCTATACCTCCAATAACAATTGATTCATCCCTAGATAGAGTATTGTTTGCTAATGCTTGATGTAATACCGTTAATACCGTTGCCGCACCTGTATTGCCGTACTTATCAATATTAATTGTAGTCTTATACTCAGGTTGATTAAGTTCTTTTAAAACCTCTTTTATAATATTTAAATTAGCTTGATGAATAATATAATGATCTATATCATCTGGACTTAAATCCATATCATTAATAACAGAACGAATTGAATTTGGTAAGTACTTAGTAGCCATTTCCCATACTGTTCTTCCATCCATCTTAATATAGTGCTCGTTATTATCTACAGTCCTGAAACTTGTAGGCTTTCTCGATCCCCCTGCTGGAATCTCTACTTTATATGAGAGTTCTGAATCTAAATTCCAAGACATTAAATTATAGCCATCTTCTTTGTAATTCAAAATAATTGCTCCTGCAGCATCCCCAAAAAACACACGTGTTGTTCTATCAAGTGGGTTTGTGTACTTAGATAATGACTCTGCACCTATAACGAGTACATTATTAATAGAAGGGTTTTGAAGTAAATGGGTTCCTAAAAACAAGCCATAAATCCCACCCGCACAAGCAGCTTGATTTAAATCTAAAGTAATAGCATTTTTAATACCCAGGGCATCTTTAACAATTACAGAGGTTGAAGGTAATATTTGATCTGGAGTAAATGAGGCAATAATAATTGCATCAATTTCCTCTGGTGAAATACTAGCATTTTCGATTGCCTCCTTGGCTGCAGCAATACATAGATCCGATGTTGCCTCAGATTCATCCACAAACCTTCTCGTTTTAATCCCTGTTCTAGTTACAATCCACTCATCTGAGGTATCTAAACTTTCACTCAAATCATTATTAGACACCTCATTTTTAGGAACGTACATTCCAGAAGATAGAATCCCAATTGGTCGGATTAAAGTGTTCACTTGTTTGCTTTGCTTAATTGTAGTCTCAATCATCATAAACCTCCCATTATAATTTAAAATTCAAAGGATCAATGTTTATAACTTTAAAATCCTTCTTTAAAATGGCTCCAAAGAAGCTACTAGGACCAATCACATAGATATCTTTAATCTTGTCATCTAACATTTTTTTGTGAACAAGTGTAAATTTAACGGGTGTGTCTACACTTTTAAGCATTTCCTCTTTCAAGCCTTCTCCACATGTGATACTGCTTGCATCTAAATCTGAAACGAATGGTTTCGATAATTCTGAAAATTCATACCCTGAGTAAACCTCTTTGTCTAACAAATTTCTCAACTCTTTGAGATTACTTGTATGACTTAGCTCTGTAGTGTATATAGATGTACTTTTCCCTTGAATCTTAATTATTCGTTTAAGTTCATTAATGGTCTCTACAGTAGATCCTATACCTATAAGCTCATCTGATATATAAACAGATATTTCAATCCATTTTCCTTCAGACCTAAATTTTTGTATGAGGTTTTCTAAATCTTCAAGTGAATACTTGTATATAAAATGGGTACAATATTCCTTGTCCATATTTCTCAAATATTCATCTTCCACAATTGCAGTGTCTCTCACTATTTTAAGAGCTTCTTGAAAGTTTAGACTACCTAGATAAACACCTGCTGCAATTATCCCAAAACTCGAACCAATCACATATTCAGGATGCAAATCTTTATTGCTCTTTTGTAATTCATAAAGCAAAGTAAGCGTGTTAACGAAAAAAGCACATCGCTCAGTAACGATTGACTTGTCCCCACTTAAGAAACTTTTAAGTAATGGATAATTAAGACATTCTTCTGCTTTCATATATAACGACTGAGAAATTTCGGAATTTCCTATCAATTCTTCAAAATCACTAAACCTCGATTTAGCCATACCTGGAAATAAAAAGACTGATTTACTCATTATAGTCCTCCATTTTTAACTTCTAGCGAATTGAAAATCATTTATATCTAAATAACTTTCAATATCAAAGGAAATATCTGTATACTCCATCGATTTAACCAAAAATTTCCCTGGCCCAATGATGTCTAATTGTTTAATCTCTTCTTTCTTTAGCAAATGTAGAATATCTGTCCATCTGACAGGTAGAACATATTGCTCAGTTAATGATTCTTTAATTTGTTCACCTTTTAATAAGGGTTGCGCGGTATTGTTACAAATATTCGGAATAATCGGATCTTTAAAATCATTGATATCCATAAACTTTTGTTTAAAGATATCTCGCACTCTATTCATCATAGAAGAATGTGCAGGCGGGCTATAAGGAATATGCACACCCAATCCTCCACTCTTTAATACTTTCCATCCCATTTTTTCTAAGCCAGTCAATTCTCCAGTAATTATCATTTGATTATCCGCTGTATACATACAAGGTGCAACATAATAACCTTGATCATTCATTTCTTCAACTATTTTTAATAATTCTTCTTGCCTAATGTTATAGAACATATAATTGCCATACTTATCATCTGAATAAACAGATTTCTCACTATTAACCATAGCTACAATCATCTTTAAAGCTGTCTCAAAGCTATAAGCTCCACTAATGTAACCAGAAGTAATACTACCTAGACTCGGACCGGAAATAAATGAGTATTCATTCAAATCAATATTGAGTTTTTGTAATAATCCACAAGTGATTGAGACAATTCCACATCTGCCGATATAGCTTTCATTTATTAATTTTTCGTCTTCAGAAAAAAATGACTTATATAAATTAATTCCTAATATTGCACTTGCTTTTTCAAAATATTGTTGTACTTCTTCAAACTGTTCATAATATTCTTTCAGATGACCAGTACGTATGGTCATTTGCGGAGGTAATATTAGTGCTTTTTTTACCATTTAAGATATTCACCATCCCTTATTAAATTGACAAGCCACCATCAACAACTAGTGTATGTCCAGTTATGTAACTGGCATCATCTGAACAAATAAAACATACCGCTTTTGCAATTTCTTCTGGTTGGCCAAATCTATTTAAATCAATTTGTTTTTTGTATTCCAATAAGTCTTTTTCTTCTATTTGATTAAACATCCTAGTACCTGCTATATATCCCGGTGCAACAACATTTATTCTTACATTGTAACTTGCAAATTCTTTACTTAAGGATCTCGTAAGTCCTATGATGCCAGCCTTACTAGCTGAATAACTGCTTAATTTGGGTAGACCTTTAATTCCAGCTACAGAGGAAATATTAGTAATGCTCCCCTTTCTCTCCAGAAGCATATGTAAAGAAACTGCTTTAATACAATTAATAGTACCCATAATATTTGTTGATAGAATATCAGCCCAATTATCTAGACTGTTAATCGCTAATGCTCTTTCTGCGCTTACAGCAGCATTGTTGACTAAAATATCAATTGTTCCATAATCTTTTATTATTTGACTAAAAACCTCTTCAACACTTTTATAATCTCTAACATCCAACTGTAGAGCTTTTGAACCAGCTTGATATTTATTATTAATTTCTTCTACAGTCTTATTTGCTTCAATATGATTGTTAAGATAAGTTATTATAACTTTGGAACCTAATTCAGCTAACCTAATGGCGATTGCTCTACCAATGCCTTGGGATCCCCCAGTAACTACAGCAATTTTACCCTTCAATTTATATTTCACACTCCTAAATTCGAAAAGAGACTTCTTTGATTTTCGTAATATCTCCTAAACTTTTCTTTTGTCTCCTCTAATTTCTTTGGATCAAAAATATTGTAGTAGAATTCAGGGTTCTCTTCGTAATATTCATAATACTCATCGCGAAGAACTGAACAAATAACAGCATCATGATATTTACCGTCTAAGAAATAGTAGTCCCTCAATATGCCTTCAATTTGAGTTGAATGCTTCATTAACATACTAATTGTTCTTGTATTATATAAACCTGTTATAAATTGCAGTCTGTGGGCGTTTTTAAAATGAAATAAATAATCCATTATTAATTTAGTTGCCTCGACACCATAACCTTCATCCCAGATAGATGGGTCTCCTATCGTGCCGCCAATTTGATAATTCCCTTGTGTTTTTACCTCGTGCCAAGAAACAAAGCCTATTTTTCTACCGGCATTAGTTTTTACTCCCACATATCTAGTTTTATCTTGCTTCATTTGTTCCTTCATTTCATTTAGCGATACAAAATCTAGTGAACCGCTCATTAAAGTACTAGTTAGGTCTGATTGTCTCCATTTATAAATTAGCTCTACATCATCTTCTTCAAATGGCACTAAAGAAACCATTAATCCTTTCAATGAAAGCGTCCCCCTTTTTTACTTCACTAACTCATTTATTAATGAGTCATATGATTCCCCTTCAATAAGAAAAAGTGCTTTTACAGCTAAACCTACTCTCGAGTTAACCTCAAATTTCTGAATACAAGAAGTAATATGATATTCTACTGTTCTTCGACTCATATAGAGAGTATTTGCAATCTCTTGATTTGTCTTATCTCTTATTAATTCTTTAACTACAGAAATTTCAGTTTTGGTTAATGGCATTTTGTTCGCATTCCTTCTGAAATAGCCTCTATTTTCATTATAATCAGAAAATTCTTTAGAATAATAAAACCCCCCGCTAGAGACTGTTTGTATAGCTAATAGTAAGTCTTCCTTTTGTCTATTTAAGATTATGCTGTTAGAAAATTCCCACATTAAATGGATCCTTTCGATATTAACTACAGTATCATCAAAGATAATCACATTTGGCTTATCTTTACCATTGGCTATATGCTGTTGTTTTAAGAACCCTCTTAACATTTTTAATGCAGACAAATTAGTATTACTCATTATAATTAAATCAAGTTTTATTTTGTCTAGATTATTGAGTTCATATATCTGGTCATCATCATACAAACTATATTGAACATCGATTTTTAAATTACAGGATTTAAGATACAAATGCGTTTGGTTAACCAGTGACAAGTTTCTATCAATTATCGCTATTTTTAATGGCCTTATCATATTTCCTCCAGTAATTGTTAGTCTAATTCTTCTGTAAATCTAAACAAAGTGGTAGGTTAATTTTTAATAAGGATTTTATCATTTGAATAAACTGATGCAAGAGTGGCTTTTTGTACATAGAGTCTATTTTCTGCGGTATTATACATCAATGATCTTGGTCCATCAATAATTTCCGCAACAGCTTCATCTCCTCTAATAATAGGTAGTGGATTAATAAAATAAGCGTCTTGATTCGTTCTATTAAACCGCTCGTTGTTTACCAACCACTTATCTCTAATTTCATTTTTATATCTTTGTTCTTCATAGCCAGGTAGATTCAAACTTCCCCATGCTTTTGCATAAACCACATCAACATCTTCTATTGCCTCATCTAAATCATGAGAAAACTCTAGATTCGCCCCTGATTCTTTTGCAGCTTGTTTAGCAAATGATAAATATTGTTCATCTAACTCAAACCCTTTTGGATGAGCGATTCTTAAATCCATCCCGAGTAGTGATGCAGCTGTTAACATACTATGAGTACACCCGGGAGATTTTTTCCTTTCAGCATATCCCCAAGTAAATAAAACTTTTTTCTTTTTATAATTTTGACCATACTTTTCTTTTAAGGTAAGAATATCTGCCATTATTTGACACGGATGATCTTTGTCGTCTAGTGCATTTATTACTGGAATATTAGAATGACTTGCTATTTCTTCTAATGTGTTACGTCCATATCCATAATCATTCATGTTATACCAACGGACTACTAATCCATCTAAGTATTTCCCCATGACTGTAGCCGTATCTTTCATACTTTCTTTATTTGCTAATTGAAGCTCATGAGCACTATAGGTGAAGGCCTCCCCTCCTAAATGCTTAATTGCTGTTTGGAAGGAGATTCTTGTACGAGTAGAGGGTACATTAAATAATAAACCGATATTCTTATTTTTTAATGGTTGATCGTTAATTTTTCCACTTTTATAATCTGATGCTAATTCTATTAATCTTTCTAACTCACTACCACTCAATTTCGAAAAATCAAAAAAGTTCTTCAATTTACAACACTCCTTTTCTCCTAGAAACTCTAATTTTTTATTTTTTTGTATTATTCTGTAATGAAAGTATAATATACCAATCTGTTTTTTGTATACGTAATTACCGCAAGTTTGGAATTTTTACAAAATTTATATATTCAGTAAATAGTTGCGTTATTTACCGTGGAATTCAACTTCCCAGTAAATTAATATATCTATATTTAAAGGAGGTATTTAATATGGATATTACCCAGAAAAAAAATAGTTCAATTATTTTTGAAAACGAAGTTTATTCACATGCGCGCTTTACAAACGATGTCTTTAACTACTCAAATGTTCTCTTAGCTCATGGAGTTGTTAAGGGAGACAGAGTGATCCTCTGTTGTGATAATAATTATGCATTTTTGGTATCTCTTTTTTCACTTATGCATATTAATTGTTCAATTGTTCTCCTCGATACAAATACTAACTACTCTGATTTACAAATGATAAATATGAGAACAAAAGCAAATTGGATACTCACAGAGGATGAATCTTCTGCATTTAATGGACCTAAATACATTAGCTTATCTGCTTCATTTGATAATATAGGAACGAACCAAGCCCCTCCCGGAAATAAGATAGATTTACATGAATGGTATCGTAGATCCGATGCCATCATACTATTTTCTTCTGGCTCAACTGGAACTCCAAAAGGAATTGTCAAATCTGGTGCTTCCTTATTCAATAATATGGATTCAACTGCATTGGGAATGGGTTATAAAGCAAACGAAGTTATTCTACCTGTGGTTCCATTTTTTAATATATGGGGATTAAATATGATTATTCAGTGGTGGGTCGTCGGGTGCACAATTGTTATATGTGATTACCAAAATATAAGAACATTACCTTCTATTATTAATAGGCATAAAATTTCAGTTGTAGAGGCTACCATTGCAACAACTTATTTAACTGTACAAATTGCAGAAAGAAATAAAGAAAAAGTTAATTTCATAAAAGATAATATACGTATGTGGTTTACTAGTGGTGCTCCAGTCCCCCTAGTATTAAAAAATAGGTTTGAGAAAGTTTTTAACATACCATTGCTTGATTATTATGGTTCTTCAGAGGCTGGAAATTTAACATCTACAAATTTAAATAGCCACAATGGAACAGGAAAAGTTTTACCTGGACTTTCAGTTAAAGTAGTCGATGAAAACTTTAATGAAACAAAATCTAATGAACTAGGACACATCTATGCAAATGGCAATGGATTAATGGAAGGATATCTCGATAACGATGGAAATGTTAAATTAGACTTAAAAAACGGTTGGCTCGATATGAAGGATTTCGGATATTTCGATGTAGATGGAAATCTAGTTGTAATAGGTAGACATGACAATGCGATACATAGAATGGGGGCAACTTTTTATCCCTGTCATATGGAAAGAATCGTAGAGGAACTAGGAGTATTGAGTAAAGTAATAAGTTTCACAGAAGATAGAAAAGGTTCCTATTTAATATTGTTTATTCAATATTCTTCTGAGGACTCCGGTGAGTTACGAAAAAAAATAGTTGATGCTTTGCCTACCTATATGTATCCAGATAAACTAATTTGCACAAAAGAATTTCCTTTTCTACCAAATGGAAAAATAGATAATAAAAAATTAGAGAAATACGCATTGGAAAATTTAACAATTTCAATTTAATGAGTAATAATGACGGCGACTCTGTCTTAAAAAGATAACTATCCACTTTCATCAGGATTAAATATGTCCCTTATATGGTTGCATGGTCATTTTGAAGTGCTCTCGTCAAGTAGACCTTAGAAATAATACAAAAACTTTATGCGGCTTGATTCCTAAATCCCAAAGGGCTCAAGCTTTCCTCTAGGGCACTGAAAAAACAAATAATTATATTGTTTTGAGTAGTTTAATTAAAAAAAGACAGCTTCTTATTCATATTGAACAAGAAGTTGCCTTTTTTATTCTCCATTACTATTTTCTTCTTTTAAAAGTACTTTGGGTAATCAAAGCAATGCTTCTCATCTTTATCCTTCCGTTTTAGAAGGTGATATAGCTTTTTGTCTTAGTAAATAGAAATGGTCATATCAGATTACTAACTGAAAAGTTCTGTCAGTCTATAGCTATCCGTCTCTGGATCATATATACTTTTGCATCCGCATAAGTGACGCTTTTCTTAAAGCTTTTAGAAAAGTGATAATTGATTTGCATCAGGCATTCCTTCTAAACAACCCAATTGATCCATGTATTCAATTAATGTCTTGGATACTCGACCTCGTTGTTGTAAATCTTCCTTCGATAAAAATTCTCCGTCCTCACGTGCTGCCACAATTTGTTTAGCAACGTTTGTACCAAGTCCAGGAATCGCATCGAATGGTGGAATTAAAGAGTTCCCATCAATGATAAATTCACTAGCCTGCGAACGATATAAGTCTACCTTCTGGAAGCTCATGCCACGCTCACACATTTCAAGTGCTAGTTCCATCACAGTTAATAGGTTTTTTTCTTTTGTTGAAGCATCTAAGCCCTTTATATTGATTTCATCAATTTTTGCACGAATCATTTGCGAGCCTTGTACCATGGCAATTAAATCAAAATCATCTGCACGTACTGTAAAATACGCTGCATAATAAAGAATCGGGAAATGTACTTTAAACCATGCAATACGAACAGCCATTAACACATAAGCTGCTGCATGGGCTTTCGGGAACATATATTTTATCTTTTTACATGAATCGATATACCAACCTGGTACTTTATTCGCTAGCATTTCTGCCTCAAACTCTTCAGATAAACCTTTCCCTTTACGTACGGACTCCATAATTTTAAATGCCAGTGAAGGTTCTAGCCCTTGGTAAATTAAATACACCATAATATCATCACGACAGCCAATTACTTCTTTCAGCACACATGTACCGTTTTGAATTAACTCTTGCGCGTTACCAAGCCATACGTCTGTTCCATGTGAAAGTCCTGAAATTTGCACGAGCTCCGAGAATGTTGATGGCTTTGTATCTTCAAGCATTTGGCGTACAAAACGAGTACCGAACTCAGGAATGCCTAGTGTTCCTGTCTTACAGCCAATTTGTTTTTCTGTTACGCCTAAAGATTCTGGAGAACTAAAGATTTTCATAACGACTGGATCATCTGTTGGAATGGTTTTTGGATCTATCCCTGATAGATCCTGCAACATCCGAATCACAGTCGGATCATCGTGCCCAAGTATATCAAGCTTTAAAATATTATCGTGAATGGAGTGGAAATCAAAGTGCGTTGTACGCCATTCTGCATCCTGTGCATCCGCAGGGAATTGCACTGGGGAGAAATCAAAAATATCCATATAATCTGGTACTACAATAATTCCTCCTGGGTGCTGTCCTGTTGTACGTTTTACGCCAGTACACCCTTGCACTAACCGGTCTACCTCGGCACCACGGAAATGTAAGTTGTTATCATTAGCATAGCCCTTTACGTAGCCATATGCTGTTTTCTCCGCTACTGTGCCGATTGTTCCGGCACGAAATACATAATCCTCACCGAATAATACCTTCGTATAGTTATGGGCTTGTGGTTGGTATTCCCCAGAGAAATTCAAGTCGATATCAGGTACCTTATCCCCTTTAAAGCCAAGGAACGTTTCGAATGGGATATCTTGCCCATCTTTTTTATACGGTGTTCCACATTCTGTACAATCTTTATTTGGTAAGTCAAAGCCTGAGCTTACTGAACCATCATTAAAAAACTCGGAATGCTTACAATTTGGACAAATATAATGAGGTGGAAGTGGATTTACTTCAGTAATCTCCATAAAGGTCGCTACTAATGAAGATCCAACAGATCCACGAGAACCTACTAAATAGCCATCCGCTAATGATTTTTTCACAAGCTTCGCTGAAATTAAATAAATTACGCCGAAACCATGGCCTAAAATTGACTTTAATTCCTTTTCAATTCGGGCCTTCACGATTTCTGGTAGTTCTTCTCCATATATAAGATGTGCCATTTCATAGGTTAAATTTGTAACCTCATCGTCTGAGCCTTCAATTTTTGGTGTATATAAATCATCTTTAATCGGCTTAACATCACCAATCATATTTGCGACTTTTTGAGAATTGGTGACAACGACTTCCTTCGCAAGATCCGGTCCTAAAAAATCAAATTCTTCAAGCATTTCATTAGTCGTTCTAAAATGAACTTCAGGTAGCTTTGATCTATTTAAGATGTTGGCACCACCTTGAGAGCCAATTAGTATTTGTCTAAACATCCCATCTGTCGGATCTAAGTAATGGACATTACCGGTAGCTACAACTGGTTTATCAATTTTCTTCCCTAGCTTTACAAGCTTACGAATAATATCTTCAAGTGTCCATTCATCATGTATGACATTGCGCTCAATTAACGGTGCATACACGGCCTTTGGTTGAACTTCAATATAATCATAAAATCTTGCAACTTGCTCGGCTTCCTCTGGGGATTTATTCATCATCGTCTCGAATAATTCGCCATTACTACAACCTGATCCGACTAATAAACCTTCTCTATATTGCTCAAGAACCGCTCGTGTGACGCGAGGTACACGATAGAAAGTTTTTGTATGGGCGTGAGTGACTAATTTAAATAAATTTTTTAGTCCAGCATTATCTACTGCTAATATCGTGCAATGCATTGGTCGTCCCTTTTTATAAGCATCTCCACCGCCAACATGCTTGTTAAAGTCGTCGTGATATTTGATACCTAATTCATCCGCATCTTTTAACAGCTGTAAAAGTAAGAAGCCGGTTGCTTCTGTATCATAAATAGCTCGGTGATGCTGGGTTAAATCGATATTGAATTTTTTACAAAGCGTATTTAAACGATGATTTTTCATCGTTGGATACAGCATTCTCGCAAGCTCCAACGTATCAATAACTGGATGAATCGTTCCCTCAAGCCCATATTTTTTATAGCCTGTGTATAAAAAGCCCATATCGAACGATGCGTTGTGGGCTACTACTATGCCATCTCCGATAAATTCATGGAACTCCTTAATGACTTGCTCTACTTCTGGCGCGTTACGTACCATATCATCTGTAATACCTGTCAGCTCAATGGTCGTTGCTGAAAGTGGATGATGTGGATTGGCAAAGCTTTCGTATTTGTCTATAACATTTCCATCTTGAATTTTAACTGCAGCAAGCTCAATGATCGTATCGTAAGCAGTAGATAGACCTGTCGTCTCGACGTCAAACACGACATAAGTTGTATCATCTAATAATCGGTGCTCAGCTGCATAAGCAATCGGTACACCGTCATCTACTAAATTAGCCTCCAAGCCATAAATAACTTTTATACCATGCTTTTTCCCTGCTGAATACGCCTCTGGGAAGGATTGCACAACAGCATGGTCAGTAATAGCCACGGCTGGATGACCCCACTTTGCCGCCTGCGCAACGAGTCTATCAACCGGTGTCACTGCGTCCATTGTGCTCATCGGTGTATGCAAATGTAATTCAACTCGTTTTTCTCCCTCTGGCGCCTTATCCCGTCGTGTTTCTTTTTTGATTTCATTGATATCATTTGCCATAACGATTAAATCACGAATGAATGTGTCAGTTTGTACAGAGCCTCGGACTTTTACCCACATGCCTTTTTTCAAATGCTTCATAAGTTCTGCATCATCATTATCACGTGAGAACATTTTTACTACGATAGAATCCGTATAGTCGGTAATTTTAATTTGTAATAAAGAGCGACCACTTTTCAGCTCCCTAATTTCCGTATCAAAAACAAAACCTTCTATGATAACACGGCGTTCTTCCTCAACAATGCGTTTAATTTCCATCGTTTCATCATCTTTAATTAACATACCAAGCTGGAATGGACGGTCACCAAGGTTCGCAAGAGCTGGATTTTCTTTCTTCTCTTGCTCACGTTTTTGGTAATCTTGTACCGCTTGTTGGGCTAAAGCTGCTTCCTCTAAACGCCTCTGTTCCATGAAAGCTTCCTGTGCCGCGATCATTTCTTCCGTTTGATCTTGAAGCACAAAATCTATCACAATGTGTGGAAAGCCAAATTGACTATAGCTTTCGGAAAGCTTTTCTGCATACTTTGTTTTCAACATCATAAATTCCAATTCTTGCATGCAAGATAAAGTGATTTTTTGCCCATTCCACATAGGCATTTGCGATACTAGACAATGTTTTAAAGGTGGCGCCATCTCATCTATTTGCTCTACTACTGTTAACCAATATTGTTGGACAAGTTCTTCCGTAACATTTTTCTCTACCGTATCAAAAGTTGTGTGGATTTGAGCGATAGCTGAAAATTTTTCAGTCAACCGAGTACGAAATAGTTGGTATAGTGGAAAAGGGAGTACATCTCGTAATTTAATGGTAAAATTCCATAGCCTGTTCTTTTTGTGTACAGTTAGGCGTGATAATTCACCTTCTTCAAAAAAGGACATATACACATCATCTGTTAACTCTAGTTGTTGCAAGAGCATTTGAAACTTCGTTCTTGCTTCTTGTTGCTGTTCCAATCTATTGACACCTACTTTCAGAAAGAGGCAGTCTTAAAAGCCCCTTGTTTTATTTCCTCACCAACGTTTACGAACTAAAGAAAAAATTCGCTCCCTTTCCGCGGGCGACTGTCAAGCCTCACAAATCCTAAACATCTATGAATTCATGCTTGGCTCGCTGTCCCCGAGAAGTGGCGCGAATCTTTATCTATTTAATGCCATTTCATCCTTTTTGGGACAAGCATTTCTAAAGGAAAATCAATTATACCTCGGCATAATTGCGTCCGGAATCGGCTTTGTACTTAGGCCTACGTATGCAGGTCAGTTAGCCGTTATCGCATGGATGCGATGAATTTAGGCTAGCAACCTTAGCTCCATTCCAATTTCATGACATCCGCCGGAGGCTTTAGGCCATCACGAAGTTGGTCACTCAGTCGTTGCCACAGGATGTGGCGTTCTTTGACTGAGTTCCTCTATTTCAGCGGGTGCTTGGACACCCACTGAAAAGTAGTTCAAACCCGCATTCATCTCACCACCGTTGAAGTGTGAGACTTCAGCTAAAAAGAGTTAATTTTTGCGGAAAAATTCATTTAAGCGATCAATGACCTCTTCTTTTTTCCATTCGAACGTTTCACCTGTTTGACGGAATTTAACCTCAACAACACCTTCTGTTGCTTTTTTACCCACTGTTACTCGGACCGGTAAGCCAATTAAGTCAGCATCTGCGAATTTAACCCCAGCGCGCTCAGCACGATCATCTAATAACACATCATAACGGTATGATTTTAATAAGCCATATAGCTCATCAGCTAAGGCAACCTGTGTTTCATCCTTTGTATTAACAGGGACAACATGGATATCATAAGGCGTTAATTGTGTTGGCCAAACAAAACCATTTTCATCTTGGAAATGCTCTGCAACAGCAGCTAAAATACGTGATACACCAATACCATAGCATCCCATGATAAACGGTTGTGATTTACCTTGTTCGTCTAAGAAAGTACCATTCATTTTTGCAGAGTAAGTTGTTCCTAATTTGAAAATATGACCAACCTCGATACCTTCTGCAAATTTGATCATTCCTTGTCCATCTGGAGATGGATCACCCTCTTGAATAAAACGAATATCTAAGTATTCATTCACTGCAAAATCACGCTCTGGATTAACATTAACTAAATGGAAACCATCTTCATTTGCACCAGCTACACCGTTACATATAGATTTAATAGCATTGTCAGCCACTACTTTTACGTCTACTGGTAATTTAACAGGACCGATTGAACCAACTCCACAGCCTAATAAATCACGGATTGCCGCTTCACTAGCTAGTTCAACAGAACCAGCATTAAGCGCATTTTTCAGCTTAATATCATTTATTTCGTGATCTCCACGAGCAAGTACAACAACTAATTCACCATCAACATCAAATACTAATGATTTAATGACATTTGAAGGCTCAATATTTAAGAAAGCTGATACTTCTTCAATTGTTTTTTGGTCTGGTGTTGCCACTTTTTCAAGCTCTTTTAATGCTTCATCTGATGGTTGATAGTCTACAAGAACTTCTGCCATTTCGATGTTTGCAGCATAATTAGACGTGTCAGAGTATGCAATTGTATCTTCCCCAATTTCAGAAAGCACCATAAATTCATGAGTACCTTTCCCACCAATTGAGCCAGCATCTGCAATAACTGCACGATAGTTTAAACCTAAACGAGAGAAAATATTTGAATAAGCACGATACATATCATCATATGTTTCATCCAAACTTTCACGTGATGCATGGAAAGAGTATGCATCTTTCATAATAAACTCTCTGCCTCGTAATAAACCAAAGCGAGGACGTTTTTCATCACGGAATTTAGTTTGAATTTGATAAAGTGTTAGCGGTAATTTTTTATAGGATTTAATTTCATCGCGTACTAAAGTTGTAATCACTTCTTCATGAGTTGGCCCTAATGCGAAATCACGATCATGACGGTCCTTTAAACGCATTAATTCTGGACCGTATTTTTCCCAGCGGCCTGATTCCTGCCAAAGTTCCGCAGATTGTAATGAAGGCATTAAAAGCTCAATAGAATTGATCGCTTCCATCTCTTCACGAATAATATTTTCTATTTTTGTTAACACACGTTTTGCAAGCGGTAAATACGAGTATACCCCACTTGTATTTTGACGAATAAACCCTGCACGTAGTAATTGCTTATGTGATTTTACCTCTGCATCAGCAGGTACTTCACGTAGCGTTGGGATAAATGTTTTACTTTGCTTCATTCAGTGTTCCACCTTTTTAATAGATAAGTTTTATACTCTAATTAGCATAAACAAATTTAGCTTTGAACGCAATGTTTCAAAAAAATTGCGCTCAAAGCTATGTTTTTTCAATCAATTTTCACCTTGGCATACTTGCCTTGGCATCTTCTAACTATGTTTCACTTGAAAAACTTAACTTAACTTCATTTATTTAGCTCAATTATGCCTCTGCATAATTGCGTCCGGAATCGGCTTTGTGCTTAGGCCATGTTAGCCGTTATCGCATGGATGCAATGATTTTAGGTGACATCCGCTAGAGGCTTTAGGCCAACAAATGTTTTTCGCGCGAAAGCGAAGCGTCAGTGGCACCGAGGTTGGTCACTCAGTTGTTGCCATAGGACGTGGCGTTCTTAGACTGAGTTCCTCTATTTCAGCGGATGTTTGGCATCTGCTGAAATAAGTTAAAAGAAAAATCGTTGTATATCATTCCATGTAACTACGACCATTAAGATCATCAATAGTACGATACCGACAAAATGCACAAGACCCTCTTTTTGACGATCAATTGGTTTGCCTCTTACTGCTTCGAAGCCGAAGAACAATAGACGACCACCGTCAAGTGCTGGAAGCGGTAGTAAATTCATAATTCCAAGGTTAATACTTAACATCGCGGCCCAATTCATTAAATTGATGAATCCATATTGAGCGACCTGCTCTGTCGCTTTATAAATGCCTACTGGACCTGATAAAGCATCAATCGTAAATTTACCGGTAATTAACATACCAAGCAATTCAAATATTTTAGCAGTCATATTATACGTTTCTTGAGCGCCATAAACAACAGACTTTAACGGATTAAATTCACGTGGGCTCTCATACTTAACCCCTATTTGACCAAACTTTTCGCCATTTTGTTCAACTTCTTTTACCGTCATATTCAAGTTAACTTGCTGACCATTTCGTTCAACTGTAACAGCAATATCTTCACCTGGATGATCTTGTACAATGGCAGCTAAATCTTGCCATTTCTCAACCGCTTGTCCGTCAATGTTAACTACTCTATCCCCTGCAAGCATTCCTGCTTGTGCAGCTGGATCATTTTCTACTACTTCTGTGATGATTGGCTCATACGTAGGTACACCATGAATTAATCCAATCAGCATATAAATAATAAACGCTAATATAAAGTTAAATAACGGGCCTGCAAAGATTGCCATAGCTCGTTGACCGACTGTCTTAGCGTTAAATTGACGATCGTATGGTGCAATTAACGTTTCTTTTCCGTTTTCTACGAGAATACAATCTCTTGCAACATTATAACGAACTAATTTTTCCTCTTCATCATAGCCTTCTACAAACAAATCCTTTTCTAAATCGGCATGCTCAACTTCTAAAAATAACAAATCTGGTAATTGCTTATTATTTTGATTAAAGATAATTTTCTTTACAACATTATCTTCATCTACAATAAGCCCTACTCGATAGCCCGGCTGTAATTCGGCGCCATCCATGTCCTCACCAGCCATACGCACGTAACCGCCGATCGGCAATAAACGTATCGTATAGATTGTTTCACCATGTGTTTTTCCATAAATTTTTGGTCCCATACCGATAGCAAATTCCCGAACCATAATTCCTGCTCGTTTCGCGAATAAGAAGTGACCAAATTCATGGAAGAATACAAGTATGCCAAATATTAAAATAAATGCAATAGCTGTTTGCATAAAATCCCACCTTTAAAAGCGAATAGTTAACGATATCTTCTCTCTTTATTTTACCATGTCTAACACTGTTTTTCTCGTTTCACTGTCTACATGCAAAATTGTTGGCAAATCTGGCACTAATATGTTGTTATGTGCTTGCATTACACGCTCAATCGTTTCGTCAATTTCAAGGAATGTTATTTTCCCTTGTAAAAATGCCGCAACTGCAGCTTCATTCGCTGCATTCATCGCTGTTAAAATTGTACCGCCTGTGCGCCCAGCCTCATATGCTAGTCGCAATGCTGGATAACGTTCAAAATCCATTTCTTTAAAATGTAGCTGACCAATTTGCGCTAAATTAAGTCGTTGTCCGTTATGTAGCGGCATACGATCTGGGTAACTTAATGCATATTGGATAGGTACACGCATGTCCGGCGTACCTAGCTGTGCAATGACACTAGTATCATGATACTCAACTAGGGAGTGAATAATACTTTCTCTATGCAAAAGTACATCAATTTTATCATAAGGCATATCAAATAACACATGTGCTTCAATGACTTCTAGCCCTTTATTCATCATTGTAGCTGAATCTATCGTAATTTTCGCACCCATTGACCAGTTCGGGTGATTTAGTGCATCTACAACCGTTACATGCTTCAATTCCTCGCGTGTTTTGTCACGGAAGCTACCACCAGAAGCCGTAATAATTAATCGTTCAATATTTTTCGGATTCTCACCATTCATCGATTGGAAAATCGCAGAATGCTCACTATCAACCGGCAAAATTGTTGCGTTATATTTCTTAGCCTCTGCCATCACTAAATGTCCAGCGGTTACAAGTGTTTCTTTATTGGCAATGGCAATTGTTTTGCCCATGCGAATTGCAGCTAATGTCGATTCTAGTCCAACACTTCCAAGAACCGCGTTTACTAGCACTGTCGAATCAGGATGTGTAGCGACCTCTATGAGCCCTTTTGCACCAAACGTAAAGTGTACTTGTGGATATTCTTTAGCGAGCATAATTGCATCTTCTTCTAATTGAACAGATACAAGCTCAGGCTTTAAAGTTTCAATCATTTCACGAGTTTTTTCGATATTTTTTCCTGAAGAAAACGCTACTAAATGAAAGGCATCGCGTTGTTCTTTTAAAATATCATAGGTTTGCCAACCGATTGAACCAGTTGCACCAAGTAAACTAATTTTTTTCACGACGAGTTGTCCCCTTTTTCTATCTCAGCAAAAATGATATAGCACGATTATTACCACTCTGTTTAGAGGTAAATGCTATTGTTATGGCTCATCACCATAACGTAGAGTTGATTTGTGGTTCCGACTAGACTCTTCCAAGAGGAGTCCAACGAGCCGCTATTGTTCCTAGTTACCAAAAAGATGTAAAAAATGTAGTAAAGGCACGACAAATAAAAGACTATCAAAGCGATCTAAAATACCGCCATGTCCAGGTAAGATATTGCCTGAATCCTTTACGTCAAAATGACGCTTGATAGCCGATTCCACTAAATCGCCCATTTGACCAATAATTGACGCAAAAATTGTGATGAAAATAAGTGAGACATAGCCGTTCGCAAACGGATAAATTGCCTGCATTCCAACAGCAAAGATTACAGCAATGACAATCCCCCCAATAAAACCTTCCACGGTTTTCTTCGGTGAAATTTCTGGCCATAGCTTATTTTTGCCTAGTTTTCTTCCTACAAAATATGCACCTGAGTCAGTTGTCCAAACTACAAGTAAACAATATACGACAAACTCTAGACCAAAGCTTCGTGTTTCGATTAAATAATGGAAGCCTAACCCGACATAAAACGCACCTAATAATATAAATGCAACTTCATCGAATGTAATTTTATTTTTTACAAGGACTACATATATGAGTAATAGCATCATTAGACCATACACAACCATTAAATTGGAGGAATAGCCAATTGCATCTACTACCTTATTTGACCAGTCTGTTGGTATAACAAGAAGTATTAATGTTAGTAACCCTAAAAAACCAGGTACTGAAAAAAGTGAAATACCTTTCATTTTTAGTATTTCATAAAAGCCGACAACAGCCATTGCAAGCACAAGTATTGTAAATGGCACTTTTCCATAAATAACAAATGGAATAAATAGTGCTGCTGCAATTATTGCTGTAATAATTCGTTGTTTCAAGTTGTTTCTTCTCCCTTCAACCCACCGTAACGGCGATTACGTTTCTGGTAGTTTTCCACCGCTGCCAGTAAGTTTTCCTCGCTAAAATCTGGCCACAATGTATCTGTAAACCAAAATTCTGTATAGGCGAGCTGCCATAACATAAAGTTGCTTAATCGCACTTCACCACTTGTACGAATTAATAAATCTGGCTCTGGCAAATGAGCCGTCATTAAATGAGATGTCAAGCATTCTTCTGTTATGTCTTGCATCGTTAATTGACCATCCTGCACCTTCTGAAGCATTATTTTCATGGCGTTAACCATTTCCGAACGACTTCCATAATTCAGAGCAAAATTTAGAATTAATCCTGTATTATGCTTCGTCTCCTCCATCGCTTCATACAACGCTTTTTGCGTATGTGCAGGTAATAAAGATGGATCTCCTATCATCTCAACACGTACATTGCGTTCCATCATTTCAGGTAAAAAGGAACCTAAAAATTCTACAGGTAAACGCATTAGGAAATCGACCTCTGGTTTTGGTCGCTTCCAATTTTCTGTAGAGAATGCGTACACCGTTAAAACTTTAATACCTAAATCTGACGCAAATCTAGTTACCTTTCGTACCGTCTTCATACCTTCATGGTGCCCAGCAACACGTGGCATGGCACGTTTCTTTGCCCAACGTCCATTTCCGTCCATAATAATCGCTACATGGGCAGGAATCGGCTCGTTTTTAGCAAGGGCAACACGTTCCTCCAATGATAGTGAATCTATATTTATTTGTTTACCTAATAGCTTTTTAAACATGCTAACTCCCCCACTACAACTAATCGGACGTATACTAACCTATCATAACAAACAAAAGCGCGTTTTGTCTTTTTTTTCCCTCTAAATTGACTATGTATGAACTACCTTATTTTAGAACTACACACATTTTAAGATATCACCATATGTTGAGTTAATTTTCGTTACAACTGAGTGTAGTCGAAACGAACATCAACTTATCATGACATATTCCAACCTAAGGTGATGAACTCTTTAGTAGAGGGGCTTTTAAGACTTTTATCACGCCCACTCAATTGAAGGGGTAATTGCTTCCCTTATTTTGTTCATAATAATGTATTTCAGTTCACGTAAAGAATAGTTCTTTTTAATCTTAAATGAAAGCAAAAATAGATGAAAGATATTTCCCTTAAAACAATTAAAGATGCTGTCTCGGTAAGTGTTTGTATACCTGCCTGAATAAAGACACTTTAACAGTAAAGAGAAAAGACGTCCTTTATATATATAGGACGCCTTCATCTCATCAAAAAGTTCCATCATAGATATGCAAAACGAGTTGCTTACACTTCTAGAATTTCTTTTTCTTTTTCTTTCGTCACTTGATCTACTTTAACGATGAATTCATCTGTTAATTTTTGAATATCTTCACCGTAGCCACGTAGATCATCTTCTGTGATTTCGCCAGCTTTTTCAAGTTTTTTTAGATCATCATTCGCATCGCGACGAACATTACGTACAGCGATTTTTGCATCCTCTGCTTCTTTTTTCACTTGCTTCACAAGATCTTTACGACGCTCTTCTGTTAAAGCCGGGATCATTAAACGAATGACAGATCCATCATTTGTTGGTGTAATACCAATATCTGATTTCATAATCGCTTTTTCGATTTCACCTAAGATTGTTTTATCGTAAGGTGTAATAACTAATAAACGCGCTTCTGGTACCGATACACCTCCAAGCTGATTAATCGGTGTTGGTGCACCATAATAATCAACCGTAATGCGGTCTAATAGAGAAGCATTTGCACGACCTGCACGGATTGAAGCTAGTTCACGTGAAAAAGCGGCAATTGTTTTGTTCATTTTGTCTTTAGCTTGTTCTAAAACTTGTTTAGTCATTATGCATTCCTCCTAACAACTGTTCCAATTTTCTCGCCTTGTACGGCACGTTTAATATTACCTGGTTCCGTAATTGAGAAGACAATTAACGGAATATCGTTATCCATACATAAAGTAGAAGCTGTTGAATCCATTACTTGTAAGCCCTGTTGAATAACGTCTAAGTATGTGAGTGTATCATATTTAACGGCAGTTGCATCTACTTTCGGATCTGCAGAATAAACACCATCTACATTATTTTTCGCCATTAAAATCGCATCTGCGTCGATTTCAGCCGCTCGTAACGCAGCTGTAGTATCTGTAGAGAAGAATGGGTTACCTGTACCTGCTGCAAAAATTACTACACGTTTTTTCTCTAGATGACGAACTGCTTTACGGCGAATATATGGCTCCGCTACTTGTGTCATTACGATAGAAGATTGCACACGTGTTTCAATTCCTAATTTCTCCAGTGCATCTTGTAACGCTAAAGAGTTCATAACCGTTGCTAACATACCCATATAATCGGCTGCTGCACGATCCATCCCCATTTCGCTACCGATTTTTCCACGCCATATATTACCGCCACCTACAACAACAGCAACTTCTACATCAAGATCTACTACTTCTTTTACCTGTTCTGCAACAGACTTGATAATTTTTGGTGATAAACCGAAGCCCGCTTCCCCAGCTAACGCTTCACCACTTAATTTTATAACTACTCGTTTATATTGTGGCACACTCATTGTAAACCTCCGTCAGACTTTATTTAAAACATCTCTATTCCCTTTTCCATTATAGTATAAATAACAATAATTGCTAGTTGTGAATAAGGCAGAATAGGAAATTATATGGCTCATCACAATAACGTGTGGTTGATTTCCGTTCCGGCTGGGCGCTTTGTAGCTGCCGCTTCGCTTTCGCTACAGAAAACATTTGCCGCTGACGCTTCGCTTTCGCGCAGAGCAGAGCTTCCTGGGGGCGTCCGATGAGCCGCTTGGGCCAACACGAAGTTGGTCACGAAGGCGTTATCACAGGACGTGATGCTCTTAGCCTTCGTTCCTCTGCCTGCTCGCTCCAGGGTCTCGTGCCAACAGGATGTTGGTCACAAAGGCGTTATCACAGGATGTGATGGTATTAGCCTTCGTTCCTCTATCGCTGATCCCCAAGGAGTCGCCAGCCTCCACTCCAATCAACTTATATACATAGCATACGTTTTAACAAATGTCATCCACAACTTTTGGTGATGAACCAATTATATCTTTTTTTCGCTCATTTCGGAAAAATAGGGAACACGCTATGTTGTGTTCCCCATTTTTTTGTCTAGAAAATCTAGATATTATTTGATTAGGATCAAACGCAAGTAAATTAGTTACCTTTAACTTGGCTCATTACTTCTTCAGCAAAGTTATCTTCACGTTTTTCGATACCTTCACCTACAGCGTAACGTACGAAGCCGTTTACTGAACCGCCAGTTGAAGCAACGAAGTCACGTACTTTTTGATCTGAGTTTTTAACGAATGTTTGGTCAAGTAAGCAAACATCTTCGAAGTATTTACCAAGACGACCTTCAACCATTTTTGCTACGATGTTTTCTGGTTTACCTTCGTTAAGAGCTTGTTCAGTCAATACTTTACGCTCACGTTCAACTTCTTCAGCAGAAACTTCATCGCGAGAAACATAAGTAGGGTTAATAGCTGCGATATGCATAGCAACATCTTTAGCAGCTGAAGCATCTGTAGAACCTTCTAAAGAAACTAATACACCAATGCGGCCGCCCATGTGTAAGTAAGAACCGAATGCATCTGCATCAGTTTTTGTTTTCACTTCGAAACGACGAAGAGTAATTTTTTCACCGATAGTTGCAATTGCTGATGAAATTTGGTCAACAACTTTTACACCTTCAGCATTTGTAAGCTCTAATGCAGCTTCAATTGATGCAGGTTTAGCAGCAAGTAATTGTTCAGCTAGAGAAGCAACTAATACTTGGAATTTATCGTTTTTAGAAACGAAGTCAGTTTCAGCATTTACTTCAAGGATAATTGCTTCGTTACCTTGTTCTAAAATGTAAGTTGTACCTTCTGCAGCGATGCGGTCAGCTTTTTTAGCAGCTGAAGAAAGACCTTTTTCACGTAGGAAATCGATTGCAGCATCTAAATCGCCATCAGTTTGTACTAACGCTTTTTTACAATCCATCATTCCAGCGCCAGTTTTTTCACGTAATTCTTTTACTAATTGTGCAGTAATGTTTGCCATTTAGTGTTTCCTCCTCAAATTGGTTGTACAAATTTTAGTGATAGGTTCTAAAAAAGGTGATAAGGGTCCTGAGCCACTTATCACCTTTTTGTAAACGTGAATTACTCAGCAGCAGCTTCTACAGCTGGAGCTTCTTCTTCACCTTGTTTTGACTCGATTAAAGCGTCAGCCATTTTAGCAGTTAAAAGTTTAACAGCGCGAATAGCATCATCATTAGCAGGGATTACGTAGTCGATTTCATCTGGATCACAGTTTGTATCAACAATACCTACTAGAGGGATGTTTAATTTAATAGCTTCTGCAACAGCAATGCGTTCTTTACGTGGGTCAACCACGAACATTACGTCTGGAAGAGCGTGCATATCACGGATACCGCCTAAGAATTTGATTAGACGTTCGTGTTCTTTTTTAAGTTGGATTACTTCTTTTTTAGGTAGAACTTCAAAAGTTCCGTCTTCTTCCATTTTTTCGATTGCTTTCATACGTGCAACACGTTTTTGAATAGTACCGAAGTTTGTAAGAGTACCACCTAACCAACGTTGGTTGATGTAGTAGTTGCCTGAACGTTCAGCTTCATCTTTGATCGCTTCTTGTGCTTGTTTTTTCGTACCAACGAAAAGAACTTTACCACCGTCTTGACCAACTTGACGCATGAAGTCATAAGCTTCCTCTAATTTTTTAACAGTTTTTTGTAAGTCGATGATGTAGATCCCGTTACGCTCAACGAAGATATATTTCTTCATTTTTGGGTTCCAACGACGAGTTTGGTGACCGAAATGTACACCAGCTTCAAGTAATTGTTTCATAGAAATTACTGACATGTGAATTTCCTCCTAGTATGTTTGGTTTTTATCCTCCGCATTTATCACTTGCAACAAGCTACCCTATACTTAGAGCACCACTTACTACATCAAAATGCGTGTGTATTAATAACACCATTTGCAACTATATCATAGCTTTATCCCGTTCGCAACTGTTTTAGTGATGAAATTTCAACAAAAGCTCAATCTCTGTTTTTCCTTTTTGCAGCTGCTTGGCAATTTCTTCTGCTGTTTTACCTTGTTTCGCTAATTCAACAGCTTGTTGTTCTATTGTTAATGGCTTCGCTTCTTCCTTTTTGGTTGCATTAGTTGGCTGCTGGGCCGAATGCACCACTTTAGCTTCTGTTTTAGCTTCAGTTTGCTGCTGACGTGAATAAGCATTGGCTACAATATTTTTGGGCACATAGAAACGCGGTTCATTATCTAGACTAGTAGAACCGTCTACTGTGCTTTCCTTTGGCAAAGAAGGCGATTGCTCCTGCTCCTTTTGTCTCTCAATCTGTTCTTCATGTTTCACAGCATTCGTTTGAGTTTCAGACTTTGAAACTCGTTGTAGCTCTTGAATTAGGCGATCATTTTCATCTTTCATCTCAGCTAAATAAACACTAATGGTGTCATCCATTTCACGCATTAAGCGCTCCTGCTTTTTTTCTAAGTCCTTAAATTTTGCTAGCTTCGTATTTAATATAATAAGGAAATAAAATGAAAGTAGCTGTAAAATAAAAAGAACCGCGATTAGTATGATTGTCATAGTAAGCTCCTATCCACTAAAATCCACAAAATTTCCTTTAAACGGATGCTGCGCTTGCGTTTCTCGCTTCTCGTTATCCTTATTTTTCTTTTTTCGAGTACCTTTTATATACTCGCCACCTGCTTCTTCATCTTCACTAATCTCATCCATACCCTCTGAAGTATTCACAACTTTTTGCTTGCGTTCTATTTCTTTTTTTAACGCGTCATTTGCATGTGCTTGCTGAGCCAAAGTTTGTTGTTGGGCCTGATCCGCCATTTTCCCTGCTTCAAATGTTTTTGGAATAGCTATTTGTAGTTCGACACCCTTTAAACTCATGTGACTCCCTCCTTCAACGATATGTATATAAGGATTATTATGCATTAATCATTTCATTAGATAATAATTTCCGTAGCTTTAATAGCGCCTTTGAGTGGATTTGTGAAATGCGCGATGTTGATAACCCAAGCATTTCTCCAATTTCTGTTAATGTTAATTCTTCAGTATAAAATAAACTAAGCACCAGCTGCTCCTTATCATTGAGCTTTTGGATATTTTCTGCTAAATCCCCAAGCAGTTCAGACTTAACGACAGCTTGCTCAGGTGTCGTTGTTGTATCATCACGAATAACAAATGACTTTCCATCAGTCTCATCTTGATCTTGCTGCTCATTAATGGAAAGAACATTTGAAAAGAAATGCTCCTGTACAGTTTGGTAAACTTCCTCAACAGGTAAAGTCATATGTTCCGCAAGTTCCTCAGGTGTTACATGACGCATATATTTTTGTTCTAACTGTTCAATCTGTGCATCTAATTTTTTTGCCTTCTCACGTGCGGAACGCGGCAACCAATCTTCCTTACGTAAACCATCAATAATTGCTCCTCTTACTCTAAAAGAAGCATATGTATCAAATTTTAAGTCTCTATTAATATCAAATTTATTTAATGCATCAAAAAGACCTACCATACCTAAGCTCGTTAAATCGTCTCGCGATACACTCTTTGGTAAGCTCGATCCAATGCGTTGTACATGATAAGATACTAGAGAAATATATTTTTTTATAAGTAAATCACCAGCATCTGGATCACGTTCATTTATCCAGCGGTTCCACAGCTTTTGTTCATCGTTCAGAATTGGTTGTGTCATGTAATCCACCTCTCTAAGAAAAACGCATTTACGCGCCTGTTTGCCACTGTCTTATATTACCTTGTTGTTTTCTGTTGTACTTCTTCCTAGGAAATTTAGTTATTTACAGAGGGTAACAAAGTGTTACTAGCTATCCAGCCTCTAACATAAAAACCAATGTAATTCTTTCCTATATTATAACAAGAATCGACTTTAATTTCATTTGTTTCTCAGACTCAATCATAGATTCTTTACATTTTTGTGTCAGGCATTTTTTAGTTTGGACATAGTCAAAACTAAAAAATGCACAAGAATTAAGATAACTATAAAAAGAGCCGCTACTCGCGACTCCTATTTTTTAAGCATTATTTAATTGCGGATCATCCTCACGAATCATCATTGTGCGTACAACTTGCGCAATTTCTTCTGAGTTTTCATCTTGAAACTCAACGGTAGAGCTGGCCGTCGGTGTTTCTTGATTGTCTTCCTCACGATTGCCGGATTCGTTTTCTTCATGCTCACCTTCAACGACCTCTTCAGCATTCTCTGGTGTGAATAAAATGTAGGCAATTAAAAATCTTACAATATACATGATGAAAAACACAATTATTCCCGCCACAAATGACCCTATGATAATACGTAATGGTGTATAAGGTTTTAGAAAAGTACTAAAAAAATATATAGAAAAGGCAATTAATGCTCCCCATAGGTTATAAAAAATAGAACCAAACATTATATTTCGCTCACTCCTTGGTTAACCGTTCGAATATGTAATATCGAAGTCGCAGGACTAAATTCAATTGTTCTACCACTATTTCCGCCCGTGTCTTCGGCAACTAAACGAATTCCATGGCGCTTTAGCTCATGCTTTACAGCTTCTACATTACGCGGGCCGATGCGCATGGAATCTTTATCTGAAGTAAATTGAAACATCTGCGCACCACCCGCAATTTTTGCCTTTAGCTTGAATTTTTGAACGCCTTCTAACTTTAATAAGTCAATCATTGCCGCAATGCCTGTGTCAGCAAATTTAGCCATATTTATTGACTCTTGTCTACCTAAACTCGAATCTGGCAACATCACATGAATTAGACCAGCTATTTTTTTTGATTCATCGTATAAAATAACACCTACACAAGATCCAAGACCTGATGTTCTTATCGTATTTGGTAACTTTACTACATCCATTTGTGCAATTCCAACTTTTATAACTTGCCCATTACCACTGTTTTGCATCATCTATGAAACTCCTAATGCTTTAAAAATAGCATCAAATGAGTCTGGATCTGGTAATAAAAAGAAATGCCCTCTTACTGTTTCCTGATCCTCTACACCGTCTTCAAAAATGGATGTGTTAATGACGATAACATTATCGCTAACGTGTGATAATTCAATTAAACCAATACTAATAATGGCACCAAACATGTCAACACTTAGTCCCGGCACAGTTGGATAAATTTTTAAATTTGTAAAGTCAGATAACGCCGATAAATAAGAGCCAGATAAAATATTACCCATCTCCTGCATAGCTGATAAACCTAACTCTGAAACAGGTCGTTTTTTAAAGTCGAATGATTCATCAAATATGAGACGACGAATAAAACGATTCGCTTGTTCAATTGGCAGAATAAAGAACATACTACCTTCAGCATCACCTTCAATGCGTAGATAGATTCCAACTACGACATTCTCAGATCCGCCAGCAAGCTCCATCATGTCATTAAATGAAACCATTTCAACCTTTGGTACCCGCATATCAATTTTTTTACCGAGTAAATTGGAAAGTGCTGTCGCCGCATGCGCAGCACCTATATTACCAATTTCCTTTAATACATCTAAATGTAGTGATGTAATCTTTTGATTATATGTCATTATCGATCCCTACTTTAGTGGATTTAGTACTTTTTCTAAATGCAATAAAATTAATAATCGTTTATCTATTTTAGCCACCCCTGAAATAAACTCTTCTTCCAATGAACCTACTACTTCGGGCTGTGGTTCAATAGAGTCAGCAGGGATGTCTAACACATCATTTGCAGAGTCTACGACGAAACCTACTTCCATATCTTCTAATGAAATAATGATAATACGTGTTGTTTCTTCGTGCTCAGAGATAGGTAATTCAAACCGTTCACGTAAATCTACAATTGGTGTTACGACACCGCGTAGGTTAATAACACCTTTTACATATTTCGCCGTTTTCGGTACGCGCGTAATATGCATTAGTTTTTCAATTCCTTGTACATGTGACACCGGAATCGCATATTCTTTATCAGCTAGTTGAAAAACAATTACTTTAATACTTTCTTGTTCCACTGCATTTGTCATTGTTTACACCTCTCTTATTCATTCACCTTATTTAATAAGTGCGTTACAATCCACAATTAAGGCTACTTTTCCGTTACCTAAAATTGTTGCACCTGAAATTGCAAAGATATTCGTTAAGTAGTTTCCTAATGATTTCAGAACAATTTCTTGTTGGCCAATGAATGAATCCACAACTAAACCAGCAAGCTTCTCACCTTTTCGAACGATGACCACTGAATGGAATTCGTCACCCTGTGGTTCTTTGCGAGGTACCTCAAAGATTTCTTCTAAAAATACTAGTGGTACTACTTTGCCACGGAAGTCGATTACTTTTTGATTATGCGCATTCATAATTTCAGATGAACGGATAATGGAAGTTTCGATAATTGATGAAAGTGGAATTGCATAAATCTCTTTCTCTATTTCTATTAGCATGACAGAAATAATCGATAATGTCAGTGGTAATTGAATCGAGAATACTGATCCTACATCTTGTGTAGATTCAATTGAAATATTTCCACCCAATGATTCTATTGTTGTTTTAACAACGTCTAATCCAACGCCTCGGCCTGATACGTCAGAAATAACATCTGCCGTTGAGAAACCAGAAGCCAAAATAAGCTCATTGATTTGCTTATCTGACATTGAATATGATTGCTCTTGTGTAACAATACCTTTAGAAATAGCTTTCGCAAGTACTTTTTCACGGTTAATACCTGCTCCATCATCTTCAATTTCAATAAAGACATAGTTACCACTATGATAAGCACGCAGGACAACTGTTCCTTCTTCTGGTTTACCTTTTGCAAGACGAGCAGTCGGATTTTCAATACCGTGGTCAACAGAATTACGAATTAAATGAACAAGAGGATCCCCGATTTCATCGATTACGGTACGATCTAGTTCTGTTTCAGCACCAATAATTTCGAGGTTAATTTTCTTGTTTAGATCACGAGATAACTGACGAATCATTTTCGGGAAACGATTGAATACTGTTTCAACCGGAACCATACGCATCGTTAAAATAATAGTTTGTAAGTCACCCATGACGCGGCTCATACGTTCCACTGTTTCATTTAACTCTCCATGGTTAACTTCAGTTGCAATAGACTGTAGTCGTCCTCGATCGATAACAAGTTCTTCAAATAAGTTCATTAATATATCAAGTCGCTCGATATTTACACGAATTGTTTTATTACCTACAGGCGCATGACTTTTTTCAGCCTTAGCAGGCGCCGCTGCTTTTGCAGGTGTAGGTGTTGCAGTATTTGTTTTAGGTGCAGTAGCAGGTTGAGCCTCAACTTCTACCGTTGCTGTTGCCACTACTTCTTGAATTGCTTGTTCTTTTTCGCTATGGTGCTTTTGTTCGATCGTTGCGACAATCACTTCTTCGACTTCAGAAACTTTCATAATCTTTTTCTGCATATCTTCAGCAGATTCTTTTGTTACGAAGGCTACGTAAAATTGTTGGTCGAACTGTTCGTCTTCAAGCTTATCTACAGATGGATTTGATTTAATGACATCCCCATCTTTTTCCAATATTTCAAACACCATAAATACACGTGCTGCTTTCAAAAGACAGTCCTCACGTAATTTCACTGAAATTTCGAATGCATTGAAACCTTGTTCAGCAGATTGTGAAATAACTGTTTGTTCAAAGCCGTCATACTCTAACATACTTGCTACAGCAGTAGTTGGTGTCTCAATAGTTGCGACAATAACTTCTTCAACTTCTGAAACGCTCATAATCTTTTTCTGCATATCTTCAGCAGATTCTTTCGTTACGAAAGTTACGTAAAATTGTTGGTCGAACTGTCCGTCTTCAAGCTTTTCTACAGATGGAGTTGATTTAATAACTTCTCCATCTTTTTCTAAAATCTCAAACACCATAAATACTCGTGCTGCTTTTAAAAGACAGTCCTCACGTAATCGCACTGAAATTTCAAATGCATTGAAACCTTGTTCCGTAGATTGAGCAATAACTGTTTGTTCAAAGCCGTCATACTCTAACACACTTGCTACAGCTGTAGCTGGTGTCTCGGCAGTTACTACTACTTCAGGAATCGCTTCCTCACCTAATTCAATACGCTTTAATTGAGCAACAGTTGAAGATACATCACGTTTTCCATCTCCGCCATTTGCAATGTCCATTACCATTTCTTCTAGATGGTCAACAGACTCGAAGACAACATCTAAAATTTCAGGAGTTACATGGATTTTCTCATTGCGGATCGCATCCAACACATTTTCCATTTTATGAGTTAAATCTGCTAAATCTTCAAAGCCCATTGTCGCAGACATACCTTTTAATGTATGCGCAGAGCGGAATATTTCTCCAACAATCGCCAAATCGTCTGGATTTTTTTCTAGTTCTAATAAATGTTCACTACACGCTTGTAAATGGTCTTTACTTTCTTCAATAAACATCTCTAAATATTGATTGACTTCCATAAGAGGACACCCCTTTAAGGCAAATATTTCATTATTGTTTGTGCAATATCATCTACATCTGCTACTTCATCGACAAGCTGCGTTTCCACTGCTGCTTTCGGCATACCATACACTATGCAAGTTTCAGCTGACTCAGCGATTGCAATCACATTTCCAGTACTTTTTAGTGCTTTTAGTCCATCAGAGCCGTCATGGCCCATACCTGTCATAATAACTGCCACTTTATCAAAATCATTAAATTGGCTGACATCTTCAAACATGACATCTACAGAAGGGCGATGTCCAGATCTAGGTGGTTCATTATTATCAAGAACTATGCCAAAGGAGGTACCTACTTTTCTAAGTTTTAAATGATACCCACCAGGTGCAATATACGCCGTGCCATTTTGAAGAATATCTCCTTGCTCAGCTTCCTTTACGGTAATCTCACTCAATTGATCCAAACGAGTTGCAAGAGATTTTGTAAATCCTGCTGGCATATGTTGGACAATTAAAATTGGTGCTTGAATTGATTTTGGGATTTTTGTTATTACTTCTTGTAATGCTCTAGGTCCGCCGGTAGAAGTCCCAATCAGTACAATTTTCCGCCCTACTTTATTCCATTCAACATGTGGCTTTGATAATTCTGCCCTTGTCGGAAAAACATTGACAGGAGGAGCCACTATGCCTTCACTAAAAGATTCTCGTCTAACAGTACTCGCTATTAATGAATGTTCTTGTTGTCTTTTACTACCAGAAGGTTTTTTTAATTTTGAAATAGGTACCAATGATGCTTGTTCAACCTTGTGAACAAGTTCGGTTTGGATTTTATGTAAATCAAGAGAAATTGTTCCGCTCGGCTTTGCGACAAAATCTACTGCACCAAGTTCAATTGCTGACAAGGCATTTTCTGCTCCTCGTTGAGTTGTACTTGAGAGCATGACAACAGGTACTGGACATATAGTCATAATTTCTTTTAAAGCATCAAGCCCATTCATTTCAGGCATCTCAATATCCATTGTCACAACTGTTGGCTGCAATGATTGAATCTTCTTTATCGCATCTTTCCCATTTCGTGCTGTTCCAACTACTTCAACCTTCGAGTTGCCAACAAAAAAGTCACTAATTAGCTTTCTCATAAAAGCAGAATCATCAACAACTAATAGCTTGCTTTTATGTAAAAAGTCCAATTAATCACGCCCTTTCGAAAAAATACTTCTTAATTTAGTTAAGAAATTACCCGCTGACTGATCATGTGCATGAACTTCCTCCACACGGTATTCCATAAAACGTGCCACTATAAGATGAAGCGTCTTTGTAATAAGCGCGTCTGGATAGGCAAGTGAAAAAGGCACTTGCTCACGCACAGCCTTACGCACAACAGAATCTTCAGGTAATGAGCCTAATATTGTAACCTCTTTGTCCAAAAAACGTTTCATCGAACGCTTCAGTCGTTCATTGGTTTCCAGTCCTTCTTCTTTACTATAAGCTCGATTACAAAGTATATAAAATTGCTTGTCTACATCTCTCGTATGAATATATTTCATCATTGAATAGGCATCTGTTATAGAAGTTGGCTCTGCTGTTGATAAAACAATGATTTCATCTATAGAAGTTAGTAAATCTAATGACCAGTTAGTTGCTCCTGCTCCCATATCAAATAAGATGTAATCAAAGCTTTTTTGAAGCTGCTCAAATGCATGAATGAGTCGATCAAACATAATCTCTGACCATTGTAAGACGCCCGACATGCCAGACCCGCCTGAAATATACTTTAAATCGTAAGGACCTTCAAATATTACCTCATCTAGTAACTTATTTCCTTCTAAGTAATCTTTCAAACTATAGGATGCATTTTTTCCAATTAAAATATTGATATTTCCCATACCAATATCCATATCAACGATGACAACTTTTTTCCCTTTATTGGCCATTGTAATGGCAAAATTCATCGTGAAGTTACTTTTACCAACTCCACCTTTTCCACTTACAACCGCAATTGCCCTGCCTAATTCGCCTTGCTGTTTTAACATTTTCAAGCGTAATGTTTCAGCTTGGTCTCTCATTTTTCTTCACCTTGGAAAAATAAATTTAGTACTGCTTCTAGATCAGCTTCCTCAATATCTTCTGGTACTTCTTGACCATTCGTGTAGTAAGCAAGTCCTTTATTATATTTAATCATTAAATTAATCATTGTGCCAATAGAATTTGTTTCATCAATTTTTGTAAAAATGAATTTTTCAATTGGTAATTGCTTAAATTGCTCTACAATGTTTGCCATATCCTTTTCTTTCGTTGTCATAGCAAGTACTAAGAAGGACTCAGCTTGATCATCAAATTTTATGAGACGCTGTAAATCGTCTACATATTTTACCTCTTTATAATTGCGGCCAGCTGTATCTATAAACACTAAATCTAAATGGGACAAACGATGGATTGCTTGTTCAAAATCTGTTGCATTATAGGCAATTTCGACAGGAGCTTGTAACAGTCCAGCATACGTTTTTAATTGTTCAATTGCGGCAATACGGTAAGTATCTGTCGTGATAAATCCTATTTTTTTCTTTTTTTCTAAAACTGCTCTAGCTGCCATTTTAGCAATTGTCGTAGTCTTTCCGACACCTGTTGGACCTAGAACATTAATATATTTTTTGTCATAGGATAAGCCCCCGACTGGGAGATTCTCTAGCTCTTTGCGCAATAAATTTTTCGTAACCATCTTACATTGAGAAAAATTGATTTCTGACGCTTCTTTGAAATGCGTAAAAAGCTCATCACCAATCGTTGTGATGAGCTCCTCACTTAGCTCCTGCTGTCTTAAGTATTCAATGAAGGGTAAGAGTTCATCGGGATATTGATCTTGGATAGTCTTCTTATGCATAGAATGCATTAAAGATTTTAAATCTGCGATTTCCTTCCTCAAATCTTCAGAAATGCCAGTTTCCTCATGCAAGGGCACATCATTCTGTGGCTGTACTTGGTGCGTTTTAGCTTGCACAGCATTCGTAATCTCTTGTAACCTTACATTTTCTTTTTTAGCTGTTGTTATAGGTAAAGCTGCAGGTGCTGGAGCCACATTACCTGGCTCCATTGAATCAATCCCTGCAACAACCTCAAAACTTTTCTTTTTAATGATTCCAAAAAACTTTTTTGTAACGACTACTTTCGAATTCAAAATGACAGCGTCCTCACCTAATTCAGCACGTACAAGCTTCATCGCTTCTGGTATGGAGGATGCATAATATTTTTTCATTTTCATTCAACATTCACCACCCCAACACTTTGAATTTCAATTGTAGCATCAAGTTCATTGTATGATAGAACTGGAATTTGCGGGAAATAACGCTCCGTTAGTTGACGTAAATACATACGAACTGCTGGAGAGCATAAGATAATAGCAGATTGTTCCATAAAGGAAACGCGTTCTACTTCTGCAGCCATAGTCTCCAAGACAGTTTGAGAATCTTGCGGATCCATCGCTAAGTAATTTCCGTGATCAGTTTGTTGAATACTATCAGCAATCATTTTCTCTACTTTACCCGAAACAGTTATAACCTTTAATGATGAGTTGTCTCCTACGTATTGAGAAGTAATCTGACGTGCCAATGATTGACGTACATACTCCGTTAATATATCGGTATCGCTCGTTAACTTTGCATAGTCTGCTAGCGTCTCAAAAATAATTGGTAAGTTTCGCACTGAAACATTTTCTCGTAAGAGTTTACCCAGTACTTTTTGAATTTCTCCAGTCGATAACGGTGTAGGCGTCAGCTCTTCGACTAAAATTGGATGTGTTTCACGTAAATGATCAATTAACTGCTTCGTCTCTTGACGACCGAGTAATTCATAAGCATTTGCTCGAATCATTTCGGTTAAATGAGTCGACACTACGCTCGGTGGGTCAACAACTGTGTAGCCGAACATTTCGGCATCTTCTTTCACTTGCTCAGTAATCCATTTTGCAGGTAAACCAAATGACGGTTCAACTGTGTCAATTCCTTCGATGGAATCATCATCTCCTGGACTCATTGCTAAATAATGATCAAGTAGAAGTTCCCCACGTGCCATTTCGTTACCCTTTATTTTAATTCGATATTCATTTGGTTGTAATTGAATATTATCGCGAATACGGACAACCGGAATGACAATCCCTAATTCTAATGCTAATTGTCGACGTATCATAATGACTCGATCTAATAAATCTCCACCTTGAGCAGCATCTACTAACGGTATTAAACCATAGCCGAATTCAAACTCGATTGGGTCCACATTTAATAAATTCACAACGTTTTCAGGGCTCTTCATGCCGTCTGTTGCCACTTCTTCCTCAATTTCAAGTAATTCTTCTTCATCCTCTGGTTTCTTATGATCCATCATATAAGCACCAGCAATTAGCGAACCACCAATTGGAAGCGTTATCCATAAAGGGATAGGTGTGAAAAATCCAAGTAAAAGTATTGTTCCACCAGCTACATAAAGCAGTTTCGCTTGAGCAAAAAGCTGCCCTGTAATATCTTCACCAAGACTTCCCTTAGAAGATGCACGTGTTACGACAATCCCTGTCGCAGTAGAGATAAGTAGCGCAGGAATTTGTGAGACAATACCATCCCCAACTGTTAACTTAGAAAAATGATTCGCTGCATCTGCAAATGGAAGACCCATTTGCGCAACACCGATGATGATACCAAATAATAAGTTGATAATAACCATGACCATAGAGGCAATGGCATCCCCTTTTACGAATTTTGTGGCACCATCCATCGCTCCGTAAAAGTCCGCTTCACCCGCTACTTTTTCGCGTCGTTCACGTGCTTCCTTTTCAGAAATAACTCCTGCATTTAAATCAGCATCAATACTCATTTGTTTACCTGGCATCGCATCCAGTGTGAAACGTGCTGCTACTTCAGCTACACGCTCCGCTCCTTTTGTAATAACGATAAACTGAATTAACACAAGAATTAAGAATACAACTAAACCAACTAGTACATTCCCGCCGACTACAAAATCACCAAACGTTTCAACAACCGCACCAGCATCACCTTTGGCTAAAATGGCACGTGTTGTAGAAACGCTCAGTCCGAGTCGGAACAAAGTTAACAATAAAATAACTGAAGGAAAAATAGAAAAGTCTAACGCTTCCTTCATACTCATTGCTGTTAACAGTACGATTAATCCTAATGTAATATTAATGACGATTAAGAAACTTAACATCCACGGAGGAAGAGGAATGATGAGCATCGCAACGATTAAAATAACCGCACCTAAAACCCCTATATCGCGAACTTTCATTTGTGTCCCTCCTACAAAAAGCTTTAAATTTTCCGCTTAATTCGATAAACATAAGCAAGCACTTCGGCTATTGCTTTGAAAAACTCTTCTGGTACTTGATCACCGATTTCAACTTGATCGTACATTGCTCGTGCTAATGGCCTGTTTTCAACCATAATCACATCATGTTCTTTCGCAATCATTTTAATTTTTTGAGCGATAAAGTCTGTACCCTTGGCAACAATGCGTGGGGCTTCCATACTTTCCTCATCATATTTGAGGGCAATCGCATAGTGAGTTGGGTTAGTGATGACAACATCGGCGTTTGGAATCTCTGACATCATTCGACGCATCGCCATTTCGCGTTGGCGTTGCTTAATTTTCGATTTTATCAGCGGATCGCCCTCACTATTTTTATATTCATCTTTAATATCTTGCTTAGACATTTTAAGATTTTTTTCGTAATCAAATTTTTGATACATCCAGTCTAAAAGGGATACACAAAGTAAGACAAGCGAAGCAGCAATCCCCATAATACCAACAAGCTTACCCACGGTAATAAGAGTTATCCATGGGCTTTTAAAGGATAACGCCAAAACTTTCGGTAAATTTGTCCAAACTATAATTGTCGTAACGCCACCGATGAAGCCAATCTTTAATACTGACTTTATAAGCTCTATAATGGCTTTAACAGAAAATATTTTTTTCAACCCTTTGATCGGGTCCATTTTTTTCAAATCAAACTTCATTGGTTCTAATGTAAATAGAAAACCGAACTGTAGAAAGTTACCTGCCAACGCTCCAACAAATGCAATTCCCATAATTGGACCAATAACAAAAGCCATTTGCGCCAATGTTTCTGTAAATAAGCGCATCACACTATCAATTGTTAGTGTTTCTACGCGTATGTTATGAATAAAAGTTTGCTTAAAAAAAGCTAAAAGATCGTCTAGCATTGAACCTGCAAAGAAATATAAAAAGATAAATACCATGAGCATGACAATTGCACTGGAAATATCCTGACTCTTGATAACCTGACCTTTTTTTCGAGCATCTTGTCGTTTTTTGGGCGTTGCCTTTTCCGTTTTTTCTCCCGCAAAATACTGTAAATCTAAATCCAGTAGTAGCAACATTTTACCCACCACCTAAAATAGCCATTACATCACGCATCGCATAAATCATAATTGTAATAAGCTTTTGTATCACTTGAACCATTACAGCCATCATTGTGAATAACACTAGAAAACTAACACCAATTTTAATAGGAAAACCAACAACAAAAATATTTAATTGCGGTACAGTTTTCGCCGTGATTCCTAGTGCCAAGTCGACTAAAAATAAAGTAGCTACTACTGGAGCAGCCATTTGAAAGGCAATCGCAAAAACAGCTGTAAATTTTGTGATGATAAACTCTATATAATTATCATTTGCGAAATTAGGAAATCCTTGATCCATCGGTAAAAATTGATAACTATAATAAATTCCATCGAGAATCATATGATGTCCATTTATAGCTAGTAGAAAAAGTAATGCTAGCGTATTAAAAAACTGTCCTATCAATGGACTTTGTGCACCTGTTTGCGGGTCAATAATATTGGCAATGGCAAAACCCATTTGAAAATCTATAAAGCTTCCGGCAATTTGAATTGCCGACATGATGATATAGCCTACTAAACCGAGTAACAGTCCAATGAGTGCTTCTTTCATCACTAAAAGTATGTAATCACCATTAAATACAAATGGTTCGACGTCAATTGTGTAATACATCATCCAAGCTAAAACTAATGCGAGCGTTATTTTAACTTGTGGCGGAATCGTTCTGTACGAGAAAAAAGGCACCGTGACAAAAAATGCCGATACGCGCACAAGCACTAATAAGAAAACCGTAAAATGCGGGATTAATTCATTCATCTACTCACCCTATATAACGCGTTAAATTCTCAAAAATGTCTCTCGCATAGCTAGTCACTTGTGATAACATCCAAGGACCGAAAAATACGATGGCTGCTAATACAGCGATGATTTTTGGCACGAATGCTAAAGTTTGCTCTTGAATCGATGTAGTTGCCTGAAAAATACTTACCGCTAAACCAGAGATTAAAGCAACTAATAGTAGCGGACCGCTTGTTAGAAGGATAACCATAATGGCACGCTCTGCAATGGAAATAACCAATTCACCTGTCATACTGTATCATCCCCTAAAAACTTTGTAGTAATGATTTCATCACAAGATACCAACCATCAACGAGTACAAATAATAAAATCTTAAACGGCAATGAAATCATAACCGGTGGTAACATCATCATCCCCATCGACATTAGCGTACTTGCGACAATCATGTCGATTACTAGGAATGGAATAAAAATCATAAAACCAATTTCAAATGCTGTTTTAATCTCACTCAATGCGAAAGCAGGTACTAGCATTGTCAGTGGAATTTCTTCTACAGATGCTGGTGTTTCTGCTTTATTATACTTTAAAAATAAATTAAGATCCTTTGGCCTTGTATACTTACTCATAAACTCTTTAAACGGCACACTGGCTCGATCGTACGCTTCTTCAATGCCAATTTCCTCAGAAAATAATGGCTGTAATGCCTCTTTATTGACCTCTTGAAATGTTGGGGCCATGATAAAGAAAGTTAAAAACAAGGCAAGCCCTACAATGACCTGGTTCGGTGGCATTTGCTGTGTCGCCAACGCAGTACGAACAAACGATAATACGATAACTATTCGTGTGAACGATGTCATCAAAATTAAAATACTAGGTGCCAGTGAAAGAACTGTTAACATCAAGAGAAGCTTCACTGCGCTAGAGACATTTGTCGGGTCGCTGTTGGAAAAAACACTGATTACATCATTCATTTATCATCATTCTCCTTTTGCTTCCATTTCTCCAGCTCTTCACTGCGCTCCTGTTTAATTTCGGAAATCTTTTTTTCGAACAGCTCACCAAAAGAGTTTTGTTGTTGTTGTACTGTTGAACTTTCATTATTTTTTTTCTTAAACTTAGATAATACTTCTGCAATATACGGTGATGTTGCTGCAAGTTCTTGTCGTTCATTATATAGCGCTAAAAGTGTTGCAATTTCATCCGGATCAGTAATTTCACGTAATAGCTGGACATCATCACCGACCCCAACTAAATAGAGTGTTTTACCTACTTGTAATAGTTGTACCGACTTTTGGGCACCTAACGATAAACCGCCTAAATTTTGTACTAATTGATTACGTTGAAAGTTTAAATTTCTTCTATTTAAAAACTTCATTAATCCATAAAATAAAGCTACAACAAAAATAAGCGCCAACACCATTTTTATGTATTCCCACGTAGATACACCTCCAGCCGCTTGTGAATCTGAATCTTTCTTAGCAGCTGGAGTACTATCTTCTTCACAATCTCCTTTTTTGATGCAGTCGCTCACAGAATTCGTGTTAGATTCTGCATATACAGAAGTCGTTGTAGGGTACAAAAACAGGAAGGATACAAGAAATGCGAAAATCATCGTTAGACGAAATGATTTTAACATTTGCATTCAATCATCCTAGAGCTTTTTGAATCGCTTCAATTACACGATCAGCTTGGAAAGGTTTCACAATAAAGTCTTTCGCACCAGCTTGAATTGCATCGATTACCATTGCTTGTTGTCCCATTGCCGAACACATAATGACAGTTGCATTTGGATCTGAACCTTTAATTGCTTTAAGCGCAGCAATACCGTCCATTTCTGGCATCGTAATATCCATTGTTACTAGGTCTGGCTTTAATTCGTTGTACTTTTCAACTGCCTGTAAACCATCAGCAGCCTCTCCAACAACTTCAAACCCATTTTTCGATAAAATATCCTTGATCATCATGCGCATGAATGCGGCATCATCTACAATCAAAATTCTTTTAGACATGGTTAACTCCTCCAATTGAAACTATCTTAAATTATTTAAACGCTCTGCTTGACTTAAAACATCTGTAATGCGGACACCGAAGTTTTCATCAATAACAACGACTTCACCTTTAGCGATTAAACGGCTATTTACTAAAATATCAACTGGTTCACCAGCCAATTTATCTAGTTCAATAATCGAACCACTAGATAGTTCTAATATCTCTTTTACAGAACGCTTTGTACGTCCTAACTCTACAGTAACTTGCAATGGAATATCAAGTAGCATATTTAAATTTCTAGCTTCAGATTGCGAGATAACATTTGGATCAAAACTAGCAAACTGTGCTTGTTGAACATTGACCGGTTGCATAGGTCTTGTTGCTTGAGGAATCTGTTGTTGCTCTTGATACATTGGTTGCTGCACAGGAGCTGTCTGCTGTTGATATACTGGCTGTTCAGGCTGTGGTGCTACTGGCGCTTGCGGTTGCATAGTCGCTTGTGGTTGTACAGGCGCAGGAGCTACTGGCGCTTCAGGTGCTATTGTTGCAGCCACAGGTTCACCGATTGATTCTGTTTCTCCTAACAGAGATTTTACAATGTTTTGACTAAATTTCAGCGGCAATAATTGCATTATATTCGAATCAATTAAATTACCAATTTTCAATCTAAACGATACTTTTACGAGTAAATCATCTTCAGGAATATTTTCTCGTCCTTCGTTTTGAGAAATATTCATTAAATCAATAGTAGGTGGAGAAATATCCACTTTTTTATTAAATACTGTCGACATTGAAGTAGCCGCAGAACCCATCATTTGATTCATAGCTTCTTGCACGGCACTTAGCTGAATTTCACCTAAATCTGGTTTCGGATTTAAGCCATCTCCACCTAACATTAAATCAGCAATAATCGCTGCATCGGATTGCTTAATAACAAGCAAATTCATACCTGTTAACCCGATTGTATATTCAACCTGTACGGCTACATAAGGATGAGGAAATTCCTCTTCTAATTTATTTCGGTTAATCATTGAAATACTTGGGGTAGTAATATCTACTTTTTGACCTAGTAACGCTGAAAGCGCCGTTGCAGAGCTACCAAAAGATATATTTCCTACCTCACCTAACGCATCTTGGGCAAACGAATCGAGGTAATCCTCTACTTTTAAATCATTAATTTCCTCATTTGTAGAAGCTTCAGTGCCGCTGTTTTTATCTTCCAACGTTTCGCCCCTTAATAACGCTTCAATTTCTTCTTGGGAGAGCATTTCATCACTCATCTTCGTCTCCTCCTTTCAAAGGGTCGATAATCTGGATTGCTAATTTTTTGCCTTGTTTTCCTGGTTGAACTGTAAATTTCGGTAATGTCCCTACTTTTAACAGTAGTGGATCTTCAATTTTTTGTTCTAATTGAATAACATCTCCAACTTGCATTGTGAGGAAATCCTCAATGGTAATGTCTGTAATACCTAGTTCAACGGAAACAGGTAGTTGTGCTTGTTTCACACGTGTTTCAAGCATTTTTGTTTGCTCTGGAGACATCTCTTTTGTATTAGTCTGCATCCAGTAACGAACAGAAAGATTTGGAACTATTGGCTCCAATACAACATGCGGGATACAAATATTAATCATACCGCTTGTCTCACCGATGATCGTATTTAAGGAAATAACGACAACTGTTTCATTTGGTGAAATCATTTGTAAAAATTGAGGGTTGACCTCAAGTTCTACTAAAATTGGATCAATTTCCGCAACATTTTCCCATGCCTCGCGTAAATTGTCGAATGAACGTTCAAAAAGGTTTGTCATAATTTTAGTTTCAATTTCTGTTAAGTTATCCACATTACTATGACTCGCCCCACTACCGCCCATTAAACGATCTAACATCGAGTAGGCGATGTTTGGGTTTATTTCCATCAATATATTACCATCTAATGGTGGCACTTCAAACACATTAATGAGTGTCATATTCGGAATCGAACGTACAAACTCTTCAAATGGTATTTGGTCCACTGATGCAACAGTAATCTGCACATAGCTTCTTAGCTGTGCAGAAAAGAAGGTTGTCAGTAATCGTGCAAAATTTTCATGTATTCGGGTCAAACTTCGGATTTGATCTTTTGAGAAACGAAGTGCTCGTTTAAAGTCATACACTTTAACCTTGCGCCCCTCGTCCTCTTTTTTCATGTCGTCCGCTGACATTTCCCCGGTTGATATTGCGGAAAGCAGCGCATCTATCTCGGATTGAGATAACACATCTCCTGCCATTTGCCCACCTCCATTTCAAGCAGTTTCTTTAATTATTGGGTGATGAAGGAGGTAAAATAAACTTCCTGAACTTCTCCCTCTTGCATCAATTCATTAATTTTTGTTTTTAATGATTTTTGGAAAACTTGTTTTCCTTGCTTACCTTCTAAATCTTTTTGCTCCATCTCGGAAAGCTCTTGAATAACAATATTTTTCACTTGGAAATCACGCTTCGTTAATTCAGCAGCAGCATCTTTACTTGATGTTTGAATTTTTAACGAAAAGCGTACAACTTTGTTATCAGCTAGATTTGTAGTAATTTCCGGAATTTCAACAGAAGCTTCTACGATTTCATCAATAGTTGGCTCAAGAGTCTTTGCTGGCTTATTAAATTGAGTAAATAATGCAAAGCAAATACCCCCGATAAGTATAATTGCTACTAGTACGATGATAATCATCGTTAACATTTTGTTATTCTTCATCTTCTTCACCTCGTAGATGCGGGTTTGATAGTATTTGTATATTTTTATAAAAGGCTGATACCTTTTGTCGCACCTCATCTTCACTCTGTAAAACAATGATTTTGGTTCCAGTCGTTAATGTAATGGTCGTATCTGGAAAAGATTCGACCGTTTCTATGTATAAAGCATTCAATGTAAATGCTTTGCCATTTAAACGTGTTAGTTCAATCATTGAAATAGGGCCGGGTCTAGCACGAGAGCCGGCCCGACCCTCCCTCATATGAAATTATGTTTTTAGTTTTGAGCACTTTGAAATCTTAACTGTGTTTCTTTACTTACAAATTACTTAGCGTTTTAAATTTACAAGCTCTTGAAGAATTTCATCAGAAGTTGTGATAATACGTGTATTGGCTTGGAAACCACGTTGCGCCACAATCATTTCTGTGAACTCTTCAGAAAGATCGACGTTAGACATTTCTACCGCTCCCGCAACAACTTGACCCATACCTGCTACAGTAGCTACTTGTGCATATGCTACACCTGAGTTTGTAGTTTGTTGATAGTAATTACCACCTACTTTAGCAAGACCACCAGCGTTCGGGAATTTAGCCATTACCAGCTGTCCAGCCCACTGTAGATCACCGTTTAAATCTTGATAAGTAATATTACCATCAGGTCCGATATTTACTTCTTTAGCTGTTGTCGGGATACGAATAGGTCCTACAGTACCATTAGCAGGTGTTAACACTCCTGCATCATCAAATAAATTAGCACCTTCATCACCAGATGCATTTGGTGCATCATCCGCTAAAATACCTTTATCATCCTTCTCGGTAACAATATCTTTACCCGCAGTGACCCCAACTAAATATTTCCCATCTGCATTTACTAAGTAGCCATTGTTGTCCATGTAGAAAATACCATTACGTGTGAATAACGTGTTATTGAATCCATCTTCATCAATAAATCCAGAAGTTTCGTCTGGAGCGCCATTCGCATTAGCCACCATAAAGAAACCATCGCCTTCAATAGCTAAATCTAGTCCACGTCCTGTACCCTGTAAGGATCCACCACCGTGGATAGTATCGATAGCAGCTAATTGTGAACCTAAACCTACTTGTTTTGGGTTGACACCTCCACGCGTCGCAGTAGATCCAGCTGCGCCTGCTGTTGTTTGAGACATTAAATCTTTAAAATTAACACGTCCTTTTTTAAAACCAACTGTATTAACGTTAGCAATATTATTACCAATAACGTCCAGTTTTGTTTGGAAGTTTTTAAGACCTGAAATACCTGAATACATAGAACGTAACATAATGTCGTTCTCCCTTCATTTATATTGTGTGCCTCTATCAATCAGCACACCTAGGCTTCCTTTCGAAGGTCCAGCCCTTATAGCACGATAGTGCCATCTATATTTGTAAATATTTGCTGCTTTGCTTCCGTGCGGTCCATCGCTGTAATGACAGTTGCGTTTTTAGCACTGACAATTAGAGCTGCTTGATCCATCAAGACTAATGGTTGTTTGACACCTTTTGAGTGTGCTTCAAATACCTTGTCCGATACAACCTGCCATTCTTGTTCAGAAATCGCTATCTTACGCTCTATAATACGTTCATGAGCATGCTTGCTCACTTTTAACTCTTGTTGATTTGTAGCTTCTTGCAAATGAGCTTTAAACGATTGCTGTGCGTTTATTGGCTTAGGTTGTGCCTGGCGAATAGATGGATGCAATGGTACACGATGAATTGAAAACTTATCCATCATTCTTCTCCACCTTTATTCGCTGATTACGGTAAATTCTTTATTTGTTAATTTTTTGTCATTGTCTAAAACATATTGAATGACGCCATCTTTATTCGTTACAGAAACGATACGTCCTTGTAGTTCTTGCTCGCCGTCCATATACGTAACTTTTTTACCAATTAGTTTGCTAGCTTGTACAAGTGGAGATTCTGATTCTGTTACTGCATTATCACTCGAACCGCCTAAAATAGCTGAAATATTACCAGGCGTTAATTCTTTACCATCTGCTAGTTCAAACACTGCATTACCATCTACAAACTTCACCGATTTAATTGTGCCTGTTCCTTCATTAATAACCGGTTTGCCTTTGTCATCTAGCTTATCCGTTACCTCATGCCATTTTACTTCCTTACCAACAAATGATGTATAATTCATAAGCTGTGTTTGCTGCTGTGAGGCAAGTAATGATTCCATCGCTTTTGTCATATTTTGCATTTGCTCTAGCGAAGAGAATTGGGCCATTTGAGAAATGAATTCTCGGTCGTCCATTGGATTTGTTGGATCTTGGTGTTGTAATTGCGTAATTAATAATTTTAGGAACGCATCCTTGCCAAGGTCACTATTACCCGTTTGCTTCGTTGGCTTCTTATAGTTGGAATAATAAAAGTCATCTGTTACATTTGTACTTACTGGTTTTGTATTAGACGTTGCATCTGCCATCTTTACACCTCCTCACTTATTAAAAAATCACTAAATGATTTACCTTCATCATCATCGTCGTTTTTTTGCTCTTGCTCTTCTTGCTGTTGTTGCTTAAAGAAATTATTGAAGAAGCTTTGGTCGCGTTGTTGGCGATCTGCGTCTTGCAATGATTGAGCAATATCGAGTCGATCAACTTGAATATTTTGCTGTACAAAGGCTTGCTTTAATTGATGTGCCTGACTATCAAGTAATTCACGTCCTTGAGCTGTTGAAGCGAGTAGTCTTGCTGTCAGGACACCGTCATTTTGCACAAGCTCGATACGTATTGTTCCTAGATTTTCTGGATACAATTTCAATGTTAAGCGCGTAATACCTTGTGCATTCGAGATTTGGGCTCTATTGATGATTGCTTGCATCTCTTTCAAAAATGCCTCAGACTGTGCTGGCTTTGCTGCTGGCAGTGTCACTTGGAACGTGTCTGCTTTTGTTTGGACTGTATTAGAAGTCACCATTTCATTAGCACTTGTATCTGTCTGCTTTGTAACCTGAACTTGTTGAACGACTTTTTGGAAGCCTTGCAACGAAAGTGTCACTGTTGTTTTAGTTGTTACTTGCTGTTCAGATAGAGTCGTTTCTACTTGTGTTTGAATCGTTGTCAAAAGACTTTTTATGTCAGTTAGCAAGTTTTCTTGTGATGCTGTTAAGTCCGTTTTTTGCCCAACTAATTGTGCTAACTTTAACACTTGAAGTAATGGCGCTGCTTCCTTTGGCGTCACTTGTCCTTCACCTTGTAAAGCTGTTACGATTTGCGTTTGAAGCATTGGTGCCTGAGCGTCTACTAGTGCTAAAAGCTCCCAAACATCTTTTGCTTCTTTATCTTCGCCTAGCAACTGTTGTACTAATTTTTGAAGCTGCTCGGCATCAATCCCCAATGCATCCATTAGGTTATTTAGATTTAACATTTCATCTATTGCAACAGCTTTGCCTTCATCACCAATTTGAAGCATTAACAAGCCATCGTCGTGTGGAATCCCCAGTAAGTCTAGTACGTCTTCTATAGATTCAGCATTTAAAACTGCTGTCAAATCAGAGGTATCTTTTGTATCTGCTGACTGTGTAGGCTGCTGTATTTGATTTGAAGAAGAAATAATCTGTCCAAAAACAGACCCAAACTTGTTCGACGGTCCATTAGCTTTAATATTGGAATCGCCTGATGTTGTAGGTTTTGTAGCCGCTGCTTTAGTTGGCATAGGCTTAGACATCATTTGCATCATTGCTACATCCATTTTTTCACCTCCCTTCAGATTTTCTTATTGTTTAGCCATCATTTCTGTATATTTCGCTGCATTTTGTGGATCCATTTTTTCTAAAATCGCGGCTAATTTATCTGGTTTTAAGTTTGTTAAAATACGAAGTGCTTCAGTATCGCTCATTTTAATAAGAACTGGCGCTGCTGCTTTAGGGGACATCTTATCAAATGTTTTTAAAATATCAGTAAAGTCACGCTTTACGTCACTTTGCTCCCTATTTAATTTCTCCATTTCAAATTTTAACTGTTCATTTTCTGTCGTTAACTTTTCTTTTTCAGTTGTTGCCGTATCCATCTTTTTTTGAAGCTGTACGATTTCTGCTTCTTTTTCTTGTATTTCGGCCTGTAACTTTACAACTTTTGAATCATTATTAACTACAGCATCTTTTGCTTGTTGTTCTTCTGAAGGAACGAATGGTAAGCTTTGAACGGCCTTCTTCCCTAAATCAAAGACATTCGTATTCATAAGGGTTGCAACAACAAGTAGAACTGCCGCTACGAACATGATAGGTATTACAAACCACGTAAAAAACTTTCGCAAGCCTCCTGATTTACGTTTAGGCGGTTGTTCTACTAATTCTGCTTTAAGTCGATTGTCTGTTTTCGCCATGAAATCACCTGATTTCTCTCTTGTTATACGTCAGCGATGAAATCTCATCTAAAAAAATGCCTTCGATACGATCCTGTTCCTGCTGAAACACTTTAAAATCTTTCTCTCGCATTTTTTCAAATTTACGTACTTCCAAGTTTTTTTCTAATAATTTTTCTTCGTGCCAATTCATTTTTGCACGAGCTTGAACAACTTTTTGCTGTACATCAACAATTGTTTTTTCGAGGCTATCAATAAACCGTGCATAGTGATGAACTTCTTCTATTGATGAACCTACAGCTAAACGCTCCTGCTGAAACTCTATTAAATCTTCTTTCTTTTTTAACAAGTCATATAGCTTAGTTGCAATTTCTTCAAAAGAACGTACAGATTCTTTATAGGCAATTTCTGTTTCATTTTTTTCTTGCTCTCGAATGGTTAACACTTTTTCAAAACGATATATATAGCTTACCACCCTATTTTCCACCACCGATCGATAATGAAATTAACTCATTCTTGCTTTCCTCTAAGGTCACCTTATCTAAATAGCCCTGCTTTAAATAAGCGGTAATGAGCGGTTCATAGTAAATGGCTTCATCAATTTCTTTTGATGTTCCTGTCTTATAGGCACCGATATTAATTAAATCCTCTGACTTGTCATATGTATAATAGAGCTCCCTTAATCGTTCTGCAGCCTTTTTGTGCTCTGGCTCTGCCACATGATTCATCAAACGGCTGACACTTTTTAATACATTAATAGCTGGATATTGACCTTTATTAGCAAGGTTTCGATCAAGGACTATATGACCATCTAAAATCCCTCGCACCGTATCTGCTATCGGCTCATTCATATCATCACCATCTACTAACACTGTATAAAAGGCAGTAATAGAACCTTTCTCATTCGTACCTGTACGTTCTAATAGTTTAGGTAGAATGGCAAATACAGATGGTGTATATCCTTTTTGAGCTGGTGGTTCACCTGTCGCAAGACCGATTTCACGCTGCGCCATAGCAACACGAGTCACAGAGTCCATCATCAACATGACATTTAAGCCGCGATTTCTAAAATATTCGGCAATCGCTGTTGCGGTAAAGGCCCCTTTAATTCGCATTAGTGCAGGCTGGTCAGAGGTAGCAGCTACTACTATAGATCGACTTAAACCCTCTGGTCCTAAATCACGCTCTATAAACTCACGAACCTCACGACCACGTTCCCCAATTAGCGCAATTACATTTAAATCTGCTTGGGTATTTCGCGCAATCATACCGAGCAATGTACTTTTCCCGACCCCAGAGCCAGCGAAAATACCAACACGTTGTCCATTACCCACTGTTAGCATGCCATCAATTGCTTTAACACCTACTTCAAGTCTTTCATTAATAGGTGGGCGCGTTAGCGGATTGGGTGGATCCTGCTCTGTCGGAACTGTCATTAATCCTTTCGGTAATACAGTTCCATCTATTGGATTCCCCATAGAATCAAGTACCTTACCGATTAGCTCAGGGCCCACTTTTACCTCAAGTGGTGCCCCTGTACCTTCGACTAGGCAGCCTATTGATATTTCCCGAAGAGAAGTAAAAGGCATTAAGACGACAATTTCATCTTTGAAGCCTACAACCTCTGCTAAGATGATTTGATGGCCGTTTTTAGAAGTTTCCACATGAATTTTACAAACATCACCAATGGAACTATCTGGACCTTGTGACTCAATCATCAAGCCGACAACTCTAGTTACTCTACCAAATTTTTTAAAGGTTGGTATTTGAGGAATTTGTTCGATTAATTGAGCCGTTTTCATCTAGATCATTCCTTACTTTCTAATATTTCATGTAGCTTTAATCTTAGTTCATTCAATTGCTCATCAATACTTACAACAATACGGCCATGATTTGTTTCAATATAACAATCTGTTTCATTTTCTAACTCCTCATTTACAAAAATCATAAATGGTACGTCAGTTGGGAACATTTCAGCTAGTTCATCCCGATTAGCAGTTATTAAAGCATAGTAGGTTGGCGAAACGTAAATTTTTATTTCCTTCATTTCTCTCGCTTCTTTAAGTCCTCTGTGAACGATTGAAACAAACAATTCGTTGTCTCGCTCTAAAGATGCATCAATAATTCGCTCTGCTGCAGTTAAGCCTAGCTCTAAAATAATCGATTCTTGATCTTCAATATATTTCCGAGCATTTTCCCTCGCATGAATGATTGTTTCATTGGCCGTTTGGAGAGATTGTGCCATCGCTTCAGAAGCTTTGTTTATCCCGTCCTCATAGCCTTGACCGAATCCTTCATCATAAGCTTCTTGCACTCGATTAGGTCGTTCTTCTTCCCAACCTTGCTTTAAATGTTCAATTTCCTGAAAAAACATTTGCTTTTCTTGTTCAAAAGCTTCACGTTCAGCCTGTAAAGTAGCTCTAGCCTCTGCAAATAAACGTTCGCGCTCTTCTAGCACTTCTTCCATAGTCATTTGTTTTTGAGGTGAATTTTCTCCTTCTTCTACCTCTTGCATTTCAAACATGTCACGAATTTGAATTTTTTTGACATGATCGCCATTGGACTGTGTGTATACAGAACGGATGATTCTAGACAATGACGTCATCTCCTCCACCACGTGCAATAATAATCTCACCAGCATCCTCTAAGCGACGAATGACAGCAACAATTCGAGATTGCGCTTCCTCTACATCACGTAAACGTACAGGTCCCATAATTTCCATTTCTTCCTTAAATGTCTCAGCCATGCGTTGTGACATATTGCGGAAAATAATATCTTTTACTTCTTCACTTGAAACTTTCATTGAAAGCAGTAAGTCTTCATTTTCACAATCACGAATAACACGTTGAATCGAACGGTTGTCAAGTGTAACAATATCCTCGAATACAAACATACGTTTTTTGATTTCTTCAGCAAGCTCTGGATCTTGAATTTCGAGTGCATCGAGAATCGTTTTTTCCGTTTGTCGGTCTACACCATTTAACACTTCAACAACTGCGTCAACGCCACCTGTTTCCGTGTGATCCTGTGTAACAGTTGATGATAGTTTACGCTCTAAAACCGATTCAATTTCACTAATAACTTCTGGTGAAGTGGATTCCATTACAGCAATACGTTTAGCAATATCAGCTTGTACTTCCTGTGGTAATGAAGATAAAATAACACCCGCTTGCCCTGCCTCTAAATAAGATAGAATAAGGGCAATTGTTTGTGGATGTTCATTTTGAATAAAGTTAAAAATTTGTGCTGGATCAGCTCTACGCGCAAAGTCAAATGGACGCACTTGTAAAGAAGATGTTAGACGATTAATAATTGTTTGCGCCTGTTCTACACCAAGTGCTTTTTCCAATACTGTCTTCGCGTAACCAATACCACCCTGTGTAATATAATCTTGAGCAAGTGCAATATTGTGGAATTCTTCAATAATTTCCTCTTTAACATTTGCTTCTACTTTTTTAACACTTGAAATCTCTAAAGTTAAACGTTCAATTTCTTCTTCTGTTAAATGTTTATAGACAGAGGCTGAAACCTCAGGCCCTAATGAAATTAACAAGAGAGCGGCCTTTTGTTTTCCGGTTAATTCCTTATCTTTCTTGGACACAGCCTAACCTCCTAGTTAGTCTTCCGCAATCCAACTACGCAGTAACTTCGCAAAATCGTCTGGCTTATCTTTTGCCATTTTTTCAAGCTGCTTACGACGCATTGTAGCTTCCGTTTCAATTTCTTCATTAATATCTTCAATCATTAATTCTTCTTGTTCATCTAGGATACTAAGTTCTTCTTCTTCCTGCGCACGTTTACGTGAACGGATAATGAAGAATGCAAGCAATAATATTACTGCTAGTAATATGCCACCGATTACCCAAACCCACCATGGAATAACAGATTTTTCACTAGCTGTCTCTGTTGCTTTACCATTCAAAGGTTGCACTGAAACAGCTACTTTTTCATCGATTTGCTGTTGTGTAAGTTCAGCTGCTACATCTTTAGAAATCGTCGTACGAACAATAGTACTTAAAATTTTCTGGATATCCTCTTGAACCCCATTTGGTAACGTTCCCGCGTCAGTTCCTGTCGGTGGTTCAACAATTACTTGGATCCCCATATCTTGAATTTTATATGGTGCCTCTTGGATATCTTTACGTATACGATTTACTTCACTATTAATTGTTTCTTCAGTACGTTCGGATTCTCCATTACCATTTACACCTTCGTTATAAGTTGTGAAGTTATCTGTCGTCGTTTCAGCTTCAGGTGTACCAGTAGCTGCAGCCCCTCCAGAATATTGCTCTGTAATACGTTGAGCACTAATTTCTATTCCTGCCATATTCTCTTCGTCAACTGGCGTAACTAGTTTTTCTTCACGATTTTCTTTTTTGAAATCAATGTCTGTTGTCACAGAAACTACTACTTTGTCTTGTCCCATAAGCGTACCTAGCATATTTTGAACTTGACGCTGTAGGTCACGCTCAACTAATTTCTTCGCTTGTAACTGACCTTCTGCTGTCGTTGTTGAAGTTCCATCAGTAGTCGCAGCATTCAGATCAAAGTAATCAGAAAATTGGTTAGAAATAACAATATTATCCGTTTTTAAATTTGGAACACTTTTTGCTATTAAATTGTACATAGTGGCAATTTGTTGCTCTGTAAATTTATAGCCAGGGTCTGTATTTAAAACAATAGATGCTGTCGCTTCCTCTTTAACATCCTTTAAGAAAACTCCTTCTTCTGGAATGTTAATCATTACCTTTGCATCTTTTACACCATCTAGATTTTTAATGAGCTTTGCAACTTCTGTTTCAGTTGCCGCTTTTTTCAAGAGGTTAAACTCATTATCTGTCATACCAAATCCAGAGCTATTTGCAAAAGAGTAATCAATCGACCCTGTTTGCGGATATCCTTCCGATGCCAACGACACTAACAATGAGTCTACTTGGTCTTCAGGTACTGAAATCGATGTCCCTCCCGGTTCAATTTCATACTTTACACCTTTAGCGTCTAGCGCTTCTTTCACTTGTCCGATTTCTCTTGTCGATAAATCTTTATAAAGTGGTACATATGTAGTTTTTGTAGCAAAAATTGTAATAACTATAGCAAGTGCTACAACCCCTACTAAAGAACCGATCATTACAACTTTTTGTTTTTTACTACGACTTGTCCAAAATTGGCTGGTGTCGTTTTTTATTTTCGTCAATCGTTCATTCATTATGATCCTCCGGTTATAGTGAATAACCTATCCATCTAATAATTCGCGAAAACAGTGGTATCCCATAACATTCAATCAATATCATCACCATAACGGATTGATTTCCGTTTCGATTAGTCTTTTTCCTAGGAGCGTCCGATGAGCCACTTTTGGCAATCAGGGTTTGGTCACGAAGGCATTATCACAAGACTTGATGCTTTTAAACTTCATCACTTCTGTCTCCAGGGTATTATTTGTAACGTAATCCTTAAGGAGTCGTCAATCCTCTACATCATTCATTCATTTAAATAAGTATAAATTATGGGATATATTCTTTACTTCAATAGTGATTGTAATCACTTGTTCAAATAAAGTTAGACACTCATTCGCATTATTTCTTGGTAAGCTTCAATCACCTTATTGCGAACTTCAATTGTTGCATTTAATGTAATGCTCGCTTTTTGTGATGCAATCATCACTTCGTGCAACTCTACATCTCCTCCATTAATTAACTTTTGAGTAAGATTGTCAGAAGTAATTTGTTGATCATTTACTTTCGATATGGCTTCTTTTAACGAGTTCGCAAAGCTCTGTTGTGCTTCATAAGGTGTCGTTTTAAGTTTATTTGTTTCATTTACAACCTGCGTAGGTGTCATTTGTGAAACGGACGAAATTGTCATTATGTATCTTCCTTTCTTCTTATTTATCTTCCAATCTCTAAAGCCTTTGTCAGCATGGATTTATTTGCATTCAATACAGTTACGTTTGCTTCGTAGGAACGAGTGGCTGACATTAAATCTACCATTTCTTTTAATGGATCTACATTTGGCATATTTACATAGCCATCTGCATTTGCATCGGGGTGAGTTGGATCATACACAAGTTTGAAAGGTGTTTCTGTATCCTCTTTTATTTGTGTAACTTTTACGCCGTTACCAACGCCGCTTTTTGCGTTTTTACCAAGTGCTACATTAAAGAACTTTGAAAACTGTCCCTCTTGCGCTGTAAATGTCACAGACTTCCGACGGTATGGCTCCCACTCCCCATTCACTTGTTTAGCTCGCGTTGTATCCATGCCAGCCATATTTGAAGAAATGACATCCATTCGTAAACGCTGTGCTGTTAAAGCTGAGGCAGTGGTATTCATTCCATGAAAAATAGACATCTATTACCTACCTCCTTTAATAACAGTATTTAATGTGTTTAACTTACCGTTCATACGTTCAATTAATGCGTTGTAATAAATTTGATTTTCCGCTAGTTTCGCCTGTTCAGCATCCATATCTACGGCATTACCGTTATTCCGATAACGTAAGCCATTAATATTATTCACACCAGGTGTTGATTGTCGAATCTCGAAATCATAATGTCTACTATCAGTACGATATGCCGACAGGGACATTTGTTGTTCTTTCTCCAACATATCTTTAAAACTTACACTTTTCGCCTTATAGTTCGGCGTATCGACATTCGCAATGTTATTAGCGATTGTTTTATGATTCAAAGTTGCATAAGAAAGTCCGTTTTCCAGGCTACTAATAGTTCCTCCAAACAAATCCAAAACATTCACCTCATTTATGTATTTCTTTTTTTATCCAATAACACAATTGTAATTAAGATGATACCTAGTGTCTATTGTCTTTTGTCCCTTTTTGATAGTAAATCAGACCTATTTTTATTCACAAACAACCAGGACAATACTTCTGCACCCCTTGCTACCACAGGCTTCATGGGACACAAGACGTATCTAGTTAATTTACACTACTTGGATAGTGTTTACGGTTTTAGGATTGATTTTTTTCCTTTTTCTTACAAAACATCAGTAGACACAATGTCTAAATTAGAGTTCCTTTTTACTATTCAAGCCCGAGCTACCGAGATTGCTAAAAATTCAGAATAGTTATTCTAGACTGTCTTATAAGTAACAATTGGAGCATCTATTTTTTTCATTTATGCAAATAGTAATGCGCACTCAAAAAATCTAATTTAGGGAGAAAGCAATGATAATTGCATCTATAAAGGTCGAAAACTTACCTATAAGAAATGAGAAAAAGAATTAAAACATAGATTATTTCTCCCCCCCTATTTAGTACTATATCACAGTTCGACTTAATTAGAGCATTGTAAATCGGCTGAAAATTTCGTCGAATCCTTGTCGAATTACGAAAAGTTTAAAAAGGCATCCAGAACATAATTATTCCTGATGCCTTCATGATACTAATAAGTTTTAGATGTCATATTATATCTTTTTGCAAAGCGAGGGGATGCTTTCCGTTCCGGCCGAGCGCTTACCAAGGGGCGTCCGAAGAGCCGCTTTTTTATCTGCGCAAAAGAGGAAGCATAGCGACAAGTTCAGGTGTTTGGGCCCCACTGAAAAGTAACTTAAATCCGCATTTAACTCACCATCTATGGAGGTAGGAGACTTCTGTAACTGCCATTTCACTTACGTTACAAAAGACATTTGATGAAAGAAGTTAAAAGGCATCTAGAAAATTCATTCCAGATGCCTGACACCGTTCCGAAAGAACGTTTTATTATTTCATTTTAATTTCAGCTAATGCGTTTAAGAATTTACCGTTTAGTACTTTAATGTAAGTACCTTTCATACCTAGAGAGCGAGATTCGATTACACCTGCAGATTCTAGTTTACGTAATGCGTTTACGATTACTGAACGTGTAATGCCAACTCGGTCTGCAATTTTTGAAGCAACAAGTAAGCCTTCATGGCCGTCAAGCTCTTCAAAGATATGTTCAATGGCTTCTAACTCACTGTATGAAAGAGAATTAATTGCCATTTGTACAACAGCTTTGCTACGAGCTTCCTCTTCAATTTCCTCAGATTTTTCACGTAAAATTTCCATACCAACTACTGTTGCACCATACTCAGCTAAAATTAAATCATCATCCTCAAATTGTGAAGATAAACGAGCAAGAATTAATGTACCTAGACGCTCACCACCACCAACAATTGGAACAATCGTTGTTAATGCATTTTGGAATAGCTCTTTGTTTTCAACAGGGAAAGCAGTATGTTCGTCATTAATATCTAAGTTTGAAGATGTTCCAGAAATTGTAAACAAGCTATGTGTATACGCTTCTGGGAATTGACGCTCTTCGAACATCTTTTTCATACGTTCGTTTTCAATTTGTTGATGAATTGAAATGCCTAATAGCTTCCCTTTACGGCTTACAATATAAACATTACTGTCTATAATATCTCCTAAAGTATCTGCCATTTCTTTAAAGTTTACTGGCTTACCAGCAGATGCTTGAAGCATCGAGTTAATTTTACGCGTTTTTTCTAATAAATTCATTATATGTTCCTCCTATAAATAATCCGAAGAGTATTTACTTAATATTCTAAAGTTTTTTACAACTGAATGAAACTATTCAGCCTTATATTACAATATAAACTGTGACAAATCTTTGTTTTTTACAATACCCGCAAGTTTTTGATCTACGTACGCAGCATTAATCGGAATATTTGCAGGCGCAATTTCTGCAGCTTCAAACGATAATTCTTCCAATAAACGCTCTAAAATCGTGTGTAAACGTCGAGCTCCAATATTATCGGTCGCTTGATTGACCTCGGTTGCAATTTCTGCAATTCGTTCAATCGCGTCGTCCGTAAAGTTTATTTCCACACCTTCTGTTTCTAATAATGCCTTGTATTGCAAAATAAGTGATTGGTCAGGCTCTTTCAAAATACGTACAAAATCTTGTTTCGTTAATTTTTCAAGCTCTACTCGAATCGGGAATCGGCCTTGCAACTCAGGAATTAAATCTGATGGTTTTGACATATGAAATGCTCCAGCAGCAATGAACAGCATAAAGTCTGTTTTTACAGCACCGTACTTCGTCGTTACAGTAGAACCTTCAACGATTGGCAGAATATCACGTTGCACACCCTCACGTGATACATTCGCAGAGGAGTTACTATCCTTACTAGCGATTTTATCAATCTCATCAATAAAAATAATACCTGACTGTTCAGCTCTCGAAATAGCTTCTTGGGCAACTTCATCTGCATCTATGAGCTTATTCGCTTCCTCTATTGTTAAAATACGGCGCGCGTCTTTCACTTGTACACGGCGTTTCTTTTGCTTTTTAGGCATCAAATTAGATAACATATCCTGCATGCCACTGTTAGCTGACATATCCATGCCCGTTCCTTGTAACGCATCGAAAATAGAAGGATTTTGTTCCGTTACTTCAACTGTAACCCATTCATTTTCTAATTTACCATTACGTAAATCGATAGCGATTTGCGCACGTTTGGAGCGTACTTCAGTTTCTTCAGAGGAATCGTCATTGGCTTGCGGTTCTTTCCCACCAAATAACATTTCAAATGGGTTTTGCATAGACTGTTTTTTCCGTAAGGAAGGAACCAATAGCTTAACGATGGCTTCGTTTGCCAATTCTTCTGCTTGGTCCTTTACAGACTCCATCATTTCTTCTTTTACAAGACGATGAGAAGCTTCTACTACATCACGTACCATTGACTCTACGTCACGTCCAACGTACCCTACTTCGGTAAACTTTGTTGCTTCTACCTTCACAAAAGGTGCATTCGTTAGCTTTGCAATTCTTCGTGCAATTTCTGTTTTTCCGACACCTGTAGGTCCAATCATCAAAATATTTTTTGGAATTACCTCAGCCTTCATCTCATCACTTAACAATGAGCGACGATATCGATTACGTAACGCAATAGCTACCGCTCGCTTCGCTTCATTTTGTCCAACGATATAACGATCCAAATGCCCAGTAATTTGTCTTGGCGTTAAATTATTTTTTGTCATTAGTTAAGCGCCTCCACGATAATATTATGATTCGTAAACACACAGATTTCAGCAGCGGTTTCTAATGCCGCTTCAGCAATCTCGCGAGCAGACATTGTATCACCCGCATATTTTTTCAAAGCACGACCTGCTGATAATGCATAATTACCCCCAGAGCCAATTGCCAAAACTCCATCATCCGGTTCAATTACTTCTCCAGTACCTGAAACAAGAAGGAGCGTACTTTTATCCATTACAAGTAGCATCGCCTCTAATTGACGTAGCATTTTATCACCGCGCCATTGCTTAGCTACTTCAACTGCTGCACGTTGTAAGTTGCCATTGTATTCATTTAACTTTCCTTCAAACATTTCAAAAAGTGTAAATGCATCGGCAACCGATCCGGCAAATCCGGCAAGTACCTGCCCATTAAACAGACGTCTGACCTTCCTTGCTGTACCCTTCATCACAACCGCATTCCCTAGGGTTACTTGACCATCACCTGCCATTGCGCAAGCTCCATTATGATGAACCGCAAATATCGTTGTCGCATGAATTTGTCCCATTTGCCTTCCTCCTTAGCTTATTATGCCCTTGGATGAGCATTCATATATGTTTGACGAAGATGCTCTTTTGTTACATGTGTGTAAACTTGTGTAGAAGTTAAATGAGCGTGACCTAATAACTCCTGCACCGTACGTAAATCTGCGCCATTATTCAATAAATGCGTGGCAAAAGTATGGCGAAGCATATGTGGATATATTTTCGTATGGAGCGAGGCCTTGTCAATCATTTCAGTTAAAATATGACGTACACCTCGAGGAGTAAGTTCCCCACCGCGCATGTTGACAAACAATTGCTGATGACTTGTGTTTTTCATCAATCGAGGACGAGCTTGTTCTATGTAATCCAGCATAGCTAAACTCGCAAATTGCCCGAATGGAATGATACGTTCTTTTCGCCCTTTTCCCATTACCCTAATAATTGAATAATGGAAATCAATATCTTTTACTTGAATAGAGGTAAGCTCACTTACACGAATACCTGTCGCATATAACAGCTCTAATATAGCCGTATTTCTTAATGATTTCAAATCATCGCCAACATTCGCATCAAATAGCTGCTTCAACTCTTCTTCATAGAAAAAACTAGGTAAGCGTGATTCTTTTTTGGGATGATAAAGTGATCGAAATGCCCCATCATCTAATCCGTACTGTCTATTTAGGAAGCGATAGAAGGAGCGTATTGAGGAGATTTTCCTTGATACCGATGATCTTGCTCTCTTTTCATCGTACAACTTCGTCACATAAAGACGTGCATGTATATACTCAACACTAGCTAAATCATTTACGCCCTCCGCCTGCAAAAACGCTAAAAAATCTAGTAGATCCGATTCATACTCCCGCACTGTATGAACAGAGAAGTTTTTTTCAATTTGAATATAAAGCATAAACTGCTCAAGTGCATCTTGGGACGAAACTAACATTAAAAGATTCACCACCAACGAATTATTATAAACCTTCTGTATATTACGGCTCATTACCATAACGTGGGATTGGTTTTTTGTTCGGGCTAGTCGCTTTCCCGGGGGCGTCCAGTCTGAACGGAAACCCAATATTTATACATAGCATACGTTTCAACGTCATCCCTAACGTTTGGTGATGAACCCAAATACTTACACCTTGCTATTAAAAATGTACAATTTCGTGTATCTCTTTAGTTTGTCATGTTGGGTATCGTTAATGTAGAAAACATACATATTGACACTATACCTATCTTCATCATATAGCAAGTGGAAATGTTTATATTTTGAGAAAATCTCCATACAAAATAATAAAATACGTGTAAATTAGCATTTTATCTACAAAAAAGAAAAAGCCTCTAAGAGTATATCAACTTTTAGAGGCTTTTTGCAATCAAATTGTTTGTGAATTCACAAAATTACGAATTGTACTTATTGCACGTGTAGCATGCATCTCTGCACGCTCTGGTTTTGAACGACGTCCTGGTGGTAGTTCAGGGAAAATTCCAAAGTTAACGTTCATTGGCTGGAAGTTTTTCGATTGTGCTTCTGTTATATAACGCGCCATACTTCCTAACGCCGTTTCAAATGGGAAGATAAGTTGTTCTTGTCCTAATGCTAAACGAGCCGCATTAATACCAGCAATTAAACCACTACCAGCAGATTCAACATATCCTTCGACACCTGTCATTTGACCAGCGAAGAAAATATTTTTTCGCTCGCGAAGCTGATAAGTTTTCTCTAGAACCTTTGGTGAATTAATGAACGTATTTCTATGCATAACTCCATAACGAACGATTTCAACATTCTCTAATCCCGGAATTAATTGCAGTACTTCTTTCTGTGGTCCCCATTTTAAATGAGTTTGGAAGCCAACGATATTGTAAAGAGTTCCTGCTGCATCATCTTGACGTAATTGAACAACAGCATAAGGTCGTTTCCCTGTTTTTGGATCTTCTAGACCTACTGGCTTCATCGGTCCAAATAACATTGTTTTCTCCCCACGAGCAGCCATTACTTCGATAGGCATACAGCCTTCAAAGTAAATTTCCTTTTCAAATTCTTTTAATGGCACAACCTCTGCTTCGATTAACGCTTGACGGAAACGATCAAATTCTTCCTTTGTCATAGGACAGTTTAAATAAGCTGCTTCCCCTTTATCGTAACGAGATTTTAAATAAACCTTTTCCATATCGATGCTGTCTTTTTCAATAATTGGTGCTGCTGCATCATAGAAATATAAATAATCTAAACCTGTTAAGCCCTGAATTTTTTCAGCTAAATCTTTCGATGTTAGTGGTCCTGTGGCAATCACAGTAATGCCTTCTGGAATTTCAGTGACTTCTTCATGAATTACTTCGACAAGAGGATGATTTTTCACAGAGTCTGTCACATAGCCCGCAAACTCATGACGATCCACTGCTAATGCACCGCCTGCCGGTACTGAACATGCATCTGCTGCCTTCAAAATAACAGAATCTAAAATACGCATTTCTTCTTTAATCACACCTACGGCATTTGTTAATCCATTTGCACGTAATGAGTTTGAACAAACAAGCTCTGCAAATTTATCAGTATGGTGAGCTGGAGTTTGCTTTACCGGACGCATTTCATAAAGTTTAACTTTCACACCACGTTGAGCAATTTGCCAAGCTGCCTCACTGCCCGCAAGACCTGCGCCTATTACATTTACTACTTGTTCAGTCATGTTCTTACCATCTTTCTATCATTGAGTAGGTGTCTCTTCATAGTCACATTTCGTACACTGAATTTGTACACCTTTTTTAATTTTTTTCTCTACTAATAATGCACTACATTTAGGGCATGGTCTACTAATTGGCTTGTCCCAAGAAACAAATTCACACTCAGGGTACTGATTGCAACCATAGAATAAACGCTTTGTTTTACTCTTTCGTTCTACAATTTCGCCAGTTTCACAGGAAGGACATTTTACACCAATAGGTTTCATAATAGCTTTTGTATTGCGGCAATCTGGGAAGTTTGAACAAGCCATAAATTTCCCATATCGTCCAAGCTTAAAGACCATTGGAGATCCACAAAGCTCACAATCCTCGCCAGCGGGTTCATCTTTTATAACAACCTTTTCCATAGCCTCATCTGCATACTTTACATGGACCTCAAAATCCTTATAAAACTCACGGACAATTTCTTTCCACTGACGACTACCTTCTTCAATATCATCCAAATCTTGCTCCATTTGTGCTGTGAATTCGATATTTATTTCATCAGGGAAAAACTCTAGTACGAGTTGATGCACGATTTCTCCCAGCTCAGTCGGCATAAATCGTTTTGCATCTAATACGACATAGCCACGGCGCTGTATTGTATCGAGGGTCGGTGCATATGTGGACGGGCGCCCTATACCTAACTCTTCCATTGTCTTTACAAGACGCGCCTCTGAATAGCGTGGTGGTGGCTGTGTAAAATGTTGCTTTGGCTCAATTTCAAGAGATTTTACTTGATCGCCAACTTCCATTTCAGGTAGAAGCTTTGTTGTTTCTTCAGTTTGATCATCTGTACCCTCAATATATAACTTCATAAAGCCAGCAAATTTAACTTGTGAGCCGTTTGCACGGAATAAAACATCCTCATTTTGTAAATCAACAGCAACTGTATCAAGTACAGCCGGCGCCATCTGACTAGCGATAAAGCGCTCCCAAATTAAACGATATAAGCGCAATTGGTCGCGACTAAGCACTGCTTTTAATTCATCTGGAGTTCGTATCGTACTAGTTGGACGAATGGCCTCATGGGCATCTTGTGCATTGGATGCTTTTTTAGCCTGCTTCGACTCCGTGGAGATGAATTCTTTACCGTACTTGGATTCAATGTAGGCAATTACTTCAGTTTTTGCTGTGTCCGAAATACGTGTAGAATCGGTACGCATATAAGTAATTAAACCGACTGTCCCCTCTTTTTTACCAATATCAATACCTTCATATAATTGTTGGGCAAGCATCATCGTTTTCTTAGCACGGAAATTTAACTTACGTGCGGCCTCTTGCTGTAAAGAAGACGTTGTAAAAGCAGGTGCTGCATTTCGTTTACGTTCTTTTTTAGATACATTGACAACTTCAAAACTTGTACCTTTAACATTTTTTAAAACAGATTTTACTTGTTCTTCATTTGTTAATTTAATTTTTTCTTTGCCATCACCATAATAAAGCGCATCGAACGTTTTCTTACCTTTTTCAAAAGAACCTTCAATTGTCCAATATTCTTCCGGTTGGAAGTTTTTAATTTCATTTTCACGATCAATAATCATGCGTAGTGCTACAGATTGTACTCGTCCTGCTGATAATCCCTTTTTAACCTTTTTCCAAAGAATCGGACTAATGTTATAACCAACAAGTCTATCCAAAATACGGCGTGTTTGCTGTGCATCTACTAAATCCATATTAATAGGACGTGGATTTTTAAAGGATTCTACAATCGCATCCTTTGTAATTTCATTAAAAACAACACGACAATCTGAATTAATATCAATATTTAACGCAGTCGCAAGGTGCCAAGCAATCGCTTCTCCCTCGCGGTCTGGATCGGCCGCTAGGAAAACTTTCTTCACTTTTTTAGCTGCAGACTTTAAGTCCTGTAAAACAGGACCTTTACCACGAATAGTAATATATTTAGGTTCAAAATCATTTTCAGGACCAACACCCATTTGGCTACGTGGTAGATCACGAACATGCCCGATTGACGCTTTCACTTTATACTTTTTCCCTAAATATCGTTCAATTGTTTTTGCTTTTGCTGGTGATTCTACAATCACTAAATAATCCGCCATCTATGTCTCCCCCTTAGAGAGGTCTATTGCTATTTTTTAAGTTACCTGTTGCAAAATGTATAACAGATTTTAAGATAATGCAACTTTTTTTCAATTTTTGTTAGAAAAGAGAGTAAGTGTTTCAACGATTTCGTGACCACTGCACACCGGAATAGCTCCTTCTAATAGTAGTTTATTTGTGCCTTTTGATTGCTCCGCATTAATTGGACCCGGTACAACAAATACATCTTTTCCTTGCTCTAAAGCATATTCTGTTGTAATAAGTGTGCCACTTCTTAATGCTGCTTCGGTTACAACTAAAGCTTTGGACAATCCACTAATTATTCGGTTACGCATTGGAAAATGCCATTTTTCAGGCTTCATATATGGGGGATACTCTGTGACAAGTAACTGATGCTCCGCCATATGCTCAGCGAGCGACTGGTTTTCCTTAGGGTATATAAAATTAAACCCATGTCCAAGCACTGCAATTGTGGAACCGCCAACTTTTATGGTTGTCTCATGAGCGATCGTATCTGCCCCTCTTGCAAGCCCACTTACGACAGTATATTCGTGTTCAACAAGAGGCGGGACAATTAGGTCCAACGCAGCCTTTGTATAAGCTGTAGCCTTTCTAGAGCCTATAATGGCTACTTGTTTTTCTTTCGTTAATAAAGAATACCGACCTTTCACATACAATACAGTAGGTGGACTGGATATTTCAAATAATTGCGCCGGGTATAAAGGATGATGAAATGGGATAGGGGAAATATTAGCCCGTTCATAAGCTTCCCGAAATGAAAATGTCATAATTTGTCGAAAACTCTTGGATATTTCCAACGCTCTTTGGGATGATATTTGCAATGCTTTGGCAATCTCGTTGGGGGGCACTTCTTCAAAATAACTTAGTATATCCACCGGGGACAATAATTGCTGAAGTTTTTGAAGTGGCAATGGGTATATATAATGTAAAGCTAGTAATCTCTGTGTATCAACTGATAAAATCATTTAAAAACCGCCTTTTAATAGAAGAAATTAAATGACCGCATCTTTAATGACATAGCTTTTTTAGACAGTAAGTAGGGAGTTAGCTATTTCATCTCTTAAAGCCGTGTCTAAATAAAGAAAAAGATGTAGCCACAACGTGCTACATCTTCCATTTTAATGGGTTTTACACTTTTCGTATAGCCCTTTTTCTTTGATTACTTTAATAAGTGTGTCACCAATGACAGATGGCGTTTCTGCTACTTCAATACCAGCAGCATTCATTGCTTTAATTTTCTCTGCTGCTGTTCCTTTACCACCTGAAATAATAGCACCAGCGTGACCCATACGTTTTCCTGGAGGCGCTGTTTGGCCACCGATAAAGCCAACGACAGGCTTCGTCATATTCGCTTTAATCCACTCAGCCGCCTCTTCTTCAGCTGTACCCCCAATTTCCCCGATCATTACAACTGCATATGTTTCCGTATCGTTGTTAAACGCTTCCAAAACATCGATAAAGTTCGTACCATTGACAGGGTCTCCACCGATACCTACAGCTGTAGTTTGGCCAATACCAGCTTGTGTCAATTGGTGTACAGCTTCGTATGTTAACGTACCAGAGCGAGAAACAACTCCTACATGCCCTTTCGTATGGATATAACCTGGCATAATACCAATCTTACATTCATCTGCCGTAATAACACCTGGACAGTTTGGACCAACTAGACGTGTCTTTTTACCTTCCATATAACGTTTAACCTTAACCATATCAAGGACAGGAATATGTTCAGTAATACAGATTGTTAATTCTAATTCAGCATCAACTGCCTCTAAAATAGCATCCGCCGCGAATGGAGCAGGTACATAAATAACTGAAGTTGTTGCGCCTGTTGCAGCTACAGCTTCCACTACAGTGTTATATACAGGCACTCCTTCGATTTCCAGACCACCTTTACCTGGTGTTACACCAGCTACAATTTTAGTACCATAATCAAGCATTTGCTTCGTATGGAAAAGCGCTGTTTCGCCCGTAATCCCTTGTACAATTACCTTCGTATCTTTATCAATAAATACAGCCATTGTTCTCCCTGCCTTCCTTAGCCTACTAGTCCCACAATTTTTTGTGCACCGTCAGCCATTGAATCCGCTGCAACGATGTTTAAACCAGATGCATTTAATATTTCTTTTCCAAGTTCCACATTTGTACCTTCTAAACGTACAACTAATGGCACAGCTAAGCCAATTTCTTTGGCAGCTGTCACAACACCCTCGGCAATAATGTCACATTTCATAATTCCGCCAAAAATGTTTACGAAAATACCTTTTACATGTGGATCAGAAAGAATAATTTTGAAAGCTTCTGTTACTTTTTCTGCCGTTGCACCGCCACCTACATCTAAAAAGTTAGCAGGGCTTCCGCCATAATAGCTAATTGTGTCCATTGTAGCCATTGCAAGACCAGCTCCATTAACCATACAGCCAATGTTGCCATCTAGAGAAATATAACTAAGATCATATTTTGATGCTTCGATTTCCTTTGGATCTTCTTCATCAAAATCGCGTAATTCGACAATATCTTTATGACGATACAACGCATTTGCATCAAAATTAAATTTAGCATCTAATGCCAAAACTTCTCCTTGTCCAGTTATAACAAGTGGATTAATTTCTACAATAGAAGCATCTTTGTCGATAAATGCTTGATACAAACCTAACATTAATTTAACAGCTTTCCCTACTAGGTTAGCTGGAATATTCATATTAAACGCCATGCGACGTGCCTGGAAACCTGTTAATCCAACAACTGGATCCACAACTTCTTTGAAGATTTTTTCTGGATTTGATTCCGCTACTTCTTCAATATCCATGCCACCCTCTTCAGACCCCATCATTGTTACACGGGATGTTGCGCGGTCTAATACTAGACTTAAATAGTATTCTTTTTGAATATCAGAACCCTCTTCAATATATAAGCGTTTTACTTCTTTTCCCTCTGGACCTGTTTGATGAGTTACTAAAATTTTACCTAGTAATTCTTTTGCGTATGCACGCACCTCGTCAAGGTTTTTAGCGATTTTTACGCCTCCCGCCTTACCGCGTCCACCTGCATGAATTTGCGCCTTGACTACTGTCACATTAGAGCCAAGTTCTTTCGCTACTTTCACTGCTTCATCAGGAGAAAAAGCTACTTTTCCGTTTGGTACAGCTACACCATATTTTCTAAGAATCTCTTTCCCTTGATATTCATGGATATTCATAATACATCCTCCCATCAAACATTTGCATAAAATTGTTTTACTAACATAATCTATTCTAACGAAAGATTCTGATAAAGTCTATACCTTGTCTCTTATTCATTTTTTATCTTTTAATATGACGATTTTTACTGTTTTGTGTACTAAAACAGAGTTTTATAAAAATCAGAATTCTCTATTTTTTCTATTTTTTCGGCATATTGTTGGTCTAATCGATAAATAAATGCAAAAACCTCAGCAACAGCTTCAAACAATTCTTCCGGGATTGACTCATTTAAATCTAATTGTCCAAGTAAATGAACAAGGTTAGGATCCTCATAAATTGGGATTTCGTGCTCATTCGCGCGTGCTAATATATTTTCCGCTATTTTCCCTTTTCCTTTTGCTACTACTGTTGGACTATCAAAACTTCCTAACTTATACGTAAGAGCGATAGCCTCTTTTCGAGTAAATTTTTCTTCACTCATACGCGAAAATCCACCCCATTATGTTCCTCCTGCTGTTCTACTACAGGTGTTTTTGCAGGTTGGGCTTTTTCAAATTGCTTAATAAAAACGCCTGAAAGTTGATATTCTTTTTCTGCTAGGCCAATTTTCAACGCTGCTTTTAGCGGTTCTGCAAGCGGAATAATATCATCATTTCCATTAAATACTGTCACAGAAACTACACGATTTTGAACCTGCATATCAATAACGGTTTCTTTCATAGATTCCATTTGTAAATAAAATAGTATACGCGCATAATTGGCATCAATTTTACCGTCTTCCTTCATGCGCCCATTCCACTGCAATGTTGCATCCATTTTCCTACCAAAGAATTCTAATGGTACTTGCATAATAAGCTGATGCTGATGACCATTCTCCCCTGATGCTAGCTGCATGCCGTTCATGCGTGCCATTAACATTTCTGCTGCTTCCTTCAGCTGCGGAGAAATATGTGTTTCCTGCAATAATGTATGTAGCTGCGGTTTTAATTGATGTGCAATCTGCTGTAAATCTGCTGACTTATTACTAAGTGTCGCTTCATAGCTAACTCCTAGATTTTTTAATACTGTTTTAAGTGCATGTTCCATTGCTTTACTGTCCATAGAATTTTGTACATGGGCATCTGCTTGCGTCACGATTTGCTGAATCATTGCTTGCGGGGATTCAACACTATTTTTCATAAGACTTCGCATGAATGCTTCATTTTGTAGCGGAGTAGTAGCTTCATGCTTTAAAAGCGATAATAAATGGTCCTTTACTGAAAGAGCATTGGCGTCTTGTGTAAATAAACGCTCCGAAGAATTTTCTGCAAACGCTTTTATAAATTGTTCTTGCATCTGTTTTGCGAAAATCTCTAGCGTTTGTTTAGTTGCTGGTAGCTGATTAAATCGATCGATAAGTTGATTGAATGACTGCTTTTGTTCGTTGGTTAGCAAGCTTTGATTTGCTGTCCAAGATTTAAGCTGGTCAACTAGATGATTTATATTGTCAGATTTTGTCGTTAAAATTGATTGAATAACTTCTCCAGCCTGTTGAAACTGATTTGACTGGATAGACTTTACATCGCTAAAGCTTGACCAGTTTTGCAAGGTTGCCTGCTGAGGAAGTATCCCTGCCGCTTTTAAAATAGTCATGGCTTGAATCTTTTCACTCATAGAAGCAGCATTATTCGATAATATTTGTATGGATTTGGCAAGTACTAAACTACCTGTTTCTACTTCAAAAGGCTTTGCAATAGCCTTTACCTGTTGGATTAGATTTTGCTTAAGGTTTTCTGGTAAAGCTATTTCTTTCGTTAAAAGCTGTGTAAAGTTTTCCATTACGGAAACCATGCCAGTAGTTTTTTGTCCACTTATAAGAGCATGAAAAACATCATTTGTCATCGGCATTTTAAGCTCCACCATTTTTTGAATAGCTTGTAGGGCATCCATCTTAGTAACACCCTCCGGTAATGCCTTTAACCACATTTCTGCCTGCATTAGCTGCTCTTTTGAAATCGGTAGCTGCGCTTTCATAAAATGAGCTAGAAGTTGCTGCATCTCAGCTGTTTTGGGTAAATTCATTGAGTCAAGTAACTGATTAATTTGTTGACTTTGAGAAGCCGTTTGCCCCATAGGGCCCGTAACTACTTTTAGTTCTGTTTGTGGGCTTGTACCAGTTACTTGGAAGAAGTGGGCATCCCCTGCTTTTAGCGGCACTTCGAGTTTAGCAATAAACTTCTGATGGCCAACCTGTATTTCTGCCATTTGATCTGGATATAATTGTTTGATTGTTCCTTGAAATACTTGCCCTTGTTTTAAAGTAAGTGGCTGATTATTTGGGGTTAAAGCAGTTTGTTGCATTTGAATCGGATTAAAAGATGTGGCTGTCATATACATACTCCTTTCATCAACTACTCCTTGTAATTGGCGTCCTTTTTTAACGCGGGGAGATTTTTGCTCCGACTGGGCGCTTTCCTAGAGGGCTGAGTGCCTAGTCGGAGCTCTAATCAACTTATTCACATGATATACGTTTTTACAAATGTCATTTCTAACTGCTTGAATGTGCCTTTTATTTTTTGCTTGCTATTATGTGTTAAAAATGACATCCGCCAGAACATTAACTTATTTCAGCGGATGTTTGTACAATAAACATTTGTAGCTGTCGCTTTGCTTTCGCTACATAAAACACTTGTAGCTGTCGCTTTGCTTTCGCTACATAAAACACTTGTAGCTGTCGCTTTGCTTTCGCTACGTAAAACATCGCTGAAACAAGTTAAAGCATTGACTTTATCGGCTCAAATGATTTGCGATGATGAATAGTTGGACCAAACTCTTCAAGGGCTATTAAATGCTGTTTTGTTCCATATCCTGCATGCTGAGCAAAACCATACATAGGGAATTCCTCGTCCAATTGATCCATATAATCATCTCGAGCTGTTTTTGCCAATATGGATGCAGCTGCAATAGCTAAGCTTTTCGCATCCCCTTTAATTATTGAATCCTGCGGAATAGAGATTGGCAGCGTCATAGCATCAACTAGCACATAATTAGGTTTTATAGATAACGATTCTACACTTGTCTTCATCGATTGCTTCGTCGCTTCGTAAATATTTAATTCATCAATTTGCTGTGTTGATTGGAAATGGATAAAGTAACATAATGCATGCTCTTTTACTAAAGCAGCATAAGCATTGCGTTTATTTTTTGATAATTGCTTTGAATCATTTAAGCCGACTAGAGCTTCACAGTTCGCAGGTAAAATAACAGCTGCTGTTACTACTGGCCCTGCTAACGGTCCACGCCCTGCTTCATCTACTCCTGCAATTAAAGTATTCTCTCCTCCGTAACTTCGATCGAAATCAACTTTCGCTTGATGTTCCTGCAGTATCTGTTGCTTTTTCTCTTGACACTTTTGCCAACTTTGCCAAGCCTTTTGTACACCTGCACGTTCATCGGTTGCTACCCCTGACATCCAGTCCTGCCATTCCTCCGCTTCTTTCAATGCTGTAGTAATTTCTTTAATCGTTTTCATATATTTACTCCCTATTGGTTCTTAACAGTTATTCGCTAATTTTACTTTTTAGTGGGCTAAGGATTCACCCTAACGTTTTGGCGTTCTTCGCAATATATCCTTTTTTGTAATATGTACTTAAATGCACAGCACTCTTCATGCCGTACATTTGAAGCCTGAGTCTCCCCGCCCATGCTTTTATACTAACAATACTTTTTTAGAAAGAACAGGTTTGGAATCGTATTACATTTAATGGTATTCCGTTATATTAATTGATTGTAGTGGAGGTTGGGCGACTCCTTAGGAATCAGCGAATGAGGAACAAAGACTAAAACCATCACATCCTGCGATAACGCCTTCATGACCAACACAGGTGCCTCTTCACTTTCACGCAAAAAAACATCTGTTGGGCCGAGACCACGCAGCGAGCAGCGCGAGTGAAGCTGCTCATCGGACGCCCCCAGAAGTCTTTGCTCTTTTGCGAAAGCGAAGCGCAAGCCTTCACTACAATCAATCCCTACGTTATAACGAAAAGCTCCAAATCAATTCAAAAATATTTATTGCTTTTTTCTCACTCTATATCATTTATCGGCAAGATGGCGTATTCCTAAAAGAAAAACTGTCACACTCACGATTTAAGGCGTGAGTGTGACAGTTTTATTACTGTTCTGTTTCTTTTTCAAGTTGTTCGTCAACAAAGTCAAATGTTAGTTTACCTAATTGCAACCCACGGATATCGCGAACGACTAGTTGAGCTACTTGATCATAATCGATTTCTCCTCCAGGACCGAAAACACGGCGAAGTTTACCGATATGATCGAAGGTATCCACTAAATCTTCATGGATAAACTGGAAGCCATAGCGTTCTTCCATTCGTGCCGGATAATGAACGGATAAAAAGCGTAGACCATATACAGCTAAATCCTCCATATTCGTTATAGTATCCTTTATAGCACCTGTTAAGGCTAATTTAAAGCCTACTTCTTGGTCTTCGAATTTCGGCCATAAAATACCTGGCGTATCGAGTAATTCTAGCTCCTTGCCGACCTTTATCCATTGCTGAGCCTTAGTGACCCCTGGCGTATTCCCTGTTTTTGCGATATTTTTCTTCGCTAAGCGATTAATAAGCGTCGATTTTCCTACGTTCGGAATGCCAACAATCATTGCACGAATGGCTCTTGGCTTCATCCCACGTGATTTCATGCGTTCAAATTTTTCTTTCAAAATTTCTTGAGCAGCCTTTGTCACCTGCTGTAATCCTTTGCCTTCAAGAGAATTGATTGCAACCGCCTTATGACCTCGTTGTGCAAAGTATTCAACCCATTTACGTGTTTCGTGCTCATCTGCCATATCTGACTTATTTAAGATAAGGAGACGCGGTTTTTGATTAATTACTTCGTCGATCATCGGATTTCGGGAAGAAAGCGGTAAACGTGCATCTATTAATTCAAATATAATATCAACTAGCTTTAATTTTTCTGTAACTTCTCTGCGGGCCTTTGCCATATGCCCAGGAAACCATTGTATAGTCATATCTATACCTCCTAAACTAAAAGAAAAAGGGAGTGATTAGCCCTCCCTTTCAAAAATTACTTTACAATTTTAATATCACTAAACGGCCAGAAAATCAGACTTGTACTTCCAATAATCTCTTTCTGATCGACGACTCCAATAATACGACTGTCCTTACTGTATCGACGATTATCTCCCATAACGAAAACATAGCCTTCTGGAATTACATTATCTTTTAGGTTTACATCAATGTCTTTTAATGTAAAATCCTCGGTTAAAGTACCTTCTGTAATTTTTGATTTGTAAGCATCTAAATAAGGTTCATCTATCGGTTCACCATTAATGTATAATTGATCATTTTTATACTCCAATGTCTCTCCTGGAAGCCCAATAACACGTTTAATATAGTTTTTCTTTTCAGGAGCATGGAATACCACAATATCAAAGCGTTTTGGTTCACCTATTTTATAACCAATTTTATTCACAATCATACGGTCGCCATCTTCAAGGGTTGGCATCATGGATTGGCCATCTACTGCAATGGGTGTAAATAAAAAATAACGAATAATCGCTGCAATCGCAAATGCAATTAGAAGTGCCTTTGTCCATTCCCATAGTTCATTCTTTTCCTTTATCTGTTTTTCCATCGAGATTTGCCCCCTTGTCTATCCTCATTTTAGTTGATAGCTATTTAAGATGACAAGCAAAAAGAAAAGGGGCTTGTTACACAAGCCCCTCACTTTTAAGTCATAATTATCGAATTTCTTTAATACGAGCAGCTTTACCACGTAGGTTACGTAGGTAGTAAAGTTTAGCACGACGTACTTTACCACGACGTACAACTTCTAAGTTAGCGATTTTTGGTGTGTGTACAGGGAATGTACGTTCAACACCTACACCGTAAGAAATTTTACGAACTGTGAAAGTTTCGCTAATACCGCCACCACGACGTTTAATTACTACACCTTCGTATACTTGTACACGTTCACGAGTACCCTCTACTACTTTCACGTGTACCTTAACAGTATCACCAGGACGGAAAGTTGGTAGATCAGTGCGAAGCTGAGCTTTTGTAATCTCTGTAATAATGTTTGACATTGTTTTCTCTCCTTAGACAGATGCTCTTGCACGCAATCTATGCCACAGCGGAACACCGTAATTCAGTACTTCACATAGAAGTACAGAATAGATGTTATCATAAATATAGATAGCAATCAAGCATCTTTATCGTTATTTTTAAGTTTTTCTAGATACAATTTTTGCTTGTCTGTTAATGGATAATTCTCGAGCAAATCAGGACGACGCTCGAATGTTCTTTTCAGAGATTCTTCCATACGCCATTGCTCAATCTTTGCGTGATTGCCCGATAGTAAGACATCAGGTACTTTCATCCCACGAAATTCAGCAGGGCGTGTATAATGTGGGTGCTCTAGAAGACCCGTTGAGAACGAATCTTGTATGTGGGAATCCTCTTGTCCTAAAACCCCCGGCAGAAGTCGTACAACGCTATCTATAACTGTCATAGCCCCTAGCTCGCCACCAGTTAATACGAAATCTCCAATTGAAATCTCATCTGTGACAAGATGCTGACGAATGCGTTCATCATAACCTTCGTAATGACCACATAAAAATACTAGCTCTTTTTCTTGCGCCAGCTCTTCTGCCTTTTTTTGAGTAAAGCGCTCACCTTGTGGGCACATCAAAATGATACGAGGATTTTTCCCTTCTGTAATGGCCTCGACAGCGCTAAACATCGGCTCTGGTTTTAACACCATTCCCGCACCACCACCATACGGATAATCGTCTACTTGATTATGCTTATTACCCGAAAATCCACGGAGATCAGTGACTTCCAGATTTACAGCACCTTTTTCCTGCGCCTTCTTTAATATGGACGCTCCAAAAACGCCTGTAAACATATCCGGAAATAAACTTAACACATGAATATTCATCATAGTAGACCTTCCATTACATGGATCACTATTTTCTTCTCATCAATATTAATTTCCTTGACGATATCCTCGATATACGGGATATAATGCTCTTTTTTAGTGCCTTTGACTACCCACACATCGTTTGCACCTGTTTGAAGAATGTCGGTCACTGCTCCAATTGTTTCGCCTTCTTCAGATACAATTGTACAGCCAATTATTTCGTGGAAGAAATATTCATTTTCCTCTAATAAATCATCTGTCAATTGATCTTTCGTAATTTTGAGCATTCCTTCTTTGAAAGGCTCAACCAAGTTGATGTTATTCATTCCCTCAAAGGTTAACAAAATAAAGTTTTTATGACGACGCACTGATTCAATTGTTACCCACGTTGGCTTTTTATCGTCTTTTTTAAACGCCGCAAGCTTTATTCCCACTGCAAAGCGCTCTTCCTCAAAATCAGTTGTTGATAATACACGCACCTCACCGCGAATACCGTGCGTATTGACAATACGACCTACATTAAACCATTCCATTCAAATCTCACCTCATATCAATTTCGCCTTGGCGTAATTGCGTCCGGATTTTGAATTGTGCCCAGGCCTACGCGAAGTAGGTAGGTAAGTTAACCGTTTTCGCAGGATGCGAAGGTTTTAGGCTAACATCCTTCATTTCATTCCTTTCAAAATCCGTGACATCCGCCGGAGGCTTTATCTTCATTCAGCGGGAGTTTGAAATCCGCTGAAAAGGAATCACATCCTCATTCATCTCACAACCTTAAGAGGCGGGAGTCTTAAGCTGAATGAAGATAAAAAATGCTAAAACATGCTCGTCCCCGTCAAGCTACTTGCTAGCCAGATCAAAAAGTAACATTTCTCTCACCTTTCACCTACAAAAACAGTTTAACTTTTGGTGGACGGTGTTATAGCTAAGACGTTGACCAGTCTTCCTCAATGTCATTATGTTCAATTATCTCTCAATGTAACTAAGATAATGAAAAAAGGAAGGAACCGGCAAGCTCCTTCCTTTTAAGTCCAGATTTTACGCTTTACCTCAAGGCCACTTCGAATTCCTAAGCGCATGTAAACATACCTGTTAGGACTCTCCAGTGCTTGTTGCATATAAAAGAGCGTGAAAATCTTTTCTTTCAATCCAATATATCGACGTAGGTCTTTTTTTGATGGTGACTACCCGCCGCTGAATAAACAATTGTACGAATCGCTTTCGCTACTCGCCCTTGCTTGCCTATGACTTTCCCTCGATCCTCTGGATGAACAAAAAGTTTATAAACAATTCGATTTGCATTTTCATCCGTCTCTATACGAACTTCTTCTGGATAATCGACTAACGGTAAAACGATTGCTTCAATCAGCTGCTTCAAAGACCTCGCCCCCGATTATTTACTGAATTTTTGGTTATGGTATTTTTCCATGATACCTTGTTCTGAGAACAAGTTACGCACTGTATCTGATGGTTTTGCACCGTCAGTTAACCATTTAAGAGCTTTCTCTTCATCAATGTTTACAGTAGCTGGTTTAGTTAGTGGGTTGTAAGTACCAACTGTTTCGATTGAACGACCGTCACGTGGTGAACGAGCGTCTGCAACTACGATACGATAGAAAGGAGATTTTTTAGCTCCCATACGTTTTAAGCGAATTTTAACTGCCATTTTAATAGCACCTCCGAATAAGTTTCACACAAGATAGTATATTATCAATGTTTAGGTTGTTTGTAAAGTGTTTTTTCTTAACACCTATAAAATATTATTTAAACAATGAATCGAAGCCTGGTAGTTTCATCTTTTTCTTTCCTTTTCCACTCGCCATGCCTGTCATTTGCTTCATCATTTTTTTCATTTCTTCAAATTGCTTCAATAGACGATTTACCTCTTGAATTGATGTCCCAGAACCCTTCGCTATACGCTTTTTACGGCTACCGTTAATAATTTCTGGATTCGTCTTTTCAGCAGGTGTCATCGAATAAATAATCGCTTCTACGCGACCCATTTGCTTATCATCGACTTTAACATTGTCTAAGCCTTTGATTTTGCCGGCACCTGGCAACATTTTTAAAATTTCGTCAAGTGGACCCATTTTCTTTACTTGTTGCAATTGTTCCACGAAATCATCGAACGTAAAGGTCTGGGATTTAAATTTTTCCTCTAGTTCTTTAGCCTTTGCTTCGTCAACATTCGCCTGAGCCTTTTCTATAAGTGATAGAACGTCACCCATTCCTAATATACGGGACGCCATACGCTCTGGATGGAAAGATTCCAGCGCATCCAGCTTCTCACCCATACCAACAAACTTAATAGGCTTCTGTGTAACGGAACGAATTGATAACGCCGCACCACCACGTGTATCACCATCTAGCTTTGTTAAAACAACTCCTGTAATACCGACTGCTTCATTAAAGCTTTCTGCCACGTTTACAGCATCCTGACCTGTCATAGCATCTACAACTAGGAATACTTCATCCGGCTCTTTTAACGCACGAATATCCTTTAATTCTTGCATTAAATCTTCATCGATATGCAAGCGACCAGCTGTATCGATAATAACGACATCATGATGTTCTTCTTTTGCCAATTCAATTGCCTGACGTGCAATTTCTACTGGAGATACATCGGTTCCTAATGCAAAAACAGGTAGGGATAACTGCTTTCCTAATGTTTGTAACTGCTGAACAGCCGCTGGACGATAAACGTCTGCAGCAACTAGTAATGGCTTACGATTATATTTTTTACGTAACACATTTGCCAATTTACCTGTAGTTGTCGTTTTACCTGCACCTTGTAAGCCGACCATCATAATGACAGTTGGTGGCTTTGTATTAAATTTAATTGGGCTTTGCTCGCCACCCATTAGTTCTGTTAATTCTTCTTGTACGATTTTAATAACTTGCTGACCTGGTGTTAAGCTTTGCATAACATCTACACCGACAGCACGTTCACTGACCTTTTTAACGAATTCTTTGACTACTTTTAAGTTAACATCCGCCTCGATTAAAGCAAATCGGACTTCGCGCATCATTTCTTTAACGTCTTGTTCCGATACTTTACCTTTACCTTTAATCTTTTGGATCGTTCCTTGGAGTCGTTCCGCTAATCCTTCAAAAGCCATTGCTTTCGCCTCCTAATCCCATTCTTTCAACTGTTCTATAAGCGTTAGCTGCTCTTCAATTGTCATACTTTGTTCTGTAATCCCTGTTGTTAGCTGCGCAAGCATTTGTGTACGTTGTTGAAATTTTTCAAGTAAACATAGTTTTTCTTCATATTCTTCAAGCATCGCTTCTGTTCGACGAATATTATCATAAACAGCTTGGCGTGAAACCCCATACGATTCAGCGATCTCACCAAGTGAGTGATCATCTAAATAATAGAGTTCCATATAACTTCGTTGCTTATCTGTTAATAATGCTTGATAAAAGTCGAAGAGAAAGTTCATGCGTGTTGTTTTTTCAAGTAGCATCGAATGTTTCTCCTCCCGTTATTAGTCATTTGTATCATAACGAAAAGCGCCCGTCTGTGTCAAGGTAATCTCCTTGTCTAAAAGCTTTAATTAACTGCTTTTTAGGTGTTTTCCACCTATAGCCAGTATTTCCCTTTTAAACAATGCGATTCCCCTGTTTACAGACGAGCGCTTCAAATTACTTGTGAGCCATTAGTCCTCACTATTTTGTAATTCTTTATCTAAACCATCAGCAAATAAGCCATACACATAACGCTCTGCATCAAATGGTTGTAAATCATCCATTTTTTCACCAAGGCCAACAAACTTTACAGGAATGTGTAATTTATTACGAATAGCAAGAACAATACCGCCTTTTGCAGTGCCGTCAAGCTTTGTTAAAACGATCCCCGTTACATTTGTAGCTTCCTTAAATGTTTGTGCTTGAACAAGTGCATTTTGGCCTGTTGTTGCATCTAATGCTAATAGTACTTCATGTGGAGCATTCGGTATCTCACGAGAGATTACTCGATGAACTTTTTCAAGCTCATTCATTAAGTTTACTTTGTTTTGTAAGCGCCCTGCTGTATCACAAATTAACACATCTGCATTACGGTTTTTCGCTGCACGAATGGCATCATACATAACCGCCGCTGGATCTGAACCTTCCGATTGCTTAATCACTTCACAGCCTACACGGTCTCCCCAAACTTGTAATTGATCGATGGCACCAGCACGGAAAGTATCACCTGCCGCTAAAACAACTGTTTTACCTTGCGATTTTAGACGATGGGCAAGTTTACCGATTGTCGTCGTTTTCCCAACACCGTTTACCCCTACGAATAAAATTACCGTAAGCTCACCTTTAGGTTGCATATTAAGCTCGATTAAATCCTCTTCTCCTTGCTCATAAATTTCCACAAGTTTTTCAGAAATAATCGTTTGAATACCGTTCGTATCTTTTATATTTTTACGCTGAACCTCAAAGCGTAATTTGTCCATTAGCTCCATTACTGTTTCAAAGCCAACGTCTGCCTGTAATAATAAGTCTTCTAATTCTTCAAAGAAATCTTCATCCACTTTTCGATAACGAGCAACTAGATCGTTTACTTTAGAAGTAAATGAATTACGCGTTTTTTCAAGACCAGCCTTGAATTTTTGTGTAATAGACCATGCAGAAGGTTTTTTCTCCTCCTCAGGTTCTTCTACTACTGCAACTTCTTGCACTTCTTGTTGCTCTTGATCTTTAATTGCTACAGGAGTTTCTGTTTCAATTGAGGTTTCTGTTTCAGAAACTTCTTCAACTTTTTCCATTTCATCTACAGTTGCTTCAATTTGAGCAGGCTCTGTTGCTTCGTCTTGCTTCTGTTCAGCAGCTTCTTCTTCATTGATTGCTACTACTTTTTCTTCCTCGGTGGGATTGCCTGTCAATTTATCTTTTAAACGTTTAAAAAAACTCATGCTTGTTCGCTCCTTTGCTCCGCAAGTACGGGTTCATCTTCTAATTTTACTGATACAAGTTTAGATACGCCAGATTCCTGCATTGTAATACCATACAATACATCCGCTCCCTCCATCGTCCCTTTACGATGGGTGATCACAATAAATTGCGTATTGCGACTAAATTTCTTCAAATATTGGCTATATCGAACGACATTCGCCTCATCTAAAGCCGCCTCTACCTCATCGAGAATACAAAATGGTACAGGTCGAATATTTAGGATGGAGAATAATAACGCGATTGCAGTTAGTGCACGCTCACCACCTGAAAGCAAACTTAGATTTTGTAATTTTTTCCCTGGAGGTTGTGCTACAATTTCTATACCTGTTTCTAGCAGATTCTGAGGGTCCAATAACACTAAATCCGCCTGTCCTCCACCAAACAATTCACGGAATACACGTTTAAATTGCTCTCGAATGGCATAAAAGGTTTCGCTAAATCGTAGCGTCATTTCTTCATCCATTTCTTTAATAGCCTCATGTAATGTTTCCTGTGCAGCAAGTAAATCCTCACGCTGCTCTGTTAAAAATGAATGGCGTTCAAGTACGCGATCGTATTCCTCGATGGCGCTCAAATTAACAGGACCTAGCTCTTCTATCGATTTCTTCAGTAATTTCACTCGACGTCGCATATGCTCTTCATCTTCAATTGCAAGGGCTAACTCCTCAGCTTCCTCATATGTTAGCTGATAGTTTTCTTCTAGCTGTTCATTGAAATTATTGATTTCAAACTCTACGCGACTTCGCTTCAATTCATTTGCACGTATCGCTTCAAGGTAGCCTTTATGCGTACGTTGCAATTCCTTCAGCTGTTCTTCTAAAGTAGTAAGCTCTTGTTGTTGTGCTACTTTTTCATCTTTTTTCTGTGAAATAGTGTCTTGCAACGAATCTCTTGTCGTTTTCCACGTAGCAACTTGCTCATCCACTTCTTCATCGCTTAAAAGTTTTGTCGATTCATCAGATTGAAGCCAGATTATTTCCTGAGAAATATTTTCGGCTTTTTGACGAGCTTTGTTTAATTGTAGGGCTAACTCTGCTGTAGCAATTTGTACTTGTGACATTTGCTCCTGCATTACCGCTAACTGCGAGCGTTTTTCAGCTGACTGCTCACGAAGTAAATCTTTCTCCGATTCACTTTGTAGCTTCACCTTGCTTAATTGCTCCACTGTTTCGTTTATCTCTAGCAGTTCTGTCGCTAGTGCCGTTAAACGCTCCGTAGACGCTTCCTTTTGAGCTAACAATGCTTCTTCGCGTGTTTTTACATCTTGTGTTTCATTTGAAGCAAAGGATACTCTTGCGGATAAGCTTTTCTCGACAACCTCTAGCTCGCGAATACGACTTGCCTGTTGCATTTCATCTTTTCGAAGTTGCTCACCGTCAAGCTTCAATTGTTCTACTTTGTCTCGCAATGTTGCAAGCTTCTCTTTCTCAACTGAGACAGCCTGTTCAGCACTATAAATAGATGCTTCCAGCGATTCTAGCTTTACTATTAAACCATCTAATTCCGCTTTTCTTGTAAAGAGTGACGATTGTTGCTTCATTGCACCACCTGTTAATGAACCGCCTGCATTAACGATATCACCTTCAAGTGTTACAACACGATACCTAAACCCACATAAACGAGCAATTTGACTTGCACCTTCTAAACTTGATGCAACGATAACATTACCAAGGAGGTTCTCAACAATTGTGCGGTTGTTTTCATCGAACGTTACAAGTGCATCAGCCATATGGACAAATGCGGGGTGCTCAGTTGCTAGCTGAATCATAGATAGATTGATCTTCCGTGACTTGATAACTGTTTTAGGTAAAAATGTTGCGCGTCCAGCTCTCTTTTGTTTTAACCAATGAATTGCCTGTTGAGCAAATTGTTCATTGGTTGTCACAATATGCTGAGAGGCTGCCCCTAATGCTGTTTCAATAGCCTGGGAATATTTCCCTTCAACTTGAATTAACTCAGCAACGGCTCCTTCAATCCCAGCTAATTCACTTTTATCACGTGCTAGTAATACTTCTTTTACGCCATGGAAAAACCCAGAGAAATCTGCTTCAAGCTCAGCAAGCGTATCTTTTCTAGCTTTCAGTTGCTGCTGATGCTGATAAGCTTTATAAAGCATATCCTGCTTTTCATTAAATGATGCATTGACGTTTTTAAGCTGTATTTGCAATGCTTCATATTGCTCAAGTTTTTCCTGCAAGTCGTTAGTTGTTGTAGTATGAGCAACAACTAGCTTCTCTTTTTCAGCTAGAATTTGCGCAAGCTCTTGCCCGATTTCATCAGTTTGATCTAACATTCGTGTCGCCATCGCTTTTTGCTGCGCTAACTGTTGTTCGATATTTTTTAATTCATTTTTAACTGTTGCTTCTTCGTTTAAAGAGTCGATATAGCGGTTTTTTTGTTCTTCAATTTCTTCTTCAATTTCAGAAACTGAGCGATTTAAAGATTGTTCTAATTGCTTAATGCTTTGTTTCAGCGCTGCAACCTCTTGCTGTTTTTCAATGAACAATTCTTTTTTCTCTTGCTCTTGGGCTATAAGAGACTCAACCTCAGCTTTTGCTTCCTGTAATGCCGTATTCAATTGAAGTAGTTGATTAGAAGCATTTTGTCGTTTTTCAGCCATTAACGCTTTACGACCATCCCAACGCTCTACCTCCATTGTTGCATTAACAAACTCAGCCTGAGTCGTATCTAGATAATCATCTAACTCTTTTAAAAGCTTACGAATACTTATAGTTTGCTGTTCTATCGAAGAAATATGATGAGCTTGTTTTTGCTCCGTTTCATATAGCTCCGTATACTCAGCTTTCAGAGCATGCAAAGATTGTGCACAATTTTTTAAATCGTGCACAAGGATAGCAATATCAAAATCCTTTAACTCTGTTGACATTTGCACATAATCTCTTGCACTTGATGCCTGAATTTCTAACGGCTCCAGACGACTGTCTAGCTCATGTAAAATATCCAAAACACGATACAAGTTTTCATCTGTTTCAACAAGCTTATGCTCTGCCTTTTTCTTTCTTAGTTTATACTTTAATACGCCAGCTGCCTCTTCAAAAATTGAACGACGGTCATCAGGTCGGCTATTTAAAATTTCATCGACACGGCCTTGCGAAATAATGGAGAATGCCTCTTTCCCAAGTCCTGAGTCCATAAACAAGTCCGTAATATCCTTCAGGCGACACTGTTGGTTATTTAGTAAATATTCACTATCACCTGAACGGTATACGCGTCTTGTTACGCTAACTTCTGTATATGAAAAAGCTAACTGTTCATCTGTGTTATCTAAAATTAATGTTACTTCTGCAAAGTTTAGTGGCTTACGTGAGTCACTTCCAGCAAAAATAACATCCTCCATCTTTGCCCCACGTAACGACTTTGCCGATTGCTCCCCAAGTACCCAACGAATAGCATCAGTGACATTACTTTTACCACTACCATTTGGTCCAACCACCGCTGTAACACCAGGTACAAAATCAACTCCAATGCGTTCCGCAAAAGATTTAAAGCCAATCACTTCGAGTCGTTTTAGGAACATCTATTTAAGCCTCCTCTTTTGCAGTTTGCTCACGCATTGAACGCATCGCACATTGCGCAGCTTGTTGCTCGGCTTCTTTTTTTGATTTCCCACGACCAATACCAAGTTCTTGCCCATTTAATAGCACGCTCGATACAAAGGTACGATTATGTGCAGGACCCTTTTCATCAATAATTTCATAATGAAGAAGACCATTATTTGTTTGCTGTACCATTTCTTGCAATTGGCTTTTGAAATCCATCACATGCGAAAAAGCACCGATTTCTACTTTCGGGAATACGATTCGTTCTAAAAAGCACACAACCGTTTGTAAGCCTTGATCTAAATAAAGGGCACCTACAAATGACTCAAATACATCTGCAAGTAACGCTGGGCGTTCCCGTCCACCTGTTAATTCCTCACCTTTTCCAAGTAATACAAAGCGACCAAAGCCTAATTCATTTGCAAAGATAACAAGTGACGGCTCACATACTATGGATGCTCGTAGCTTCGTCAGCTCACCCTCACTCATATGTGGGTATTTCTCAAAAAGGTATTTAGAAACAGACAGTTCAAGTACTGCGTCTCCTAAAAATTCAAGACGCTCATTATCCGTAAACAATTTACGGCGATGCTCATTCACATAAGATGAATGTGTGAATGCTTGATACAATAAATTTTTATTAATAAATGTGATATTTAATTCATGCTGTAACAGCTCGAATTGATTGCGTACTTTTTCAGGAAGCACGCCAGATTTCTGCATAGTTCCTTTTCTTTTCATAGCCATTGAACAATCTGCCTTCCTAATAGTTTCTACCGTTTAAGTGTACCTTTTTCAAGGCATTTATGCAAAAGTATTTCGGCTTAAATACAATGTTTTGGAAATTATTTTTTTCAAGGTCAATTTCGCCTTGGCGTAATTGCGTCCGGGAGGCTTTTGGCCAAGGTGATGTTGGTCACTCAGTCGTCACCACAGGACGTGGCGTTCTTAGACTGAGTTCCTTTATATCAGTAGGTGTTAGGCACTCACTAAAAAGGGATAACTTTTGCATCCTTCTTACTACCTTCAAAAATGAGTGTCTCTACTGAATGAAGATAAAAAAAGGGACGATCACAGTTCGCTAAACGAACCATTTCGCCCCTTTTTAAACATACCTTCAGCATAGTATCTGCTCTTCACAATGAAGAAAAGCATGCGTAATTTCTGCCAAAGACTTTAACTTTATTTAATCATAAACATTTATTGTGTAATGACCGCATCCATGTCAGCACCAGTAGAGGTGATTAATCTCAGCTATATAAAGTTAAACGAATTAGTTTAATTTACTTTCGATGTATGAAATTGCAGAACCAACTGTTGAGATTTTTTCAGCATCTTCATCAGAAATTTCCATATCGAATTCGTCTTCAAGCTCCATTACAAGCTCAACTACGTCTAATGAGTCAGCACCTAAATCATCACGGAAAGAAGCTTCTAGTGTAACTTCACTTTCTTCAACACCTAAACGGTCCACGATTACTTTTGTTACGCGTTCTAATACTGTAGACAAAACATTCACCTCCCCTCAATGATTATACAAAAAATCATTATTTATGACTAATTGAAATTACATTACCATACCGCCATCTATATGTAATGTTTGACCTGTCATATAGGTAGCATCATCTGAAGCTAGAAAAGCTACTGCCTTTGCAATATCCTCAGGCTGCCCAAGTTTTGCTAGAGGAATTTGCGTAAGCATACCTTGCTTTATATCTTCTGGTAGTTGCTCAGTCATTTCAGTTTCTATAAATCCTGGTGCAATTGCATTCACTAAAATATTACGTGATGCTAATTCCTTTGCAGTTGTTTTCGTTAGCCCAATAACACCTGCTTTTGCAGCTACGTAATTAGCTTGCCCTGCATTACCAGCTACACCAACAATTGATGAAATATTGATGATACGGCCTGCACGTTGCTTCATCATTTGACGTGTTACTGCTTTCGTACAAAGGAAAACACCTTTTAGGTTCGTATCTAGCACATCGTCCCATTCATCTTCTTTCATACGCATTAACAAGTTATCACGCGTAATACCCGCATTATTGACTAAAATATCAAGCGAGCCGAATGTTTTCACCGCTGCATCCATTAACGCAGAAACTTCCTCAGTTTTTGAAACACTCGCTTGTACGGCTATAGCCTCGCCGCCATTCTCTTGAATCGTAGCTACAACTTCCTCTGCCTTTGCCTGTGAACCGCTGTAGTTAACGACAACTTTAGCACCCTCGTCAGCAAGCTTTAATGCAATAGCTCTTCCTATACCACGTGAAGCACCAGTTACAACAGCTACTTTACCCTCTAGTTTACGCATTAATTGTCCACTCCTTCGCCGCTTTTAGTACAGCCTCTAATGATGCTTCATCATAAACACAGTATGTCGCAACAGATCGATCGATTTTCTTCACTAATCCACTTAATACTTTGCCTGGTCCACACTCAATAAAGACATCCACACCTTGTGCAATCATTTCACGCACAGATGCTTCCCATTGTACAGCGCTATATACTTGTTCTACTAACTCCTGCTGAATAGCTGGAACATCCTCTAATACTTCCGCCATTACATTGCCGATTACAGGAATTTGTGGAGCTGATAATGATATAGTAGCCAACGCTGCTCTTAATTTTTCAGATGATGGTCGCATTAGCTCTGAGTGGAATGGACCACTAACAACTAAAGGAATAGCTCGTTTTGCACCAGCTTCCTTTGCCGCTAAAGAAGCCTTTTCAACGCCTTCCTTCGTACCAGAAATAACGATTTGCCCCGGACAGTTTACATTCGCTACCTGAACTGGATCACTTGTTGCAGATACTTTTTCAGTTACTTCATGCAGTGCCTCAAGCTCCATCCCTAAAATAGCTGCCATAGCACCTTGTCCTGCAGGTACAGCTTCATTCATATAAAGCCCACGCTTATGCACAACTGAAACTGCATCCTCAAATGAGAGCACACCAGCGATTACTAATGCACCATATTCTCCAAGCGAATGTCCAGCTGCAAAATTTGGCGTTATGCCTGCTGTACGTAATTTTTCTGCAACCATTACACCAGTAGTTAAGAGTGCCGGTTGTGCATGGTAAGTCAATGTTAGTTCCTCAGCTGGTCCCTCTAGCATAAGCTTAGATAACTCAAAGCCAAGCGCTTGATTTGCACGGTCATAAAATGCTTTACTTTCTGCCGCGTTCTCAATAAACTCTTGCCCCATCCCAACTACTTGGGAACCTTGTCCTGGAAAAATAAATGCTATTTTCGTCATTTTTTATTAATCCCCTTTTTAATCAATTATGCCTCGGCATAATTACGTCCGGAATCGGCTTTGTGCTTAGGCCTGCACGAGGGCCGACACGATGTCGGTCATTTCGGTAATGCCACAGGACGTGGCGTTTTTACCGATGCAGGTTAGTTAGCCGTTATCGCATAGATGCGATGATTTTAGGCTAACATTCTACATTGAATCCCTTTCCGATTTCGTGACATCCGCCGGAGGCTTTTGGCCAACGTGATGTTGGTCACTCAGTCGTGTGTTGTTGCTGTCGCTTCGCTTTAGCACAAATAAAACCGTGTTGCTGTCGCTTTGCTTTCGGCACAAAAGACACCTGCTTAAATAAGTTAATCAATTTCTAAGTGACGTACTGTATCTGTAATCGTCGAGATGACTGTATGCTCAACCATCGTATTTGCTTGGCGAATTGCACTGTATATCGCTTTAGCATTAGATGAGCCATGCGCCTTAATGACAGGTGCTTGCAAACCAAACAAGCCTGCACCACCGTACTCTGTGTAGTCCATCTTATTTTTTAGGTCACGTAAATTATTTTTCATAAGTGCTGCCGAAATTTTTGTTTTTGTTGAAGACATAAATGCTTCTTTTAGCATTGAAAATAACGCTCCAGCAGTACCTTCGATCGATTTCAGCACCATATTACCTGTAAAGCCATCTGTTACAACAACATCCGCTACCCCTTCAAGTAAATCTCGTGCTTCTACATTACCGATAAAATTTAAATCAGCTTCTTTTAATAAGCCAAAAGCTGCCTTCGTTAATTCATTCCCTTTTTTATCCTCAGTACCGATATTTAATAAGCCGATACGTGGCTTTTGTAAGCCACCTACCTTTTTCGCATAAATATCGCCCATAATGGCATATTGCAATAAATGCTCAGGTCGTGCGTCCGCATTTGCCCCTAAATCGAGCATTAAAAAGCCCTTACCATCTAAAGTAGGTAGTGTAGTGGCTAGAGCAGGTCTAGCAATCCCTTCAATACGTCCTACTTTAAATAATCCTCCTGCCATTAAAGCACCTGTATTACCCGCCGAAAGACAAGCATCCGCCTTTCCTTCTTCAACTGCATCCATCATGCGTGCCATGGATGAATCCTTTTTACGACGAACAGCGCGTGCTGGATCGTCTGTTCCTTCGACAACTTCATCACACTGTATTACAGTTAATCGATCATGTATTTTTAAAAATGGTTCGAGCTTTTGCTGCTGACCATATAATTGAATTTCTAAATTTGGAATTTGCTCTAATGCTAATAAAGCACCTTCAACAACTGATTTTGGTGCGTTGTCTCCACCCATTCCATCAAGCGCTAATTTCATTGTTGTTCACCTTTACCTTTCGTGCGGTACATATCAAATTCACCAACAAAAACTGTTTCACCGTTAACAGTGGACGTTAACTCTACTTTTGTACGATGATTTTTTTCATCACGTCCGATAACGATTGCTTTTGTAATAACACGATCTCCAGCTCTAACAGGTTTTACAAAGGTAATGTTAGAATGTACTGTTAATGCTAGTTCGTCGTCAATTACTGCTACCGCTAATGAGTTTGCCTGTGCAAACAAATGATGTCCACGTGCGATGCCATTGCGCTGAAAAACATGTTCTTCTTTTACGTCAAAAATAGATAATGCACGATTATCCAATTCAATATCAATTATTTCTCCGATAACTTCATCAATCGGTAGTGATTTCACTTCATTTTCATAGGTTTTCGAAGCAACATCTTTAATTCGTTCTCGTAATTCTGGAATAGATAATTCCATACGATCTAAACGAATTGTTTGGACACTAACCTGAAACTGTGTTGCTAGCTGTTCATCTGTGACGAATGGATTATCAGCTATCGTTTCGGATAATTGTCGCTGTCGCTCTTTTTTCGTTCGTCTCAACATCATTCGCCACCTTTTTAGTTGTTATTAGCACTTGGTACTAATATCAGTATATAGAGTATAAAAAAAGAATGCAAGACTTGTTTTTAAAACAAGTGCTCACATTCCTAATTGAGCATCAAAGAATCAGTTAATCGAAGCGGTCCCCTTGTAAAACACCTGAATTGTCAAGCATTTCACGTAAATATTTGTACTCATCATCATGCCAAAAAGCATCAGTCTCAAGCATATCCGTTGCATCTTTTCTCGCCGTTTCAAGTATTCGATAATCGTGCACTAAATCCGCTACTTTAAAATCAGGCAAACCACTTTGTTTACGCCCAAAAAAGTCACCTGGGCCACGTAGTTCCAAATCCTTTTCAGCTAGACGGAAGCCATCATTCGTTTCCGTCATCGACTGCATTCGCTCTTTGCCTTCATCGGATTTCGGATCGGCTAACAACACACAATATGACTGATGTTCACCTCGTCCAACACGCCCACGCAGCTGATGCAACTGAGCTAAGCCGAAGCGTTCAGCGTCATAAATAATCATAAAAGTTGCATTCGGTACGTTCACCCCAACCTCAACAACGGTTGTAGACACGAGCACGTGAATAGTTCCCTCACTAAAGGCTCGCATAACAGCGTCTTTTTCATCCGCTGATAGACGACCATGCATTAGCCCGACGTTGTAACGCCCATTAAAATACGTTGCAAGTTGCTCATAGATTTCTACCGCATTTTGTACATCCAGCTTGTCTGATTCCTCGATTAGTGGACAAATAGCATAAGCCTGCCTACCAGCAGCAAGCTCTAATTCTAGCTTTGACATAACAGAGCCAAATTGCTCTTTTTTCATCCAATGCGTTTCAATTTGCTTACGCCCCGCTGGCATTTCATCAATCATCGAAACATCCATTTCTCCAAATGCTGTAATCGCGAGTGTACGCGGGATTGGTGTCGCGGTCATAAAGAGCACATCTGGATTTTCTCCTTTATCACGTAATATTCTACGCTGCTCTACACCAAAACGATGCTGTTCATCCGTTATAACAAAACCAAGTTTGTAAAAAACGACATCAGGCTGGATTAGCGCATGTGTACCAATTAAAATATCTATGTCTCCGTTTGCCAGTTCTTCTAAAAGTAAACGACGCTCCTTTGCTTTCGTCGATCCTGATAATAAAGCTACACGTACGCCAAACGGCTCAAACCATTCCTTCAAATTTTCAGCATGCTGCTCTGCTAAAATTTCCGTTGGCGCCATTAATGCCCCTTGAAAACCAGCAGTTACTGCTGCATATAAACATATTGCCGCAACAACTGTTTTCCCCGACCCTACGTCACCTTGAAGTAAGCGATTCATACGATGTGGCTCTTTCAAATCCTTACAAATTTCATTGACAACGCGTTTTTGCGCACCTGTTAATTCATAGGGTAATGATGCAATAAAAACACGTAACTTTTGTAACTCAAACTGTATAACTGTACCGCGCTCACTATCTTTTCTAATTTTACGTAACGCTTGAATACGTACTTGAAAGTTTAGTAACTCTTCATAGGCAAAGCGTCTTCTAGCCTGTTTCGCATGCCCAGCATCAAGAGGAAAATGAATGCCCTCAAGCCCTTCACGCATTGTCGTAAGTTTATAATCGACTTGTAAACGCTGCGGAACAGCATCTGGTATTTCTACACCAAACTCATCTAATGCTTGTCGCATATATTTACGAAATCGTTTTTGTGGAATCAAACCTTTTAAACTATAAACAGGTTCAAAATCGACTTGATCTGTCTTAGGGCCAAACGTTACAGACGTTCCATTGATTACTTGTCTGCCGCGATCCCATTTTCCCGTAACGGTTATAATAGCTCCCGGTACAAGCTTTTGTTTCAAATAACCTTGATTAAAAAAAACAACCTTAACTAAATGTCGCCCTGCTAGCACCGTAACTTGTAATCGTGATTTATTGCGCCCTAAAAACAGCACTGTCGGTTCTCGTTCAACTTTACACTCAACTGTGACACGTTCATTATGTGGTGTTTGTGCTAAATCCTTTAAACGAAAATCCTCATGCCGATGCGGAAACGTCCATAACAAATCCGCAATCGTCTCGATGCCCAATGCCTCTAAATGTCCTGCTGTTTCTTTCCCGATTCCCTTTAATTCAGTAACGGGATTCGTTAAATCAGTCACCTTGCACGACAACTCCTCCAAAGTTTTTCACCACAAGTACTTTACCTGCAGTCATTTGTATCATCATACTATTTTTCAGCATATGAGTTTTCCCCTTTCATACGATTACTCTTAGCGTTTAACACATCTGAACACACGTATTATTATTCTCAATATTATTATATAACTTTTCATTTTCTGTAGGATAGCAATTCAATTCATTAATAATTGATTGATAGTTAATTATATCGAATGAATTAACACTTTTTCATCCTATTGCATTTTCATAATGATACTCCTTTTCTAGACTCATCACCATAACGTGTGGTTGATTTCCGTTCCGGCTGGGCGCTTTCCTGGGGGCGTCCGATGAGCCGCTTCGCTTACGCTCCAGTGTCTCATCTGTGACGCTGATCCCCAAGGAGTCGCCCAGCCTCCACTCCAATCAACTTATTTACATGGCGTACTATTTCAGCTGCTTTTCATTAACTATAAAAAATCTATAGCATAGAGAACCTCAAAAAAACACGCCTCCCTTAGGAATAGCGTGTTTCATATTTTTATTTTTGAAGTGACTTGATACTTTCTAAATCGCCATTATCAAAAATGGCTTTGCTAATAGCTTTACCTGTTGGTGTTGCAGCAAGTCCTCCACGAGCAGTTTCTTTTAAATTCGGACTCATAGATTGTCCAATTCGATACATCGCACCAATCACTTCGTCACACGGGATGCGACTTGTAACCCCTGCAAGTGCCATATCCGCTGCCACAAGGGAATTTGCCGCTCCCATTGCATTTCGCTTAACACAAGGAACCTCTACTAATCCCGCTACCGGGTCACAAACAAGCCCTAGCATATTTTTCAGTGTAATGGCAAATGCTTCTGAACATTGCTGTGGTGTACCACCAGCCATCTCTACAATCGCTGCGGCCGCCATACCAGCAGCTGAGCCAACCTCCGCTTGACAGCCACCAGCAGCACCTGAAATCGAAGCATTATTAGCAACAACGAAACCGAAAGCTCCCGATGTGAATAAATAACGAATCATTTGCTCACGTGTCGGATTTAGCTTGTTCTTTACCGCGAACAACGTCCCTGGTACAACCCCAGCAGAACCCGCAGTTGGGGTAGCACAAATTGTACCCATAGCTGCATTCACTTCGTTTGTTGCAACAGCCTTACTCACTGCGTCTAGTAATAAATCCCCCGACAGTGAATTGCCTTGCGCAATATAATTTTGAAGCAATACTGCGTCACCGCCCGTTAAGCCTGTTACAGATTTTACACCCTTCAAACCTCTTTCAACAGCTTCTTCCATCACCGTTAAATTATTGTCCATTTGCTGTATAATTTCATCTCTCGAGCGTCCAGTTATTAACATTTCTTGCTCAATCATAATTTCAGAAATTAGCTTTCCTTCTTGCTCCGCTCGTTCAACTAGTTCACGAACATTATGAAACAATACGTCCATATTCGTGCACCTCCTTAGTTATTAATTTTAGAAACCTTCGAAATATATGGTATTAAAGAAATTTGTTGTAATATTTTATCCTCAATGTTTTGATCGACTTCTATCACCATAAGGGCCGTTAAACCACGTTCTATACGCGAAACCTCCATATGTCCAATGTTGACTGCATGCATCGCTAAGCAATTTGCCACATTGGCAATACAGCCAGCACGATCATCATGAACAACAAGGATTGCTGGCATACCACCTGTTAAACGTAGCTTAAAGCCATTAACCTCACTTACTTCAATTTTACCGCCACCGATAGAAATACCAACGACAGACATCTCTCCTTCATCATCGCCAATTACAAGGCGAGCAGTATTCGGATGCTCCATATTTGCTGTTTCTGGGATAAACTCATAATCTAATCCTGCCTTTTCTGCATCGGCAAAAGCTGTTTTGATCCGCTCATCGAATGTATCGTAATTTAGTAGGCCCCCTACCAAAGCTACATCTGTTCCATGTCCTTTATACGTTTCAGCAAACGAACCATACAAGTGGATTTTCGCCCATTTTGGTTGTCTTCCAAATAAATCTCTAGCAACGCGTCCAATTCGTGCGGCTCCTGCCGTATGAGAAGAAGAAGGCCCAATCATCACTGGTCCAATAATATCAAATACTGAAGTAAACTTCATAATAACACCCCTCTATTCTATCCATATAATAATATCGATTTTTTATTTATATCATGCTTGATAGTTACTATAAAAGTAAAGCACTTCTTTATCAACTTTCAGATAATTTACACGACTATATTTTACACAATGGCAATATTGATTAGCCTTTGTCTACTCCGTATACACAATAATTTCAAAACGCTGATATTCCAATATTTCCAAGTTCATTGTCCACTGGACGCATACATCGAATCATTTATTTTTAGCTACTTCAGCTCGTGTATGATCCCCTATTCTCCCAGTACCATAAACAAAAGCAGTACACGACTTGTGCACTGCTTTGTCTACTTATGCGCAAAGTAGAGTGAATTATTCTACTGAAATAATATATGGATATAATCCTTGTTTACCATTAAATAACTCTACTTCAACCTCTGGATAATTCTCTTCAATGAATTTCACTAATTCTGAAGCATTTTCTTCGGTTGTATCCTCACCATAGATGACTGTTACAATTTCTGCATCTTCATCCACTAAATCAGCAATTACCTTCTCAGCAGCATCTTTTAATGCTGGAGTAGATAATACAATTTTCCCTTCTGCAAGAGCCATGAAATCATCCTTATGAATTTCCACACCATCAATAGATGTATCTCGAACTGCATAAGTTACTTGGCCTGTTTTAACATTTGCGAAGGCTTCTGTCATTGTTGCTTGGTTCATTTCAACTACCGCCTCTGGATTAAACGATAAAATCGCTGCCATACCTTGAGGGATCGTTTTCGTTGGAACTACAGCCGCTTCTATATCTAATAGCTCTACCGCTTGTTCTGCTGCCATTACGATATTTTTGTTATTTGGTAAAATCAATACTTTTTCAGCACCAATTTCTTTTACTGCCTTCACAATATCTTCAGTTGAAGGGTTCATTGTTTGACCACCTTCAATAACATAAGAGGCACCAATTGAACGGAGTAATTCAGCAACTCCCTCGCCCATTGCAATCGTTACAATTGCATATGGGTGCTTTTCTGCTTTCTTAGCTGAAGAAGGTGCTTTATGATCCTCACCAACAATGGCAGAATGCTGTTCACGCATATTGTCGACTTTAATTTTAATAAGACTACCATATTTTTGACCCATTGCTAATACAGCGCCTGGTTGTTCAGAATGAATATGCACTTTTGCAATTTCTTCATCTGAAATAACGAGTAAAGAATCACCTAGAGGATTTAATTCATTGCGGAATTGTTCTTCACTAAATGGCTCTTTTCCTTCTTCAAAACGTACCATGATTTCAGTACAATAACCAAATTCAATATCCATAGTATTCATGAAATCTTGTGCTCTATGATGTTCTGCATTAATTAAATCATCTAAAGTTGCTTCATTTTTCACCGGTAATGGCTCGCCCTTTAGGGATGCTAAAAATCCTTCATACACAAATAGCAGACCCTGACCGCCACTATCTACAACTCCGACTTCTTTTAGAACAGGTAGAAGTTCAGGCGTACGTTGCAACGAAGCCTGTGCTTCAGCAGTAAATGCCTCCATCACTGCAATGATATCGGTTTCAGTTTGTGCCACTTCTACACCTTTTTTCGCCGCTTCACGTGCAACCGTTAAAATCGTTCCCTCAACTGGCTTCATTACTGCTTTATAAGCAGTTTCTACGCCTGCTTGGAAGGCACCAGCAAAGCCCTTAGCATCAATCGTCGCTTCTTTTTCGATAGATTTACCAAAGCCACGGAATAACTGCGATAAAATAACGCCTGAATTTCCGCGTGCTCCCATAAGTAAACCTTTTGATAAAGCTTGAGCTGTTTTGCCGATATGTTCTGACGCATACTGCTCTGTTTCCTTTGCCCCAGATGTCATCGATAAGTTCATATTCGTTCCTGTATCACCATCTGGTACTGGAAATACATTTAATGAATCAACATAATTTGCATTTTGGAATAGGTGATGGGCACCCATTTGCACCATTTCTGCAAACTTTATTCCGTCTAAAGACTGCATTAGAATTAGTTCCTCCTCTTAATCATTCGCTACACGAACGCCCTGCACAAAGATATTGACAGATTTCACGCTCATACCTAATGTTTTATCCACTGTATATTTCACTTTCGACTGTACTTGATAAGCAACTTCCGAAATTTTTGTCCCGTAACTAACAATAATGTACATATCAATATGTAAATCGTCGTTCTGTTTTCGAATAACAACACCTTTTGCAAAATTTTCTTTACGTAAAATATCAGTTAGACCATCACGAATTTGATGTTTAGATGCCATGCCAACAATACCGTAGCATTCTACAGCAGCGCCACCAGCTATTTGTGCAAGTACATCTGTTGAAATATCAATTTGGCCGAATTCATTGTTTAATTCAATCGACATAGAAATGCCCCCTTGGCTCTTTTTGACTAAATGATATTGTAACACTTTCGTTATGCATTAAGCAACCTTAGAAGGCATTAAAGCGCATTGTATCAACGTTTTACTGACATTTTAAAGGGAAACATACATCTTCATCGAAATTTCCACTTTTGCTGAAAAAGTTGTTACGACCGTTTTGTTTTGCTGTGTTTAGTGCTCGATCAGCTAATTCACAGCATATTTTCAATTGCTCGCTATTTGAGATTTTGGCATAACACATCCCGATGCTGACTGTTACAATATCAGCTACTTCTGAATGCTCATGACGTATATTTAAATGGCTTACTTCCTCTAAAATTTCCTCACACACATGCTCTGAAAATTTAGCCGCATGTTGGCTAACGATTACGAACTCTTCGCCTCCCCAACGTGCTGCAAATGCATTATACTTTTCTGCAATTTCATCTAATAGAGCTGCCACTTTTATTTAAGCTTCATCACCTTGTAAATGACCATAATAATCATTTAATTTTTTAAAGAAATCAAGATCAATCATCATGACAGATAAAGATTTTGGTTTACTTAGTTGTTGCCCTATTTGTGTCAATTTATTATTAAACGCTCGACGATTAGGCAAATTTGTCAATGTGTCCCGGAATGCTTGCGAATGCTTAAAGTATCACGTCCTGTGATCCACAACTACGTAGCTAGGCGTAGAGACGGAATAAAAATAAAATGAATGAAGGAGAGGTGGGACATCAATGCAATTACTAGAACAAGCTATGACAATCGCTAAAGTTCTGGCTTCTGAAGCAAATGAAAACAGCTTGTCCATTTCAGAGCTTTCGGCAAAATGCAATTTACCACTTAGCACATTACATAGAATATTAAAAGCGATAATGAAGTAGTCGGTTCAGTAAGTATAGGTTTTGTTAGCTTTAACGTTTCTGCAGAACATATTAATACCCTTACAGAGCGTTTAGTGGAAACTGGTAAACGTGTTTCAATGAAGTTTGGCCACCGAGGAAAATAAGGGTTTTTTTATCTTCCACTGATTGTCAATCCCTTACAATCAGGCGTGCGGTTAGGGCGAGTTAAAATCGAGCTACTATATCCCAAGATTTTCAACACCTAGGAATTAACAACCATTATTTAACAAGTATTTTTTGTCTGTAAAGGTTTTTTTCTTGAAAGGTTATGTGAAAACTATTGCACTGAACGTCATGGTATGTTAAATTATTATGGTATGTGAAATATCGAACTGAAATAATAATCTTTCAGCATCAACAGTAAGGAGGGAATACTACATGCCTAAACAATGTGTAATCACTGGACGTAAAGCTCGTACTGGTAACAACCGTTCCCACGCTATGAACGCTAACAAACGTACTTGGGGTGCTAACCTTCAAAAAGTTCGTATCTTAGTAGACGGTAAACCAAAACGTGTATGGGTTTCTACACGTGCATTAAAATCAGGTAAAATCGAGCGCGTTTAATCGTTGCTTCCAAAAAATCGATTTCGCATTTGGCGCAAATCGATTTTTTTCTGTCTTATTAACTGGGCAAACTACCAACCGCCTTTGTGAATATTTATATAATAAAATGACTATGCCGCTAGAAATTACTTCTCATAGTAATTCCTAGCGGCTTTCATTACATATAGCAGCACAACAAAACACCTATGCAGAATGGCAGTTACGATATAATAAAGTATAGTTCTTCAACAAAGCGAGGGGTTGATTTCCGTTCCGACTGGGCGCTTTCCTGGGGGCGTCCAGTCTCCACTACAATCAACCACTTCTCATAGTATGTATCTTCTGGCATGTCTTTCGCGAAAGCCTAGAATTAACGTAGCGTCAGCAAGATCAGGTGTACAATAGCATTATTGTAATAAGTTTCTTCTGTTTGATTATAGTGAGTAGCCATAGCGTTCACTTTTGAAATACATAAAATTAATAAAAGTTCTACGCTACCGCTGATTGGAGTGGAAGGCTACTCGACTCCCGTGGGAAAGCGAGACAGGCGAGACCCTGCACGGAGCACAGCGGAGGAAGCGGCTCGACGCTCGCCCACAGGAAAGCGAGTAGCCTGGAACGGAAATCATCCACCATAATATTCACAAAGAATTCCTTGACCGTTTTGTTTTTCAATACTATAAAAAAAATCCGACTAGTGTTAGTCGGATTTTTTTACTTTCTTTTCTTTTTTAAAAATGTTGATACATGTACGCGTAATACTACTTACAAATTTCGGCAGCTGGAACGTATATACTTTCAGGACTCTCTCCCCCTTACGCTAATCTATGCTTCTTATCATTAAACATATGCCTTGCGAGAAAGATATAGACCCTGAATTCCCTATTATTTCATTACTTGTAAAGCGAGATGTACCAAGAGAGATTTCTTCATTTGTTGTTTCATACTTCACATGCCTTAATGTCACATCTTTAATCGGCTCTTCATGTGCAAAGAAAGATAAATAACGGTATTGCTCGTCTGCTTCAATGAAGTGCTTGCCCGGCATTAAAAATTGCAACATATTTGCATGATTAATAATCTTCAATACTACCTGTGGATGCTCTTTTTGTAATCGATAAATCGAACGAACTGCTGCCTCATAATGATCTAAACGACCACCTGTAACACCTGTAAGTACAATTTCTAGCGGTGTATAGGTCAAAGCTTTTAATAATGCTAAGTCCGTATCTGTTTCATCTTTTTCTTCCATGAATCGTTGTCTATCATTTGTATGTGCCATCACCAGCTTGTATTCCTCTTGCGATAGTGAGTCAAAATCTCCTACTATGGCATGCGGTGTGATTCCTTGCTCGATTAAATATAGCGCTCCTCGGTCTGCTCCGATAAATAACACATCACTTTGTTCTTTATACGGACTAAATGAACAGAGTTCCGCTCTTGGCCCACCTGCACAAACAACGACTACTGTCATCCTTGAATCGCTGCCTCACCAGCAGCTAAAATTTCCTGTAGGGCCGCGGAACGATCTTCTTTACTATAAATAGCGGAACCAGCTACAAAAATTGTTGCTCCTGCTTTGGCACAAGGAATAATAGTCTCTGCATTAATACCACCGTCAATCTCTATAGCAATATCGAGATTACGTTCTTTAATGATAGCTGCTAGTGCTTCAATTTTTGGCACAACAGAATGAATGAATTTTTGCCCACCAAATCCTGGATTTACTGTCATGAACAACACCATATCAATATCTTCTAAAATGTGTTGAATAGATTCTATTGGTGTATGTGGGTTTAATACAACACCAGGTTTAACTCCATATGAGCGAATTAATTGAATCGTGCGGTGTAAATGGCGGCAAGCTTCAACATGCACCGTAATATAGTCCGCTCCTGCTTTGGCGAATTGTTCAATATATTGATCAGGATTTTCGATCATTAAATGAACGTCTAGTGGCAAATCAGTTAAAGGGCGAATGGCGTCTAAAACAATAGAGCCGAAAGAAATATTTGGCACAAAATGACCATCCATAACATCGATATGAATAAGCTGTGCCCCTGCCTTTTCTACTTCTTTTACTTCTTCTCCTAATTTAGCAAAGTTCGCTGCTAAAATTGATGGTGCTATTTGTATCATCATTAATACCTCGGCTTTCGATCCATAATTTCTTGCATAAATTGTTCGTAGTGTTTATAACGGTAGTCACGAATTTCTCCCGCCTCAACAGCTGCCTTTACTCCACATTTTGGTTCCTTTAAGTGTAAACAGCCTCTAAATTTACAATCATCTGCCATACGGGCCATCTCAGGGAAGCATGCGCCTAATTCTTCTTTTTCTATTTCATCAAAATCAAATGAACTAAATCCTGGAGTATCTGCTAATAAGCCATCACATACCTCGATTAATTCCACATGGCGAGTCGTATGTTTTCCACGCCCTAAACTTTGCGAAATAATGCCGGTTTTTAAATTTAAATCTGGAATTAAAGTATTTAATAGTGTGGATTTCCCAACTCCAGATTGCCCTGCTAATACAGAAGTTTTTCCCTTTAAAATAGGCTGTAGACGATCAACTAATTCTTCTTCACCTTTATAGGTTTGTAGCACTGTATAACCCATGCTTTCATAATCTGCTATATAGCTTTGCAATTCCTCGCGTTCATGATCTTCTAGTAAATCCATCTTTGTTAAACAAATAATCGGATGAACATGGAATGATTCTAAAACAACTAAGAAACGATCCAGTAAAATTGTATTAAAATTAGGTTCTTTTACAGAAAATACCAAAATCCCTTGATCAATATTAGCTATTGGCGGACGTACTAATTCATTTTGACGTTCCATAATTTTTTGAATAGTACCGTCTGACCCCTCTGTTTCCAGAGTGTATTCTACATTGTCGCCAACGAGTGGGGATTCCCCGCGATTGCGAAAAACCCCACGTCCTCGACATTGTATTAGTTGTTCTCCATCATATACATAGTAGTAACCGCTTAATGCTTTACGTATTTGGCCTTGCGCCATCCAATTCCCCCTTATTTAACATCATCATAATTAAAACTTTCTCCAGCAATAATTTGCGAATCACGTATAATTCTATATGCGCCTACTTTGCCCTCTTCAATAACAAGCTGGATTTTATACGGTTTATTAGCCGTAATAGTAAATTGATCGGCAGCTGATGACATTGTATGGTCTTTATCTTCAATTTCAATACGAATAGATTGCACCATACCTTCCTCTGTTGGCTCATATGGTATTTCCAAGTGCACAGTTTTCACCAACGTTTTTACAGGTTTTTCGGCAGGTCCTTTACTTATTACAACAGCTATTGTAGATCCTACTTCAACTGAAGTCCCTGCTCTTGTCAATTGGGAAATAACACTTCCGGCCGCTACTGTATTATGATAGTCTTCACGAGCTATACTCCATTTTAAGCTATTTCTTCTTACATACTCATCCATTTGAGCCTTCGTGTAATTCGCAACATTACCTACGGTAACCATTTGTATACCTGCGCTTACCTTAAATTTCATCTTTGTATCTTTAGCGATTACCTCTTCTTGAGGTTTTGGCTCTTGATCAATAATTTGTCCTTCTGGCTCTGTTGAATGCACGAAGGTAATATCTGGCTCTAAAAATTTATCCTTTAACATTGATTCAACTTGGCTGATTTGCTGCCCTCTATAATCTTCCACTTTCGTCATTTCTACTCCAAGACTGACGATTAAATCTATTTCCGTACCTTTTACACGCTCCGTACTCTCTGCAGGGTCCGTTTCAATAACTTTACCCTTTTCAACTTTCTCATCATAACGCTCCTGATGTTCTTCACCAACAGTAAAACCTTCAGCCACTAATTTATTTGTAGCTTCCTTAACGGTCATATTAGCCACATTAGGTACAGGTATCTTTTTCGGGCTAAATAAATCTGTGGCAAAGAAAAAGAATAGGAAGATAGCGATAGCGGCTATTACTAGTCCAGCAACAACTATTGGCCATTTTTTCTTTTTCTTCACAGGTGCTGTCTTTTCAACAGGCTTCTTAGCCTCAGGTTTCGGCTTTGATTGCGCAATTGGTTCGATTGCTCTTGTCTTCGTTAAATCTTCATCTTTACGTATAACCGGCTCTTTAATAATTGGAATAGCCTTTGTCACATCATTATCTTCCGGTATGACAAACTTCGGTTCATTCATACGATTTGGCGATAAAACTGTTTCTAAATCTGCTTGCATTTCTTCTACTGTCAAATAACGATGAGAAGCATCTTTTGCTGTAGCTTTTAGCACAACGTTTTCCAGGCTTTGTGGAATCGTGGCATCGAATGCACGAACGGACGGCGTCTCAGATTGTAAATGTTTAAGCGCGATAGAAACAGCTGACTCGCCTGAGAAGGGCAATTCCCCTGTTAATAATTCATATAAAACAATGCCAAGTGCATAAATATCAGACTTGTTTGTTGCCGTACCACCACGAGCCTGCTCTGGTGATAAATAATGCACCGTTCCAAGTACGGAGTTCGTTTGTGTAAATGACGTTGCACTAAGCGTCATCGCTATGCCGAAATCAGTTATTTTTACATTGCCTTCAGCATCCATTAAAATATTTTGAGGTTTAATGTCACGATGGATAATATGATTTTCATGAGCATTGGCAATTGCTGATGTTAACTGCTTCATAATATGCACACTTCTAGCAGGAGAAATTGGTGCAAATTCCTGTATGTACTGCTTTAATGTTTTCCCTTGGACATACTCCATCACAATATAATGTAAATCACCATCATCACCTACATCATAAACACTAACAATATTTGGATGTGTAAGGCTTGTAGCAGAAAGTGCTTCACGTTGAAAACGGCGATGCAATTCATCCTCATTAGTAAAATCATAGCGTAATATTTTGATCGCTACATCACGGTTTAAAATCATGTCATGTGCTAAATAAACATTGGACATACCACCGCCACCAATTAGCCCTATAATTTTATAGCGATCACTAATTCGTTTACCTACAAGCATACTTACACCTCCTCATCTTGCCTTGTGAGTAGCACGAGGGAGATATTGTCTTCTCCCCCGCTTGCATTTGCTAATTCCACAAGTTTTCGTCCTTTTTCTTCTATTGAATCCGGATACGTAATAATTGATGCCATTTCATACACTGTAAGTTTATTGCTTAAACCGTCAGAGCAAATGAGTAAATACGATTCTGATGCTAAATCAACTTCATAAAAGTCTGGTTCAATCGTTTCTTCTGTACCAACAGCTTTTAAGATGAAATTTTTCTTAGGATGTGTCAACGCTTCCTCTTCACTAATTTCACCATTTTCAACCAGAACATTTACATAAGAATGATCTCTTGTTATTTGTTGTGCACCATCATCAAAGAAATAATACACACGACTATCACCAACATGTGCGATAAAGCAATGATGTTCTTCAATTAACACTGCAATAAACGTCGTGCCCATTCCTTTACAGTCTTCATGTGATAAAGAATAGTCATATATACTTTTATTCAATTGCTTGACTGCCTGTAATAACCACTCTTTTTTTGTTGTCGTTGATGCAAAATGATGTGCCTCTGCCTGTAAAAAAACGGATTCCATCTGTTTCATCGCCATATCACTCGCTACATCGCCAGCATTATGACCACCCATGCCGTCCGCTACAAGTGCTAGCGCAAGACCGTTTGGACGTTTGAAAAATGCCGCACGGTCTTCATTAATTGCTCGTTTTAACCCAATATCACTTTCGACTGTGTATTCCAACACTGGTCACCTCGTCTCTTCAGATCTCTCTTGCGCACGTAATTGACCACACGCAGCAGCAATATCAGAACCTTGCTCTCGGCGGATCGTTACGTTAATACCATTCTTCTTTAATGTTTTTTCAAAGGCAAAAATTTGACTACGAGATGTGCGAACATAATCACGTTCTGGTACGTAGTTTACAGGAATTAAGTTCACGTGGCATTTAAGTCCTTTTATTAATGCAGATAATTCTTCTGCAATTTCAACTGAATCATTTTCACCAGACATTAAACCATACTCAAAAGTAACACGTCGGCCAGTTTTTTTAGTATAGTAACGAACGGCTTCCATTAATTCATCCAATTTGTAAGCACGTGCAATTGGCATCAGCTTTTGACGAGCCTCTTGGTTTGGTGCGTGTAAGGATACTGCAAAGTTGATTTGTAGCTGTTCATCAGCAAATTCGTAAATTTTAGGAACAATTCCTGATGTTGAGACAGTAATGTGACGAGCACCAATATTTAACCCTTTTTCATGGTTGATGACTTTTAAGAAGTTCATCATCGCATCATAATTATCGAAAGGTTCTCCAATACCCATAATGACGATATGTGACACACGTTCGTCCAATTCATCTAAAGTTTGTTGTACTTTGACAACTTGCTCCACGATTTCCCCTGCTAATAAGTGACGTTTTAATCCACCTAAAGTTGACGCACAAAACGTACAGCCAATTCGGCAGCCTACTTGTGTCGTCACACAAACAGAGTTCCCATACTCATGACGCATTAATACAGTTTCAATAGAATAGCCATCTTGTAACTGGAATAAAAACTTGATCGTACCATCTTTGGATTCCTGTTGAATAATTGTTGACAATGTCGTCAATGCAAAACTTGCTTCAAGCTTTTCACGTAATCCCTTTGAAAGGTTTGACATTTCTTCAAATGTTTTTACACGTTTATTATAAAGCCAATCAAAAATTTGTGCTGCACGGAATGGTTTTTCACCATTTTCCTTTAACCATTCTTCTAATTGTTCCGGCTGTAATGAGTATACCGATTCCTTTAAATTTGGTTTTTCTTTTTTTGCGCGTCGAACAGGCTTGTCTTCTGCTTCATCAACTAAGTCGTTAATGCGCTCATTATATTTCTCTTGATCCACCATTAGTTGGATCCTCCTTTTTTACGAAAGGCGGCAACGAAGAAACCGTCACTGCCAAAGTCTTGTGGAAAGACTTGAAGCATGCCATTTGCTTGCTTTTCCGCTAATTTTGTTGGTAAAGATTCTAGTTGTATAGCTTCCATTTCTGGATGCGTTGTTAAAAAGGCTTCTACAGTACCTTCGTTTTCCCTTTTATCTACTGTACATGTACTGTACACAAGCTTGCCATCTATTTTTAATACTTTTGTTGCAGCATCTAATAGTGCCAATTGTATTTTTTGGAGGCTTTCTAAATCTTCTTCTCGCTTTGTATATTTAATATCTGGCTTACGGCGCATAACACCTAAGCCACTACAAGGTGCATCGACTAAAATAGCGTCGAATGATTCTAGTTGTAGAAAATCCGGTGCCTTACGTCCGTCAATCGGAGCAGTCTCTACGATATCAATCCCTAGACGATCCGTATTATGGTCGATTAAATCTAATTTATGAGGGTGAAGGTCAGTCGCTAAAATTGAACCTTCATTTTTCATAATCTCAGCTATATGTGTTGTCTTTCCTCCCGGAGCTGCACACATATCTAAGACGCGCATGCCAGGTGATGGATGTAAAACATTTGCTGGAATCATTGAGCTTTCATCCTGAATAGTAATAAGTCCTTCTTGGAATGCCTTTGTTCGAGCTGGCTGACCATTTGTTACATATAAACATTCAGGCATTAGCCCGCTTCTTTGCGCCGATAAACCTTCCGCTTCTATGCTGGCAATCGCTTGCTCAACGCTTGCTTTCGTCATATTTACACGTACAGTCTGCACTGGTGGTACATTATTTTCATGTAGCATTTCAGCCGCTACTTCAATACCGTAGTTATCGACAAATCGCTGCACTAACCATTCAGGATGACTCGTTTCAATAGCAAGGCGCTCAATCGGATCTTTAATGTCATCCGTAGAAGCTACACCTTGACGTAAAATAGATCGTAAAATACCATTGACCATTGAAGCTATCCCTTTGTGACCTCGACGCTTAGCAATTTCAACAGCCTCATTTACCGCTGCATGTGGTGGGATACGCGTTAAATAATGCATTTGATATAAAGATAAACGTAAAAGCCAGCGTACCCAATGATCCACTGTGCCACGAATAAATGGCTCTAGATAATAATCAAGTGTCATTTTATATTGTAAAGTACCATACGTAATTTCTGTTAAAAGCGCACGATCCTTCGCTTCAATTTTATGTCGCTTGATCGTTTCATTTAAAAGCAAATTACTATAGGCTTGATTTTTATCTACTGCTAACAGAATAGAAAGTGCAGCATCACGCACATTCCCATCCCAAATTACTACGCTTTTTTTACTCATTTAAATTGGTCCCCAATCTGTAATTTAGAACCTGTACCACGCAAATATTCCTCTGCTGTCATGCGTTTTTTACCAGCTGGTTGTACATCATACAGGGCTAGTGTTGTACCATTTCCTGCTGAAACTTCAAAATGGTCCTTTGAAATCGCAACAACCTCACCTGGTAAAGTATCATGCTTTGTGTTACCAAGCTGCGCCCACCAAATTTTAAAGTTTCCATCTTCAAATGTTGTGTAGGCAACAGGCCACGGATGAAGACCACGCACTTGATTGTATAAAGTTGTCGCATCCTTTGTCCAATCGATACGTTCCTGTTCACGTGAAATATTGCTTGCAAAGGTTACTTGTGCTTCATCCTGCACTGTACGACTATTTGTTCCATTAATAATAGAAGGAAGTGTATCTTTTAATAATTCACAGCCTACAACACTTAGCTTATCAAATAGTCCACCTGTATGATCATCCTCTTCAATTGGGATAGCCTTTTGAGATATGATGTCACCGGCATCAAGCTTTTGTGCCATATACATAATCGTTACACCCGTCTCTTTTTCACCATCAATAATTGCTTGGTGAATAGGTGCTCCTCCACGATACTTTGGTAAAAGTGACGCATGGACGTTAATACAACCAAGCGGTGGTGTATCAAGTAATTCTTTCGGCAAAATTTGTCCAAAAGCGGCTGTTACGACTAGGTCAGGCTGTAAATCAATAATTTGCTGTAATTCCTCAGAACCACGCAATTTTTCAGGCTGAATAACAGGTAAACCTAATTCCATAGCTGCTGCTTTAACAGGTGGTGGTGTTAGCACACGCTTACGCCCAACTGGACGGTCTGGTTGTGTAACTACAGCTTTAATATCATAACCTTCATGATGTAGCATACGCAAAATTGGCGCGGAGAAATCAGGTGTTCCCATAAAAATTATTGAAGACATGTTATTCCTCCTCTTCAGCGTACATCGCTTCAAGCTCTTCTTCAGTTAAAATGCGTTTAATTTTCGAATCAAATAGCACGCCGTCTAAATGATCGATTTCATGTAAAATTGCTCGTGCATCAAAGCCTCCCGCTTCCAACTCGTATACACGTCCTTCACGGTCACATGCTTCAATTTTCACGTAGTCAGGTCGTTCAACCTCACCGTACAATCCCGGGAAGCTTAAGCATCCTTCAATATCAACTTCAGCGCCATCCGTTTCAATGACAGTCGGATTAATCATTTCTAAAATATCTCGTTCCTCGCCAAGCTCGACAATGGCAACACGTAATCCTACATTTATTTGTGGTGCAGCAATACCAACACCATCGTATTCAACCATTGTGTCATATAAATCATCTAGTAATGTAATAATCTCTTCATTAATTTCTTTTACTTCCGCGCACGGCGTTGATAATACCTTTGCAGGATGTTCAACAACTTTTTTAATTGCCATCTTATGTTCCTCATTTCTATATTTAAGGTCAAGTGTTGATTAGCTATTTTTATCCATTCTAATTATTTAGAAGGCTCTGATTTCCGCTACGGGCTACAATCAGTAAAAAATGGGGATATATTAGCAAGATAGCAACAAAAAAATTCTTCTATCAGCCAACAACAAACCTATATTTACCAATCAACATGCCTGATTTAAAGTTATACCTTATTTAATTGACTCCATACCACTAGCTACGACTCTTTCAGCATTTAATATGCTCAGCATCATAACTCGTAGTTAATTTTCGTTCCGAATGGGCGCTTTCCTGGGGCGTTAGGTAAGCAAATGTTTTAAATGTGCAAAAGCGAAGCGACAGCGGCACCGATGTTGGTCACGAAGGCGTTATCACAGGATGTGATGGTTTTAGCCTTCGTTCTATTGCTCATCCCCAAGAAGTCGCCCAACTCCAATCAACTAATCCACATGACATCAGTTTTAACAAAATGTCATCCCAAACTTTGAGTGATGGAGCATTTTATATAGTTGACGGGTCTAAATCTACCGTCATTAATATACCCTGTTTAATCCATTCCGCTCGATACATCGCTAAAAGGCGCTGTAATACAGGAATGAGATTTGGTTCAATTTTATATTTTATCAAACATTGATAACGATATCTATTTTGGAGACGACTAATGCTTGCAGTTGTCGGTCCAATAATGGCTACCCGGTTTGATAAGTTTTCCCTTAGCCAATCCGCTGCACGTCCAGCATACTCTGCTGCCAGCATGACATCCTCATGAGATATTTGAACAAGTGCTACATAATAATACGGTGGATAGCTAGAACGGCGACGTAAAAACATTTCACGTTCGTAAAATGGCTCATAATCTTGTATTTTGGCCAATTCAATTGCATAATGTTCAGGTGTATACGATTGAACAATAACCTCACCATGCTTTTCATGACGTCCAGCTCTACCACTAACCTGCGTTAATAATTGGAATGTACGCTCCGCTGCACGGTAGTCGGGTAAATGCAGAGATGTATCTGCACTAAGTACACCAACAAGCGTAATATTAGGGAAATCAAGACCTTTAGCAATCATTTGCGTCCCGAGCAAAATATCTGCCTGTCCTTCTCCAAATGACTGCAAAATTTCTTCATGTGCACCTTTTTGTTTCGTTGTATCCACATCCATTCGGAGAACCCTTGCCTCAGGAAATAGCTTATAAATTTCTTCCTCGACTTTTTGTGTTCCCGTACCAAAATAACGAATATGCTCACTCTGGCATTGGGGACATATTTGAGGAACACGCTCCTCATAACCGCAATAATGACATTTTAATTTCTCGGTTGTTCGATGATACGTTAACGAGATGTCACAGTTCGGACATTGTACAACCGTTCCACAATCACGGCAAAGCACAAAAGAAGAATAGCCACGACGATTTAAAAATAGCACCATCTGTTCTTTTTTCTCAAGCCGTACACGTATTGCATCAATAAGCTGCTCCGAAAACATAGAACGATTCCCTTTTTGAAGTTCTTCACGCATATCAGCAATATAAACGGTTGGTAACGCTTGATGCAAAGCACGTTGCTTTAAGGATAGCAAACTATATACACCTTTCTTTGCTCTCGCAAATGATTCAAGTGCAGGCGTTGCACTACCTAATATAACAGGACATTTGTAAAATTTACTTCGCCAAATCGCTACATCTCTAGCATGATAACGAGGTGAATCTTCTTGCTTGTAGGTTGATTCATGCTCTTCATCTAAAATAATGAGGCCTAAATTTGTAAAAGGTGCGAAAATGGCTGAACGAGCTCCAACAACAACGCTTACTTTTCCTTGCTGAATTTTTCGCCATTCATCATACTTTTCACCGACAGATAATCCACTATGCATCACAGCCACCATCTCACCAAAACGACTACGAAAACGCTCTGTCATTTGTGGTGTTAATGATATTTCAGGTACTAACATAATAGCTTCCTTACCTTCATCTAACACCTTTTGTATCGCTTGCAAATATATTTCAGTTTTACCGCTTCCCGTGACACCGTGTAGTAAAAAAGTTTGCGCCGTTTGTTCTTCCATCGATCTAGTAATAGCCTTAAGTGCAATGTGCTGCTCATTCGTCAACTGTAAAGATTGAGTACGGGAAACCTCCTTCGTAAAGGGGTCACGATATACCTCTTCTTGTATAAAATGGGCGGCCCCTTTGTCAATAACTGACTGTAAGACCGCGGAAGATGCACCTGTTTCCTCATAGATTTTCTGTGGCAAAAGGACCTCTCCAAGATGTCTGCTCATCCATTCAATCAGTTGGCGTTGTTTAGCTGCTCTCGCTGCACCTTCCATTGCTTTGTCTATATCTTGCTGATAATCGGATATTTTGACCATCCGTATTTCTTTCACATTGCCTTGCTGCTTCACAATATTTTCAATTTTTACAATTTTATTAGTCATAAGCTGTTTTAATAAAGGAAGTAATTCTGCACGCTCGAATTCTTTGAAATTAGCCTGTTGTCGCTTACCAAAAACAGCTTGAGCCTCATCTGGCAAAGCATCTTTCTCCTCTAATAGCGTTATGATTTTTTCATACTTCGCACGAAGCGCTGAAGGGAGCATGACCTGTAAGGCATCAATTTCATAACAAATCGTTTCGTTTTTCAACCATTTCGCCATTAACAACATTTCTTCGGTCAATACCGGCTCTATATCTAAAATTTGCGCAATAGACTTTAATTTATTAGATGGTACATCTGTTTCATTTTTTAATCCGACCACAAAGCCTAGAACATTTCTTGGCCCAAACGGTACTTTTACACGACAACCCAGTTCGATAATATGTGCCCATTCTGTAGGCACTTCATAGTCAAATGGACGATCTACATGGTATGTCGAAACATCCACTATAACCTCTGCAATCAACAAACTCATCGCTTCTCACCCTGTAGTATATATGTCCAAAATGCTTGTGCAAACTGCGTGGCATTTGTCGTATCCCACAGTTGACCATTTACTTCTGCCGTGTCACTAAAATCAATCCACGTGTCAGACATAATTGTTAACATTGGCTCACCAATAACCTTTTGCCCAAAAGTTATTGCGGTCATGCCTTTTACGGATAGCATCGGCGCCCCTTCAATTGTAGGCGTATTTGCTGCATGGATAAAAAATGCAGATGGATATTGCTTTTTATAATCCTCAAGCTGCTCAAAAAGCTTATGCATGCTTCTTCCGTTCTCATCTATGAGGATTACATTTGCCCCAAGTGTTTTTGCCTCTTTTGCTATTGCCTGACCAATTCTACTATTTGACTGTGTACTAATTATATGGTGCTCGTCCATCGGAACATAAAACGCCCCAGCTGTAACTACAACCGTTTTACCAGCTAACGGCTTATGCTTCTCTGAAAAAAACTCTTGCACAATCGCCGTTATTTTTTCTGGCTCCTCTAAACGACCTTTACCAACATAGCCGCATGCTAAAAATCCTTCCGAAGGCTCAATAAATTGATAGCCATCAGATTGTAACTGCGCCAAATTTCGTTTTACCGCTGGATGGTCATACATATGTACATTCATCGCTGGTGCAAGCCATACAGGGGCAGTTGTTGCAAGCAAGGTCGTCGTTACCATATCGTCTGCAATTCCATTCGCCAGTTTCCCTATGACATTTGCAGTAGCTGGTGCAACTAAAATTAAATCTGCCCAATCCGCCAAATCAATATGGGCAATCACACTCGAATCCTTTTCATCAAAAGTATCGAAAAAAACATCATTTTTGGACATAACTTGAAAACTCAGCGGATTCACAAATTGTCTTGCTGATGCTGTCATGATAACCTTTACAGTTGCTCCTGCCTGAGATAGCTTACTAACTAAAGCGACAGCCTTATAAACTGCTATACCACCTGAAACACAAAGTAAAATATTTTTATTCATGCACAATCGTCCTTTCAAATGATAAGCTCCCAAAGGAACATTCCCCGGGAGCTCTCGACATTCTGTATAATCAAAAATCCACTGCAGACGCATAATTGCGTCCGGAATCGGCTTTGTGCTTAGGCCTGCACATGCAGGTCAGTTAGCCGTTATCGCACGGATGCGATGATTTTAGGCTAGCATCCTTTATGAACTCATTTCCGATTCTGGGACACCCGCCGGAGGCTTTAGGCCAACACGATGTTGGTCACTCAGTCGTTGCCACAAGACGTGGCGTTCCTAGACTGAGTTCCTCTATTTCAGCTTGTGTTTGGACATCCGCTGAAAAGTAGCTTAAATCGGCATTCATCTCACCTATAGAGGTGGGAGACTTCTGTAGCTGACGCTTCGCTTTCGTTACAGGATATAAATGCTGAAAGAAGTTAACATTAATTTAGCAATTTGGCAAAAGCTCTCTTATCAATGTTAGATTTCGTCTTCGTACACAGTTGACTCATCCTGTGATACTTTCGTAAGTACACCTGCTGCTACTTCTTCAAGTGCTTTCCCTACGTACTTATGGGAAACGTATTTGTGTAAACGTTCAGTGTCTTGTTCCTCTTGCATTTGACGAGCACGTTTAGATGCTAGACTTACTAAAGAGTATTTTGAATCGATTTCTTTTTTTAATGTATCTACTGATGGGTATAACATAGGTTTATTCTCCTCTCAACATTGACAAATATCTTTTTTCAACACGTTCTCTACGACAATGCTCTGCTTTAATAATCGCATTTATACGATCACAAGCATTTGTCACTTCATCATTTTCAACTACATAATCATAAAGGCTCATCATTTCGAGCTCTTCACTTGCAGTTGCAATACGCTTCGCAATAACGTCTGCTGTTTCTGTCCCTCGACCAACTAAACGGTCTTTTAATTCCGTTAAGCTTGGTGGGGCTAAGAAAATAAATAATGCATCTGGTGCCTTTTTGCGGATTTGTGCAGCACCTTGCACTTCGATTTCTAAAAACACATCGCGTCCTGCATCAAGTGTTTCATTTACGTAGGCTAACGGTGTTCCGTAATAATTCCCTACAAATTCAGCATGCTCCAATAAGCCACCCTGTTCAATCAACGCTTCAAATTCTTCACGTGTCTTGAAAAAATAGTCTACACCATCTACTTCACCTTCGCGAGGATTTCGTGTTGTCATCGAGATGGAATACTCATAATTCGTATTCGGCTGAGAAAATAATTCTTTGCGCACTGTCCCTTTACCTACACCAGATGGGCCAGACAGAACAATTAATAATCCACGTTCTTTTATCATTTATTCTCTATATCTCCCTTAATTTATAACAGATACAGGCAAGCTATTCGATATTTTGAACTTGCTCACGCATCTTTTCTAAAATTGTTTTCGCCTGAACTACTGCAACGGCCGCCTCTGTTGATTGATTTTTGGAACCAATCGTATTGATCTCGCGGTGTATTTCCTGCATTAAAAAGTCTAATTTACGACCAACTGAAATCATTTCTTGTAATGTTTCTTCCAGCTGATTAAAGTGACTATCTAATCGGTCCAATTCTTCAGTGATGTCCACACGTTCTGCGAATATCGCTACTTCGGCAAGTAGGCGATCTTCTAACAACACTCCATCCGCCACTTGAGAAATTCGTTCCGATAATCGTGTACGATATTTTTCTACAGCAAGAGATGCACATGAACGAATCTGGTTCACTTGTTCCATTAACTGTGCTTTATATTGTACAACAACATCATGTAATTCTTGCCCTTCACGCTCACGCATTTGAATAAGCTGTTCAAGTGCTTGTGAAATAGCCTTTTCAACAGCAAAGAGTAAATCCTCAGGTGTAAGCTGTGGCTTATCCTGTACAAGCGCTTGTTCAAGCGATAATAGCTCTTGCATTGTCCATTTTTCTTCTAGTGGTACTTTACTTGCTAATTGCTCTTTTGCCTTACGATACGCTTCAATTAATGACCAATTAATTTCAATAGATTGCTCGACGTTCTCTAAATCCTTAACATAAACCATCACATCAATCTTACCACGTGACAAAGCTTGCGAAATTAATTTCTTTGCAAAAATTTCTGCTTCAAGCCATTCTTTCGGGAATTTTGCATTGATTTCTAAAAATCGATGGTTGACCGAGCGCATTTCTACGGTTAATTGAAAGTCTGTTGTTATTGTGACACCTCTGCCAAAACCAGTCATACTACGCACCAAGGTTCGTCACACCTTTCTTTGCATACTGGCATTATTATAACATAAGCTCTGTCATTTATGATGTCTCTCCGTAAAAAATTAGATCAATTTCGCCTTAGCAAAATTGTAGCTGTCGCTTCGCTTTCGCTACAGAAAACATTTGTTGCTGTGCTAGGTCGTTGGACAACCAATAAATGAAAATAGAACAAAAGCTAATTCTACCACATTCGAAGCTATATTTTAATATTCACCTAAAAAATGCTATGATAAACATAAGAAAAAACTCATTAACAAAAGAAGGGATGACCTTTGTATTAAAATTTATGCCATGTCTAGAAGTTGATTGGCGTGGAGACTGGGCGACTCCTTGGGAATCAGCAATAGAGGAACGAAGGCTAAAACCATCACTCTCTATGACATCTGTTAGCTCGAGACCCTGGAGCGAGCAGCGCGAGTGAAGCGACTCATCGGACTCCCCCAGGAAAGCGCAGCAATCAACCACACGTTATGCCGATGAGTCATAAATAAAATGCATTTGTGCTCCAGCAGAGTGATGAGAATGCACCATAAAAAAATAATAAATACGAAAGTACCAAGATGCTTATATCTTTGGAAAGAGGAATTCATATGGCATTTGATGGCTTATTTACTTATTCAATGACAGCCGACCTCCAACAATTAGTAACAGGTCGGATCACTAAAATACATCAACCAAACGCTCAGGAAGTTGTTCTACATATCCGTGCGAACGGCAGTAATCATAAATTACTTTATTCGATTCATCCTTCTTACGCACGTGTTCACCTTACTGAGCAATCTATAGAAAATCCAGCAGAGCCCCCTATGTTTTGCATGCTGTTGAGAAAGCATTTAGAGGGTGGTTTTATTTCTTCTATTAAACAGCACGATTTTGATCGAATTATAATAGTAGAAATTGAAAGTAAAAATGAAATAGGCGACCCTATTGTACGGGAGTTACATGCTGAAATTATGGGCCGTCACAGTAACCTGTTATTAATAGATAAAGAACAGGGAAAAATAGTCGACAGCTTAAAGCATTTGCCACCTTCCGTGAATAGTTTCCGTACAGTTTTACCTGGTCAGCCTTATATCGCACCGCCCGCACAGAATAAGTGGCACCCTCTAGCAGTAACCGACGAACAGCTTACACTGTTTTTCTCTGAACCAAAAACAGCTAAGGAAGTAGTTTCGCAATTTATTGGTTTCTCGCCTATACATGCTGAGGAATTATTATTCCGATTAACAGACACAGATGACCGTGTAAATTGCTTTAAAAACTTTATAGCTTCCTTTAATAATGGCAGATCAAAGCCGATGTATGTAAACGCAAATAATAAAACGTACTTCTCACCAATCGCGCTAACACATTTACAAGGAGATGTAACGATTTATCCAAATGTCCATGAGCTACTTGACCGTGTATTCTTTGCTCGAGCTGAGCGTGATCGTGTCAAACAGCAAGCTGGTGATTTGGAGCGATGGCTACAAAATGAAATTGACAAACTTATCTTAAAAACTAAAAAGTTGAATAAAGACTACGAACGCGCATCTAAGTTAGATCAGTTCCAACTATATGGAGAATTACTGATGGCAAATATTTACGCGTTTGAAAAAGGTGAAAAGGAAGTAACTGTCACTAACTATTATAGTGACACTGGAGATGAAGAAATCACCATTCCAGTGAGTGAACGTAAAACACCTGTTGAAAATGCTCAAAGCTATTACACAAAATACACAAAAGCAAAAAATGCCCTTATTATGGTTCAAGAACAGTTAGAAAAAACGAAAGAAGAAATTGCCTATTTCGAAATGCTTGCTCAGCAAGTACAACAAGCTGCTCCTGGAGATATTGAAGAAATTCGCGAAGAATTAGCAGAACAAGGTTATTTGAAATTACGTCATGCACGAAAAAAGAAAAAACAAGCGAAGCCTGAGCCTGAACGTTACGTCTCTTCAACAGGTGTAGCGATTTCTGTTGGAAAAAATAACAAACAAAATGACATGCTTACATTTAAAATTGCTAAACGCACAGATATTTGGTTGCATACGAAGGATATTCCAGGCTCACATGTTGTCATCCATACAAGTGAACCTGACGAAACGACATTACGAGAAGCTGCAACACTTGCTGCCTATTTTTCAAAAGCAAGAGACTCTTCCTCTGTTCCAGTAGATTACACAGAAATGCGTCAGGTAAAAAAGCCAAATGGCGCTAAACCTGGGTTTGTTATTTACTTTGAACAAAAGACTGTTTACATCGATCCAGATGAAGCTGTCATTTTACAACTAAAAAAACAGTCCTAAAGATTGAGACTGGGACATAACTGGTTAAAACCTAAAAAGCGCGAGAAATCCATTTTAGAAATGTAGATTTCTCACGCTTTACTAATGTTATTTTTTATTGTGCCTTCCTAGCCTCTCAAACTGTAGACAAACTCTTGAATTATTAGATTTAATCGTAATTCAGTATGTTGGGGAGAGCGTCGATACTTTTCATCTCCGTGGTGAGCTTATCATGGAGATGAAAAGTATCATTCTTTTTTATGGCAGACCACGTATTCTGTACTATACAGCTATCATTCCTACCTCGGCATAATTGATTCATTTAAGCAGAGCATTTCTTTAATCGAAATGCACTACATTCCTAATATCGAAAGCGTGCGTGCAACAGAGCTACCATAGTTAAGGAGACTACCATCATATACGGGCAAATAATCCTTCACACGCCTAAGAAAACGTTCGCCTTTAACTACCGTTAATCGCAACTTTACTGTTTATTTTTAGGAAGACCACCATTAAGTTATTTATATATGGTAAAATAGACCACGCAAAGATGCGCAGTAATTTTCTGCTCATTAAGTTCTACCTACATGTATAGTAACTTTATGTAGGAGCTTTCCTCCTAAGCAAGACAATTGAATTTCTCCATAAAACAACATCAAAAAATAAACATGTTTTTCCATTTATTGCATGTAAAATCCTACATTTATATAATTAATTCTATGCATTGTTTTTATACAGCATTGTATATTCAAGTAATGTGTAAATTATTTCAAAAAAACATATTTTACTAAATACCCGATATTTATTCTTTAAGAGAGGCACATTTTACTCTAATTTTTCTTTCTTTTCTTTTATACTGGTTAATCTTAGATAAATACAAAACAAGTTTCTTATATATTATTAATAGCTAAAAATATTCATTCTTCGAGAATATAAATTACAGAAAATACATTTCTAGGAATCGAAATTACTCTTTTTTACAATGATTTTCTACAAATCTACACAAATATCTTAAATATTCCACACATGACTTTAGACTTATTTTTTAAATAACAATAGTGTTATCTGAAGAATAAGAATTTTCAACATAGCAAGTTACTTTTTTATTTTTATTACTTTTTTGATGTATTGAATAAAAAAATATCATTTTTTTATTACGAAAGCGCTTTCCTGATTTAAAGTAATGAATCAGAAAAAGTTATTATCTTCAAAAATGTCAGATAATACTATATAAATTTGAATATTTTTTATTTTGTACACAATGATTTTTTTGGTATATTAAATAAGAGCTTCATAGAAGGCTTAAAATTGTATAAGGGGGATTTACATGAATAAAAACAAAAAGTTTTTATTATTAACTGTCCTTGCAGTATTCTCATTAGTACTGGCTGCATGTGGCTTTGGTGGTGATAAGTCTGATAATTCTTCATCTTCAGACGGCAGTAAAGATTCTGGTTCAAAATCTAAAGAGCTTAACTTAGCAATTCCTTCAGAACCACCATCTTTAAACCCAGGACTTGCAGAGGATACTACATCTAGTGCAATCTTAATTAATGTTTTTGAGGGTCTAACTGTGTCAGACGCTGAAGGTAAGCCTACTCCAGGTATGGCTGAAAAGTGGGAAATCAGTCCTGATAAAAAGACTTACACTTTCCATTTACGTGATGCAAAATGGTCAAATGGTGATACAGTTGTAGCTGGCGACTTTGAATATGCTTGGAAATGGGCATTAAATCCAGATAACCTTTCTGCGTATTCTTCTATTTTCTACCCAATTAAAGGGGCTCAAGCTTACCACCAAAATGGCGGTTCTGCTGATGACGTTGGTATCAAAGCTGAAGATGACAAAACTTTAGTCGTAACTCTAGAAAACCCAACTCCGTATTTCCTAGAATTAACAGGATTCAAAACTTATTTACCAGTTAACAAAAAAGTGACTGAAGCTAATAAACAATGGTACGCAGACGCAGGTGAAAATTACGTAACAAATGGTCCTTATAAATTAAGCGATTGGAAACATGACGCTTCTATCGTTCTTACAAAATTTGAAGATTATTGGGATGCTTCAAATGTTGATGTTGATACTGTAAATATTGCTATGATTGAAAAAGAACCAACTGTTGCTACTAACTTTAAATCTGGCTCGCTTGACTATATTGGTGCACCATTCCAAACAGTAGATCTTAATGCAATTGATGGCTTCAAAAAAGATGGTTCTTTAAGAATCAAGGACCAAGCAAGTATTTATTGGTATAAATTCAATACAAAAGACAAAATTATGAACAATGCAAATATCCGTAAAGCTCTTGCTCTAGCAATCGATCGTCAAAAATTAATTGACAACGTAACTAAAGGTGAACAAAAACCGGCTACAGGTATGATTCCGGTAGCAGTTCCTAACTTTACAAAAGACCGTGGTTACTTCAAAGATAATGATGTTGATGCAGCAAAAGCTGCTCTTGAAGCAGGGATGAAAGAACTTGGTATTAAAGACGCTAAAGATATTAAAGTGAATATTTCATTCAACACTTCTGAAGCGCATGCAGCAATCGCTCAATATATTCAAGAAGAATGGAGCAAAAAACTTGGTATTTCATCTCAGTTAGATAACTCAGAATGGCAAGTTTATATTGACAAATTAAAAACTGGTGACTATCAAATTGGTCGTATGGGCTGGGTAGCTGATTATCTTGATCCATATACATTCCTTGAACAGTTCGATACAGCTAAAAATGGTAACAATCAAACAGGCTGGGAAAATGCTGAGTACAAAAAATTATTGGACAAAGCAGTTGCTGAGGTAGACGAAGCTAAACGTCTTGATTATTTAAAACAAGCCGAAGCTATTATTATGACAGAATTCCCAGTTGCACCTATTTACTACTACACTAACTTGTCAGTAGTTAAAAAAGGTATTGAAAACTTAGATCCAAATCCAACTGGTGATATTCACCTTAAATATGTAAAGATTAAATAATAATTTCTTTTAAGCTCTAAGCGGAGAGCTGCCTCGTAGCCACTGCGGCGCGAGTCAGCTCTTTTTAAAATACGAAGGCACTTATTTGTCAGAAAATTGACAAATAGAAGGAGGAGTTTTATGTGATTAAATATATTTTGAAAAGGCTGATGTATATACTTCTCGCGCTTTTCGTCATCGTAACGGCTACGTTTTTCCTATTGCGTCTTGCTCCTGGTAACCCATTTGCATCTGAACGTAATTTACCTCCTCAAATAGAGGCAAAGTTAAACGAAACGTATGGATTAAATAACCCTTGGTATATTCAGTACAAAGATTATTTAATCGATGCGGCCACTTTTAATTTCGGTGAATCTATGAAATATAAAGCGCGTTCTACAAATGATATGATTGCAGAAGGCTTCCCTGTATCATTAACTTTAGGAATTGAAGCGATGCTGCTAGCAATTGGATTTGGTGTATTAATCGGTGTAATTGCTGCGCTTTATCATAATAGGTGGCCAGATTATTTGGCAACGACCTTTGCGGTGCTCGGAATTTCCGTTCCATCTTTTATATTAGCTGGACTTATGCAGTATTTCCTTGCCTATAAACTTCAGTTATTCCCAATTAGTGGATGGAAAGGCTTTGCTTATAGTATATTGCCAGCCTTAGCTATTGCATTATCGCATATGGGCTTTATTGCTAAACTAGTACGTTCAAGTATGCTGGATCAAAATAATAGTGATTACGTAAAAATGGCTCGTGCAAAAGGTATAGGTAAATGGACAATCGTCTTCCGCCATACTTTACGAAACGCCCTCTTACCAGTCGTTACTTATTTAGGTCCATTAACAGCTGCTGTTGTTACAGGTAGCTTCATTGTAGAGTCAATTTTTGCGGTTCCTGGATTAGGTAAGCACTTTGTGCAAAGTATTACGAATCGTGATTATACTGTTATTATGGGGACAACCGTGTTCTACGCAATCATTCTTTTATTTGCGGTATTCATCGTAGATATTTTATATAGCGTGATCGATCCGCGAATTAGACTGAAAGGAGCGAAAAAGTAATGACACAGCAACAAATCGAAAAAGATAAATTTAAAATTGTTGGCGGAAATCATGAAGCAACCGAAAAATTAACTGATAAATCTGTCTCTTTTTGGAAGGAAGTATTTATCCGTTTTTCCCATAATAAAATGGCCATTTTTGGCTTAATTGCTTTAATAATTATTGTTTTAATGGCTACCTTTGTGCCGATGTTGTCACAATACCACTATAGCGATCAATTAGGTGCTTTTAATGCCCCACCATCATCAGAATTTTGGTTTGGTACAGATGATTTAGGTCGAGATATTTTCGTTCGCATATGGGCTGGCGCTCGTATTTCTTTATTCATCGGGTTTGCTGCGGCAATCATAGACTTGATCATTGGTGTATTATGGGGAAGTATTTCTGGTTTAGCAGGCGGTCGTGTTGACAATATTATGATGCGTATTGCCGATGTTTTAACAGCAGTACCTTACCTTTTAGTAGTAATCGTACTTTTAGTAGTATTAGAACAAGGTATTTTCCCAATGATTATTGCATTATCCATTACAGGTTGGATCAATATGGCCCGTATTGTACGTGGTGAAGTATTATCTATTAAAAATCAAGAGTATGTTTTAGCGGCTCGTACATTGGGCGCAAGAACAGGACATTTAATTATCAAACATTTAGTGCCAAATGCACTTGGTGCAATTTTAGTATCCATGACATTAACAGTGCCAACTGCTATTTTTACAGAGTCTTTCCTTAGTTATTTAGGACTTGGGGTTCCTGCCCCACAAGCCTCTTGGGGAACAATGGCTTCTGATGGAAATGGAGCGATTGCCAATGCACCGTGGCGTTTAATATTCCCTGCAGTATTCATTTCACTAACAATCTTTGCATTTAACGCAGTTGGTGACGGCTTACGTGATGCATTAGATCCAAAACTACGTAAATAAGGAGGTGGCCGAAAATGAGTAAAACAATTTTAGAAGTAAAAGATTTAAAAATAAACTTTAAAACGTATGCAGGGCTTGTTCATGCTGTTCGTGGTGTTAATTTTGACTTAAAAGAAGGTGAAACACTCGCAATCGTTGGTGAATCCGGTTCTGGTAAGAGTGTTACGAGTAACGCATTAATGAAACTAATTCCACAGCCACCTGGTATTTATGAGTCCGGACAAATTATGTTTAATGGCCGTGATTTAGTGTCTTTAAGCGATAAAGAAATGTCAAAAATACGCGGAAATGAAATTGCAATGATTTTCCAAGATCCAATGACAAGCTTAAATCCGACGATGAAGGTCGGACGTCAAATAACTGAAGTTATTTTACAACATAAAAAGGTATCAAAAGCTGATGCTAAAAAACGTGCAATCGAACTTTTAACACAGGTAGGTATCCCCTTCCCTGAAAAACGTTATAATCAATACCCGCATGAGTTTTCAGGCGGTATGCGTCAACGTGTTGTTATTGCTATCGCACTCGCAGCTGATCCTAAGCTTCTAATTGCCGATGAACCAACAACAGCTTTAGACGTTACTATTCAAGCGCAAATTTTAGAGCTAATGAAAGAAATTCAAAAAAATTCGAAAACATCGATCATTTTCATTACTCACGATTTAGGTGTCGTGGCAAACGTTGCTGACCGAGTTGCAGTTATGTATGCCGGACAAATCGTTGAATATGGTACTGTTAATGATATTTTCTATAACCCTAAGCATCCATATACATGGGGTCTACTTGGTTCAATGCCTGACTTAGATAACGATACGGATGAGCTATTACGCACGATCCCTGGTTCACCACCAGATCTTATTCACCCTCCAAAGGGCGATGCGTTTGCCGCTCGTAATGAATTTGCAATGGCTATTGACTATGAGCAAGAGCCACCGATGTTCCAAGTAAGTGAAACGCACTTTGCAAAAACTTGGTTGATGCATCCTGATGCACCAAAAATTCCGCTTCCAGATGAGGTTGCTAAACGTATTGAAGGATATTTAGCAAAGGAGGCACAATCAAATGACTAAATCGGGCGCAAAAAAAGTTCTTGAAATTAAAAATTTAAAGCAGCATTTCGGTTCAGCAAGTAACCCTATTAAAGCAGTTGACGGTATTAGCTTCGATGTCTACGAAGGTGAAACACTCGGTCTTGTAGGAGAATCAGGCTGTGGTAAATCAACAACTGGGCGTTCCATTATTCGCCTGTACGACATTACAGATGGGGAGATTATTTTCGATGGCGAGAACGTCCATGGGAAAAAAAACAAAAATGAATTAAAGAAATTTAATCGTCAAATGCAAATGATTTTCCAAGATCCATACGCTTCATTAAACCCGCGTATGACAGCTGGAGAAATCATTAGTGAAGGCTTTAAAATTCACGGTCTTTACAAAGATAAAAAAGAGCGCCGTGAAAAAGTAAATCAACTGTTAGAGGCTGTTGGCTTAAACAAAGAGCACGCAAACCGTTATGCTCACGAATTCTCTGGCGGCCAACGTCAACGTATCGGGATCGCCCGTGCGCTAAGCTTAGATCCTAAGTTTATTATCGCCGATGAACCTATTTCTGCACTTGACGTTTCGATTCAAGCGCAAGTTGTAAACTTATTAAAACAACTGCAAAAAGAACGTGGCTTAACATATCTTTTCATTGCCCATGACTTATCAATGGTTAAATATATCAGTGACCGTATCGCTGTTATGTACCGTGGTAAAATCATGGAAATCGGTAAAGCAGATGATATATACAATCACCCTGTTCATCCGTATACAAAATCTTTATTATCTGCGATCCCACTTCCTGACCCAATGTCAGAAAAACGCCGTCAACGTATTCCGTACAAGCATACTGAGGTTGACGATAGCGCAACATACCACGAAGTTGGCGATCAGCATTACGTTTATGGTACTGCAGACCTTATGAAAACTTGGATTGCTAATCGATAAAAACTTATAAATCCATCCATTATTTATTACTGGATGGATTTTCATCTTTTTTTATTCGCCATTCATGTAAATGAAAATTTAACACCTTTAAAAGTGAATTTATTACTTTTAAAGGTGCTTTATTTTCTTCTATAACAAATCCAGCTTATCTATTACCTTCTTGATTTTGGATTTAAAGCATCTTTTAATCCTTCTCCAATAAAGTTGATAGACAAAATAACTAGAGTAATAGCCATTGCAGGTGGTACCCACATCCAAAGCTTATCCTTTAGTACATCTGAGTTTCTAGCCTCAAATAGCATATTGCCCCAGCTAGGTGTATCAGCCGGAACTCCAAGGCCTAAAAAACTTAAACTAGATTCTGCAACAATTGTTACCGCCATCAATAATGTTGCCTGTACAATAATCGTCGATGCAACGTTAGGCAATAAGTGCTTAATGATTATTTTTGATGGTTTACAGCCAATTGACTGAGCAGCTAATATATACTCATTTTCCTTTTCAGTTAAAACCCTACTTCGTACTATCCTTGCAACGCTTCCCCACATTAAAAGTGAAATAACAATTATTAATGTCCATAGACCAGATATTTTTCCTGAAAGTATAGTATTTAAAACAATACAGAAAACTAAAAATGGAAACATTAATACAAAGTCAGTAAATCGCATTAACGTTTGATCTATTTTTCCTCCAAAATACCCTGAAATAGCGCCAACAGCTGTTCCGATCATTACAATAAAAATCATACAGCCTAATCCAACTGTTAAAGATGATCTACCAGCGTAGAGCATTCTAGTAAAAACATCTCGTCCATTCGTATCTGTTCCTAACCAATGCTCGCTTGATGGAGGTAGACTAATTTTCATAAAGTCGACACGTACAATATCTTTTGTTGTAATATAAGGAGCTAAAAACGATACAACAATAACTATTAGTAAAAAAATTAGACTAATCATCGCTAATTTATTTTTAACAAACTTTCGTCTCGCTATCACCCATGGCGAGGGGCTTTTTTTCGGTGTCTTTGGCGATAAAACTTCTTGATCAGTTACCAATGTCATAATTTCCCCTCCTTAATCTAGTCTAATACGCGGATCTACCACACCATATAATATATCCGCTACTAAATTTCCAAAAAGTGTTAAAAACGAAAGTAACATTGTTATCGACATCATGACCGCATAATCTCTACGTCCAACAGATTCTAAGAAGAGTGCGCCTATCCCCGGATAAGTAAAGATGGTTTCTGTTATTACCGCACCACTAATTAATGTGGCAATATCAAAACCTAGATACGTAATTATTGGAATAATAGAATTCCGTAAAATATGTTTGTTATATATTTTCGACTCTTTTGTTCCCTTTGCTCTCGCTGTTCTTACAAAATCTTTCCTACTATTTTCAATAATGTCATTTCGTAAAAATTGTGTATAGGACGCCGTTCCCATTAATCCTAAAATAAGTGCAGGTAACAAAACATGGTGCATCCTACTCATGTAGTACGCCCAAGTTCCTTCCCCTATCCCTACACCTACGGAACCATTGAAAGGAAACCATCCTAGCTTAAAGGAAAAGAAATAAATAGCAACAATCCCTGCAACAAACGATGGAATGGCTAAAGCTAAATAATTATAAGTTGCAATTAAATTATCACCGAGTGTATAAGGTTTTCTTCCTGCATACATTCCCATAAGAAATGCAAAAAAGTACGTAAAAACTAATGATGTTAACGCTAAAAATATTGTATTTGGTATTCGCTGAGCAATAATCTCTGCAGCCGGTTTTTTATAAACTGTAGATTTCCCGAAATCCCCTTGTATAAATTTACCGACCCATCTACCATATTGCACGATAATCGGGTCATTATAGCCTAATTTTTCTCTCATTTCTTCAATGTATTGTGGATTCGTATTAGAAGGATTGATTTCACCAGCAAATGGATCTCCTGGCATCATTTTTGCTAAAAAGAACACCACCACAGAAATAAGGAGTAACAATGGAATCATGCCAAGAAATCTTCTAAGTGTGTATTGAAGCATGTGACGTCTCCTTATCTAGAAATTTACTAACTAGGCCCAATTCATGAAGGTGGCCTAGTTAGTAGGCTTAACAGTTTACAATTTATTCCTCAACATACCATTTATAGACATCTGTTTGGAAACCAACAGCGTTAATATGAACACCTTGTAGTCGATTATTAATGCCATATAAATCTAAGCCTTCCCATAATGGTAGGGCTGGTAATTCTTCATTGAAGTATTTTTGCCATTCCACATAAATTTGCTTACGCTTATCTTTGTCAAATGCTTCTTCACTTAAGCCTTGATCTAATAATTTTTGGTTTTTAGCATCTATATAGCGACCGAAGTTCCATTCTGCATCGTTCCCCCATAAACCAGATGGGTCAGGATCTGCACCTGTACTCCAAGAACCGAAGAATGCTTCTAATGCAGCATCATCATTTTTTTTCATATCATTATATAAGTTAAACTCTATTAAAGTACCAGTTGCTTGCTCTGTTTTCACTCCGATATCATTCCAAGCTTGGATAATCGCTTGAGAGCGACCTTCAAAGGCAGCAGGACCAGCATAGTGAGCAAATGAAATTTTAAATGGCTTCCCTTTAGGATCTTCTACAAAGCCATCACCATTAATATCTACATAACCCGCAGACTTAAGAAGCTCTTTAGCCTTTTCTGGATTGTGTGCATATTGATTTAAGTCAGATTCCTCTGCAGCAATCCAGAAGGCACGTGGAACCACAGTATTCGCAACTTCAGCTTTTCCTTCTAAGAAAGCATCGATCATTGCTGGACGGTTAATTGCGTATAATAGTGCTTGGCGCAATTCTTTTGATTTAAACTTATCAAAATCTGCTACATTTTTAAGAGTAGCTTTATCACGATGACCAAAACGAAGACCGATATACGAGTAAGTTACACCATTCGTTTCTTCAATACGTACATTTTTCAATGCTGACAATTCTTTCACAGCTTGTGGTCTAATATCCATAATGTCAATTTCTCCGTTTTGGAACGCACCAGCTGCCAATGATGGGTCAATTACTTTTACAATCACCCCATCAAGCTGCGGCTTGCCCTTCCAGTAATCATCAAAACGCTCTAATTCAGAATATTCACCGTCTACAACCTTTTTCACTTTAAACGGTCCTACGCCAACAGGATTTTCACGAACTTGTTTCGACTCGCTTAAATCTTTAACAGCAATACCTTCATAATGTTTCTTTGGCATTGGATAAGACCAAAGATTTTCTAAATTATTTACTTTCACTTTGTCAAAAGTAATTTTCACAGTATATGGATCAACGACTTCGATCCCTTCGATTTTGTCAGCTTTCCCTGCTTTTTTTGCTTTTGCCCCTTTAATATTTTCAACATAATTGAATCGTGGGCCATCGTAATCCTTATTAGCTATTGTCTCTAATGCAAATACCCAGTCATCAACTGTTAACTCCTCACCATTGTGCCATTTTACACCTTTCTTAAAGGTAAACGTATACGTTAATTTATCCTCACTAATTTCCCAAGTTGCTAAATTAGGAACATATTCTAAGTCATCATTTACATCATAAATACCATCCATTGTGAAATTTTGAATATAACTATCTACAATACTTCCATTAAATGCTGGGTCAAATACACCTTCAGGCGCTTGGTCAGTACCGAAAGTTACAACCTTATTTTTTGCTGTTTCACTAGTCTTTGTGGAACCACCTTTATCTTTTTCCTTATCTTTGTCAGTTGTCGAGTTGTCGCTATTACACGCTGCTAAAAACAAAGCCGTTACTAGCATTAGCATGAAAGCCCATAATGCTGATTTTTTCATTGTTTATCCCCCCGTGAATTTTATTTTGAAAATAATTGACACACGATTTTCTTATTATTTTTTAATATAAATGGCATGCAACTCTATGCCCCCGCTTCACCTCCTTTAAGGTTGGTTTAGATAATGAACACTCTGCCATTACCTTTGGACAACGTGGATGGAAGGGGCACCCCTGAGGAGGATTAGCCGGACTAGGGATATCCCCCTCTAATACGATACGGCTACTCTTTTTCCTTGGATCAGGTACCGGAATGGCAGAGATTAACGCTTGTGTATACGGATGAAGTGGTTCATCATAAATATGTTCTTTATCTGCAATTTCCACAATGTTTCCTAAATACATCACACCGATTCGATCACTCATATGTTTTACAACACTTAAATCATGAGCAATAAATAAAAATGTTAAGTCAAACTCATCCTGTAACTCTTTTAGCAAATTAAGCACCTGAGATTGCACAGAGACATCTAATGCTGAAACTGGTTCATCCGCTATAATTAGTTTTGGTTTAAGTGCAAGTGCTCTAGCAATACCAATCCGTTGACGCTGTCCACCAGAAAATTCATGTGCATATTTGTAATATGCATCTTCGGGTAAGCCAACTTTTTGTAAAAGCTCCATCACTTCATTTTTCAAGGATTTAAGTGGTTTTTTATGATAATTCATAATTGGTTCAGCTATGATACTACCTACCATTTGCATAGGATTTAATGATGCATAAGGATCTTGAAACACCATTTGGATATCTTTCCTTATTTCTCTTAATGATTTTCCTTGCAATTTTGTAATATCATGACCATTAAAAATAATTTTTCCTTCCGTTGCGTCTAACAATCTTAAAATAGTACGACCTGTTGTTGACTTTCCACAGCCAGATTCGCCTACTAACCCTAATGTTTCACCATTTTTTATTGAAAAAGAAATATTATCTACGGCTTTAACATGTCCAATCGTATGTTTGAATAATCCACCTTTAATCGGGTAATAGGTTTTTAAATTAATTAGCTCCAATAAATTTTCTTTATTATTTGTAGTTTGATTCATATTGTCTGCCCACACCCTTTCTAGAATTACAGCCTTCAAAAAGTAAACAAGAGACTTCATGATTATCATCTACGAAAGTAAGTTGTGGCGTAACATTACTACATTCAGGCATCGCCGATGGACATCTATCAACAAAACGGCAGCCTTCTTGAGGCATATTTTTTAAAGAAGGTACAATGCCTTTAATAGTAGCTAACTCATTTACTTCTGTATCTATTCTCGGAATCGATGCCATTAAGAGTTTTGTATATGGGTGTTTGGGATTGTAAAACAAGTTATCAACAGTTGTCCGTTCTACGATCTTTCCAGCATACATAATAATTACTTCATCACATATTTCCGCAACTACACCTAAATCGTGAGTGATCAGTACAATAGACATGTTATTTTTACCCTGAATACTTTTCAATAAATCTAGTATTTGGGCCTGCACTGTTACATCAAGTGCAGTAGTTGGTTCATCCGCTATTAAAAGTCTAGGCTGACAAGCAATAGCGATAGCGATCATTACTCTTTGCCTCATACCACCTGACAATTGATGAGGGTATTCATTCACAATTTTTTCAGCTCTTGGAATGCCAACCTGTTTTAATAAATCAATCGCCTTACTTCTAGCCTCAGCCTTAGACATTTTACTATGATTAAGCATAATCTCTTCAATTTGTGAGCCTATAGTAAAAACAGGATTTAAGGATGTCATAGGTTCCTGGAAAATCATACTAATATCATTTCCTCTGATTTTATTCATCTCGTCGTTCGAATAATTCTCTATGTTTTTCCCGTGGAATCTTATTTCACCTCCCGTGATTTTACCAACTCCTTTTGGAAGTAATTGCATAATAGAAAGAGACATTACACTTTTTCCACAGCCTGATTCACCAACTACTCCAACGATCTGACCAGATTTAACTGAAAATGAAACATCATCAACAGCATGATATAGCTCCCCGTCTATATCAAAACCAGCTTTAAGGTTTTTCACTTCTAACATTAAGCTCATTTTTACATCACACCTTTTAAGAGTTTTTACTTAACTACTGTTGCAATGTAGTAAGTTAGATGCCGCGTGTTAAGTACTATCCTTTTCACATAAAAATTCCTTTTAAAAATTCATCGACTTTGTGCTTAGGCCTGTATGAGTGCGATACGATGCCGATCCTTTCGGTAATACCACAGCGCCTTCTGAGCTGACGCTTTGCTTTCGCTACAGAAAACAATTGCTAAAAGGCGTTGAATTAATAGCCCGAAAAAATCAGATAAACTTATTTCAAAATCATTTCAATATAAAAATCATCAAAATAAAAGAATATCAATCTCTTCTTTGTAAAGAATTTTAAGATAAGTCTCAAATGAAATAATATTCTGATAATTAAGTGTAATATCATTTTAGCTAGAAATAACATGTTTAATCAAGTGAATTTTTACATTCCTTATATTCTTATATACAAATTAATCCATACAACTATTCCAATTTCACTCAATAAATTTGTATTTTTCTTCAATGAGTATTTTGTTGACTTCCCACTTTATCGGTTTAAAGCATGACTTTTTTATTATTACAATATAGCAAATATTCATTTATTCCTTATACTTTTCCTCATAAATCCTACATTTATTCGGATTCGGTTTTTAGATGAATTTTAGCTGATCACCATAACGTGTGGTTGATTTCCGACTGGGCACTTTCCTGAGGATGTCCGATTGCGTTTACAGAGTCTCCACTATGACGCTGAACTTTTCATATTTTACCATTTTTACACCTTTTCCCTAATAATTATTAATAAATAATTTTTTCTATTAACACATCAACCCCTTAAAGCAAGAATTATTATAGAGGACAAATAATTTAATTCAACTATTTGTTACGGACATCTACTTATTTTTTTGTAAAAAATAAATTAATTTCTCGACATAAAATTAGATAATAATTCTGGATTGTGTTTTAATTTGATGAATGAAAAGCTGCAAGGGGACTTTGATTTGACTAAATTGCTCCTTATTGTCGCATTATGTAATTAACCAAAGCAATAATGTGATATCGCAACGAATGCTTTTTCTTGCCCATTTTAGTTAATGTACGGTCCTACACTTTGAAACAGACCTGTTTCCTTTGATTGTGCTGGCACACGTTGAAAAGTAACTAATTCGCATTCATCTACCCGCCTATAGAGGTGGGAGACTTGTGTAGCTGACGCTGTGCTTTCGGTAATTACTGAAAGAAGTTAAAAAAACGCAAAAAAACTGTAGGAAATTCTTATTAAAGAATTTGCCTACAGTTTATACTCTCACACTTAACTATGTGCTATTAGTTTTTTAATGGAGCATCAGCAGTTAACTCGATTTCATGGTATTGAGTTTCATTTGCATAGTCAAAATTATAGTTTTTAACACGTTTATTAACTGGAATTAGATCAGTAACTGCCACAGTTGGAATTGTTGTAGCCTGTTCAAACATATACTCTTCAAACTTTCGGAATGCTTCTTTGCGATGATTTAAATCTAAAGATTCTTTAGAATCGATATCATCTAAAATTGCAGTTAATTCAGGTGATACAAAACGTGACAAGTTGAATAATGCACCCTCACCATATAATCCTTTTGGAGATGGATTTGTTCCTGTACTCCAAGCACCAAAGAACATTTCAATCTCTGGATCATCTTTTTTAAGCTTATCAGTAAATGAGTTAAACTCCATTAGACGACCAGAAGCTAATTCAACATTAATACCGACTTCTTTCCAGTTTTGACGGTAGTATTCAATCGTAGATTCTAGTACCTCGGTACCACCTTGTGCACCTAATTTGATTGTAAATGGTTTACCATCTTTATCTTCACGAATACCATCGCCATCCACATCTTTATACCCTGCTTCATCTAATAATTGTTGCGCCTTTTTCTTATCATACGTGAAGCCTGGCATATCCTTTGTATGGAATGATGCAAATGCTGGAGGAATTAACGTTGTGGCACGTGTATTAATACCATTGCCTAATTTTTCGTTTACCTCTTCTACATCGATTGCATAAGCTAATGCTTGACGTAATTTTGGGTCACCTAATTTTGCATTTTTATCTGTTACGTTAATTCCTTTTGCATTATCGAATTTACCTAGCTTGAAGCTCAAATAGCTATAAGATAATCGTGGACGCGATAAAATCGCTAAGTTTTTAGAATTTTCAATTTGTGTAATCTTTGAACCTGGGAAACCATTTACCGCTATGTCATAAGTTCCTGAATTTAATGCCTTCGGTAATGTTTCTGGTGAAACTACTTTTACTACTACACCGTCGAGTTTAGGTTCACCTTTCCAGTAATTTTCATTTTTAACAAATTTCACTGACTCACCATTAACAATTTTATCGAATTTGAAAGGCCCTAAAGTTACTGGATTTACACGCACTGCATCAGAGCTTATCATATCTTTTACCGGAATATCTTTTAATTGATGTTTTGGTACAGCTGAACTCCACAATCCATCACCACCGCTGAAAATTGCTGGTGAAATTGATTTAAATGAAATTTCTAATGTATGATCATCTACTCGTTTTAAACCTGAAATTGTATCTGCTTTCTTATCATGGTACTCTTCAGCGCCAATAATATTTTGGAAATCATCGTCATAACGAACGCCTTCATAATCAGGGTGACCGATAATTTCATAAGGGAAAATAACATCGTCGATTGTAAATGGCTCTTTATCAGACCATTTTACATTTTCACGTATTTTTACAGTTGCTTTATTTGCATCTGCGTCAACCTTTAGACTTGCAAGACCTGTATCTGTTAGTAAAAAGTCACCGTCATTATCAAAAAGAATGTTACTTGCAAATTTCATAATCGCTGAGTCATTCGTATCTGAGGAGAATTCTTGTAAAAAGATACCTTTGAACGGTGATGAAGATGGTAAAGCTACTTGTAAAACACCACCTTTAATTGGTTCTCCTTCATTCTTTACTTCCATTGGGAAACTACGAGTTGCTGTTTTCTTCTTGTCATCTTTTGAAGATTCTTTGCCCCCTCCACTACATGCCGCTAGTGCTAAAACTAGTGTTAATAGTAAAGTTAGCAGAAAAACACTTTTTTTCTTCATTTACCCTTCCTCCTTAGCCTAATCGTTGTCTTGAGTCAGCCGCACGTCGTAACGCTTGACCAACATAATTTATACCAAGCATCATCACTAAAATAAATAATGCTGCAGGTAACCAAATCCACCATTTATCTACTAAAATCTCAGGATCTCTCGCATAGCTTACTAGAGTACCTAAACTTGGTGTTGAAGGTGGTAAGCCATACCCTAAAAATGAAAGACCCGTTTCAGCACCCATATTACCCGCTAGACTTAATGTTAAGTTAACGATAATAATAGAGCTTAAGTTTGGTAAAACCTCTCTAAACATAATTTTAAAATCACTTGTACCCATCGTTTTTGAAGCACTTACATAATCTCGACGGGCTTCTGTTAATGTTTTACTACGTATTAACCTTGCCTTCCCAATCCAAGCAAACATACTTAATAATATAACGATGTGGATCGGTGAATATTTCTCTAGCGTTGAAACAATGGCAATCGTAATCATAAAACTAGGTAAAATCATAATGAAATCCATAATTCGCATAATAGCAAGGTCAACTTTACCTGCGTAATAGCCAGTGATTAAACCGATAACGATACCGATAACTGCTGCAATAATCGTAATACATATAGCAATAATTAAAGAGTTTTTCGCTCCGATAATTAATTGTCCAAAAATATCGCGCCCTGCGTCATCTGCACCTAAAATATATCCATCAGCACCCGGCTCCGCAAAGCGACCTAGTAATTTAACTTTCATTATTTCGTCTACATCAATAATAAAACTAGTAATAAACACTGCCGCTATTAATAATGTTAAAAATATTAATGAAAACATCGCTAATTTATCTTTTTTAAACTCGCGCCAAACAACTTGGAAACCTACAGCTGGGCGATGTTGTTCTTCTAATTTTTTCTCTTCTGTTTTATCCATGTAAAGTCACCTCTATTCTTTGCAAGTTAGTCGATACGAATTCGTGGGTCTACAATGCTTAAAATAATGTCTGATAACATACTTCCAAGTAACCCCAAGAAACCATACAACACAATAAGTGCTGTAATTACACTATAGTCACGACTCGCAATCGAAGACATGAATAGTTCTCCCATACCTGGATAACTAAAGATTGTTTCAATAAAGATTGTTCCGCCTAGTAAACCTGTAATAGTGAACCCAAGACCCGCCGCAATCGGAATTAATGAATTACGGAAAATGTGTCGTGTATATACTTTATTCATAGGTAAACCTTTACTACGTGCTGTTTTAACATAGTCTTGGTTTTTAGAATCAATAATTTCTGAACGTAAATATTGAATGATTGTATACGTCCCCAAAACCGCCATCGTAATAGCAGGTGTAATAATATGATATAGTTTATCCCAATAGTAAGAAAAAGTACCTTTTTCGGTTAATACATCTACTGAACCTGATGTTGGAACCCAGCCTAATTTATAGCCGAATACATAAATTAAAATTAAACCAAACACGAACGGCGGTATTGCCATACTTAAAAAGTTATAAAACACGATTCCACGGTCTAATCGAGAATCTTGATAACGACCTGCTAAAAGTCCTAATGGAATAGCGATTAAATAAGTTAGGATCATTGCAACTAATGATAAGTAGAAAGTATTGAGCGCTCGTTCACCAATAAGTGATGTTACACTGCGTTGATATGTGTAGCTTTTACCTAAGTCGCCATGTACTGCATTTGACACCCATCTGGCATATTGTTGATACCATGGGTCGTTTAAGCCTGCTGCTTCGCGTAACTCTTCAATACGGTTAGGATCTGTCTCTGGTCCCATTAAACCTGTAAATGGATCGCCTGGCATTAGCTTAGCAATGATAAACACTAACATACTTAAAATAATAATTTGTGGAACCATGATGATGACTCTTCGAAGAACCGTTTTCCACATAATCACATTCCTCCTTCAATCGACGCCAATGCAACAGCATGTGTATCTGAAATTGATTGTAAAGGATAAACTTTTCCGTCTTTATCAAAAAATTTATGCTGATTTTCTTTATAATACTGACTTACTTTTAAACGCTCTTGCTTACGTTCTACACGTGTTTCAGGCTCAATATCTGGAATGGCAGATAATAAACGGTGTGTATAAATATGACGTGGATCATTATATATATCTGCTCTTTGTCCTTTTTCCACGAAGCGTCCTCGGTACATAATATTGATTTCATCACACATATGCTTTACAACACCTAAGTCATGTGAAATGAATAAGTATGTTACGCCAAATTCCTCTTGTATATCTTGCATAAAGTTTAAAACCTGCGCTTGTACAGATAAATCAAGAGCAGAAACAGGTTCATCTGCAATAATTAATTTGGGGCGACATGCCATAGCACGTGCGATACCCAATCGTTGCTTTTGACCACCAGAAAATTCATGTGGATATTTATATTGGGCATCCTCTTGCATGCCAACAATCGCCAAAAGCTCGTTAATTCGTTTTCGTTCTTCCTCTTCACTTAAACGCAGGAAATTTCGAATAGGCTCTGCAATAACATCACGTATACGTTTTCTTGGATTCATACTGGAATGAGAATCTTGGAAAATCATTTGTACGTCACGATTAAATCCTGAATTACCGCTACGACGCATTTTCGTTACATCTTGTCCTTCATAGATTATTTGACCAGATGTCACTTTCTCTAAACCAATAATTGCCTTACCAGTTGTCGATTTACCACAACCTGATTCTCCAACAAGACCATAAGTTTTTCCTCTTTCAAACTCCATAGTAATGCCATCTACCGCATAAACATGATCTACAATGGTATTGAAGAAACCACCACGGATAGGATAATGTACGCATAAATCATTAATTTGCATAAAGCTCATATTATTTTCCCCCATCCTTCTTAAAGTGAAAGTCTTTCCAACACGTACAACGAACAAAATGTTCTGGTCCAACCTCATGTAATATTGGATTTTCCTCATGGGCGCTTTCGTCAATCCATGGAATACGTGCTGCAAAGCGACAACCTCCACGTGGCAAATTAAATAATGAAGGAACCATACCATGAATAACCTCTAACTTTTCATTTACCTTATGGGATTGAGGAATAGAGTTCAGTAACGAACGTGTATATGGATGTTTAGGATTTTTAAATAATTCAATAACTGGTGCTTCTTCGACAATTTGTCCAGCATACATGACTGCAACACGATCTGCTACTTCAGCTACTACACCTAAGTCATGGGTAATTAACAAAATGCCTGACTCAGTTTCTATTTGTAATTCTTTTAATAAATCTAGTATTTGCGCTTGAATCGTTACATCTAATGCCGTCGTTGGTTCATCTGCTATAATAAGAGGTGGCTTACATGCAATCGCTGTCGCTATCATTACGCGTTGTCGCATACCACCTGATAATTCATGCGGATATTGCTTATAAATACGTTCCGGGTTATGTATACCTACTTGCTGTAATAACTCCATTGCACGCTCACGGCGTTGTGCTTCATTTAAATCCGTATGGTATATAAGCGGTTCTTCAATTTGGAAACCGATTCGCTTTAACGGATTCAATGCAGCCAGTGGATCTTGGAAAATAAAACCGAAATCACTACCACGTAACTGGGTATATTGCTGCTCCGTTATATCTACCAAATTTTTACCTTTATATAATATTTCACCTTCAATTTTTGTGTTGATAGGATTATGTAACCCAACAATTGATGTAGCTAAAGTACTTTTACCACAACCTGACTCACCTACAATTGCAAGCACCTCATTTTTTCGAATGCGCAAATCAACACCATCTACTGCAGCGAAATATTCATCTGCTCGCCGAAAGCTTGTACGTAAATTATTAATCTCAATAATCATTTCATGATTATTTGTCACACGATTACCTCCCTATCAAATCAAAAGAAAAAACCAACTTACTAACACCATATTCAAATGAATTTGCTTTTGTTTATAACGGTTTACTTAATATTTCCTTTACCGCGTATTTCAATTTTCAGAAAAATCAAAACAGTTTCGTCCTTGAATATAATTTACATCTTAATTTCAAATAAATTGTTGTCATTAATAATCACTCTCATTCCCGAACTATTATTCCAACAAAAGAATTATCTGACAATTAATTGTATCATCATTTTATCTAGAAATAATATACTAAATCAAGTACATTTTTAAATTATTGTAAAAATAAATACAATTTCGACTTTACATCATCATCAAAATCATTAGAAATCGAGTTTACAATTTTTCATTATTTATTATTTCATTTCTCAACTCTCTATTATTTTAATAAAATAATTAATGTAAAATAATGGTTAATTATTAATAAAAAAACCTATTTTTTTCACTAAAAAACACAATAAAAATGCATATTTATTACTTATAAAATAAAATATATCATGAAGTACACATTTTTCATTATATTTAAATAATATTAAATCTCTGTTTTTCTTCAATAAAAATATACATACCTCTTACAAATAATTTATAATTTTTTTAATACTAATTTTTTAATCAAATTATTCTATTATTGCGAATATTCCAAATATTGTATACCTTCAAGCGGTAAATATTACGCTTAATGAATTGTTAATTATTATTTTCCGTTAAGTTGATTTATCATTTAGGAGAATTATTATTGAGAAAATTCAACTTCTTTCAGCAAATGTTTTCTGTAGCGACAGGTACGGGTTTAAGTTACTTTTCAGCGAGTGTACAAACATCCGCTAATAATAGAAGAATCTCAGTCTAAAAACGCCACGTCCTGTGACATTGCCGATATGACCGACATCGTGTCGACCCTCATGCAGGCCTAAGCACAAAGCCAATTCCGGATGCATTGTTTATCTGTTTTGATTCACAGTAGAGGAAGCATTCGTGATAACTAAACATATTTTACCATAATTAACAATATCCATCTAACAAAGGAGTGTCTATATTGTAAATAACAAGAAAACAATTTATCATAAAACTATAAAAGTACTACTTCCTCTTTTAAAAATATAAAAAAGAATAGGTGAAAATGTATACATATGAAGAATCGCGTAGTCCAATTACTATTTGTATTTGCAATTGCGGCAATTATGCTCATCGTCTTAAATAAGTCCGTCATTTCCTTATATACCTTAATCGGCATACTATTGCCTATCACAATTATCGGGATTTCCTTTGTTATTTTTATTGAAAACCGTTCCCCGCAAAGTACATTAGCTTGGTTTTTAGTATTAGCCATTCTCCCTGTTATCGGTGTACTACTGTACTTACTGTTCGGAAGAAGTCGCTGGAGAAGAAAGAAACATTTACAACGTTCAGAAGAGAAAAGAATGATATTCCGTGAGATTTTAGAAGGGAGAAGTTTTAACTTAGATATCTCTTCCTCTTTAAATGAAAGATCCACCTATTTGACTCAAATTATCCAAAAATTTGGCGGTGGTCCTGTTGCGAATGAGACAACAACAAAGCTCTTAACAAACGGGAATGAAACATTTTCCGAAATCCTACAAGCAATTGAAAATGCTACACATCATATTCATATTCAATACTATATTTATCGATCAGATGAAATCGGTACAACCATACGAGATGCCTTAATCAAGAAGGCAAAATCTGGCGTGATCGTACGCTTTCTTTACGATGGACTCGGCAGTAATAAATTACGCAGAAGTTTCTTACAACCAATGAAAGATGCAGGGATTGAAGTAGTTGAATTTGATTCTATTCTTTCACCTTGGCTATTAGAAACCGTCAATTATCGTAACCACCGTAAAATTGTTATTGTAGATGGGACGATTGGTTTTACAGGTGGGCTCAATGTCGGAGATGAATATCTTGGTCGTTCAAAGAAGTTTCCTATTTGGCGTGATAGTCATTTAAAAATAGAAGGAAAAGCCTTATATAAACTGCAGGCTATTTTTCTAGAAGATTTTCTGTATGCCACTAGTAGTTTAAATACGGAGTCTTGGAATCAATTTATGGATAGCACATACTTTCCTAGTCAAGGAATTCATCAAGCAGAAGGTGCCGTACAAATCGTCGCAAGTGGACCTAGCTCAGATGATACAAATATTCGAAATGCTTTATTGAAAATTATGGGCTCTGCTAAAAAGTCAATTTGGATTGCCACTCCATATTTCATTCCTGATCAGGAAACATTAACATTATTACGTTTGAGTGCGCTTTCTGGAGTAGATGTCCGCATTTTATACCCAGGAAAAGGCGATAGTATCATTAGTGATCAAGCATCCCAATCATACTTTACACCGCTTCTAAAAGCGGGTGTCTCCATTTATCGCGTTAAAGAAGCTTTTATGCACGCTAAGATTGTACTTGTTGATGATGAAGTTGCATCAATTGGTACAGCAAATATGGATATTCGTAGTTTTGAACTTAATTATGAAATCATTGCGGTCCTATATGAATCTAAAACGGTGCTAGATATTAAAAATGATTTTGAACAAGATTTTAAAGACTCCATAGAAATTACATGGGCGTCATTTCAAAAGCGAAGTATTCAAAAACGCATGCTTGAATCACTTATGCGACTCATTTCTCCGCTACTGTAAATTCGGGTGCGATTCATGATGCTATCGGCGGTTCTTGAAATTGTTATCAGCGATTTTTTTGATGTTATCAGCGATTCTCAGCATTTTATCAGCGGTTTTCTCGATGTTATCAGCGATTCTTGGCATTTTATCAGCGGTTTTCTCGATGTTATCAGCGATTCTCAGCATTTTATCAGCGGTTTTCTCGATGTTATCAGCGATTCTTGGCATTTTATCAGCGATACGGAAACCACCCCCTCGTTTTGCCGAAGAGCCCTGCTTTATTTAGTTTGACATAATAGAACAACATGAAAGGGTGGTATGAAAAAATTCATACCACCCTTTTTATATCAATTATCCCTCGGCATAAATGCGTCGGGAATCGGCTTTGTGCTTAGGCCTGCACGAGGGCCGACATGAGGTCGATCATTTCGGTAATGCCACAAGACGTGGCCTTTGACCGATGCAGGTCACTTAGCCGTTATCGCATGGATGGCTAACATCCTATAAGAATGCCTTTCCGACTCCGTGACACCCGTTAAAGCTCTCCTGCTTTTAATTTTCCATGCCAGTCTTTTAAGAATGGAATATCTTCTTCTTTAATAGTGCCTGATTCATTAGCTGCTTCAATTAAATAATCAAAATTTGTTAGAGATACATATTTTATGCCTGCCTCTTCAAATGCTTGTTCAGCACGTGGAAGGTTGTATGTGTAGACGCAAACAACGCCTAGTACTTCACAGCCTGCAGCACGTAAGGCTTCCACTGCTGTAATGGATGAGCCGCCTGTAGAAACGATGTCCTCTACTACTACGACTTTTTGACCTGCTGCGTATTTTCCTTCGATTTGGTTACCACGGCCATGCTCTTTTGCTTTAGAGCGTACATAAACCATTGGTAATTCTAAAATATCACTTACCCAAGCTGCATGTGGAATGCCTGCCGTTGCTGTACCTGCTACGATTTCAGTTGTACCAAAGTTTTCTTTAATAAGAGATGCTAGACCGTTTGCTAATTGCTTACGAATTACAGGGTCAGAAATTGTCAGACGTGTATCACAGTAGATTGGAGATTTAATGCCTGATGCCCATGTAAATAGTTCTGTTGGATTTAATTCTACTGCACCTACTTTTAACATAGCGTGTGCGATTTCATTTTGTAATGTCATAGTTATGCCTCCCATAATTCACTTACGATTTTATATGCTGCTACTGGATCTTGTGCACCTGTAACGGCACGTCCAACGACGATTAATGAAGAACCGTCACGCTTTGCGCCGTCTGGTGTTGCAATGCGCTTTTGGTCGTGTGCGTCGCCACCTGCTAATCGGATACCAGGTGTCACACGTAAGAAATCTTCACCGCACACTTCAGCAATAGCTTTTGCCTCATGTACGGAGCAGACAACACCATCTAAACCAGCTTGTTTTGTTAAGCTTGCATAATGTAATACAGAGTCCTGTAAAGATAAAGCAATTTTTTGCTCTGCCTGCATTTGCTCTTCTGTTGTTGACGTCAGCTGTGTTACGGCAATTAATGCCGCACGTTCACGTCCTGCCGGAGTACCCGTTTCAAGCCCCTCAAGTGCTGCCTCCATCATTGGACGTCCGCCTGCCGCATGAACGTTGACTAAATCTACGCCTAATTTTGCTAGGCCTTTCATAGCAGAGCCCACTGTATTAGGAATATCGTGTAGCTTTAAATCAAGGAAAATATCATGGCCTAGACCTTTTACTTTTCGTACAATATCTGGCCCTTCCTGCATATATAATTCCATACCAATTTTCACAAAAAGAGGCTCGTTAAAGTGCTTTAGAAAGTTGAATACTTCTGCTTCTCCAGGAAAATCTAGTGCTAATATTGGTTTTGTATTCATAGACGATGGCTCCTTCCGATAATTTCTGAAATATGCTCCACTCCTAATTTATCGAGCTTTGCTGGTAGTTCATCAATAATAGTTGGACAAACGAAGTGATCGACAAAGTTTGCTGTTCCAACAGCAACTGCAGAAGCGCCAGCCGACATAAAGTCAATAACATCCTGTGCTTCTGTCACGCCACCCATCCCAATTATCGGAATATTGACAGCCTTATACACTTCATACACCATACGAATCGCAACTGGCTTTACTGCAGGACCAGATAAGCCGCCTGTACCATTGGCAATCACGGGCTTACCTGTACGCTCGTCTAAACGCATACCAATTAGTGTATTAATCATTGTAATGCCATCTGCACCACCCGCTTCAACAGCTTGTGCAATTTCCACGATACTCGTTACGTTAGGAGACAATTTCACGTATACTGGCACTTCAGAAACAGCTTTGACAGCTTTCACTAGCTCACGTGCAGTTGCAGGATCTGTTCCAAATTGAATACCACCACATTTAACGTTCGGACAAGAAATATTAAGCTCTAATGCTTTCACATTTGGTGCAGTAGAAATGCGTTGCGCTACTTCTACGTAATCCGTTGTCTCTGTACCTGCAACATTTGCAATGATTGGCACATCATACGCTTCTAAAAACTTTAATTCTTCATGCATTACTTTTTCGATTCCGGGATTTTGTAAACCAATGGCATTCAACATCCCTGCTGCTGTTTCTGCTACTCGTGGCGTTGGATTGCCGGGACGTGTTTCCACAGTCGTTGCTTTAATCATAATAGCGCCAAGCTTCGATAAATCATAAAGCTGTGCATATTCACGTCCAAAGCCAAAGCAGCCGGAAGCTGGCATTATTGGATTTTTTAAATCTAAACCTGGTAATTGAATGTTTAAACGACTCATAATGCCACCGTACCTTTCGGGAAAACTGGACCGTCAGAGCATACTTTGACATAGTCTTTTGCTACCTGATCTGTTGTTTTACATACGCATGCAAAGCAAGCACCAATCCCACAGCCCATACGCTCTTCAAATGATAAATAACCTTCTTTTTCTGGATAAAAGCTTTCAAGTGCTTTTAACATTGGTAGCGGACCGCAAGAATAAAAGACATCGAATTCAGGTGCTCGTGACTCTAAAACATTTGTGACAAAGCCCTTTGTTCCTTTAGAACCGTCAACCGTTACATAATACGTTTCACCAAGGGCACTGAATTCTTCCTCATAGAAGCAAACATCTTCCGATTGGAAGCCTAGCACATGAATTGTTTTAACACCACGTGCATTCAATTGCTTGGAAAGCTCATGTAATGGAGGTACGCCAATTCCCCCACCAACTAGTAGAGCTGTACCACCCTCTTTTACAGCTTCTACAGGGAATCCATTACCGATTGGACCCAGGACATTGACAAGTTGCCCTTCACGATTTGTCGCTAACACTTTTGTTCCGCGACCTTCCGCACGATATATCATTGTAAATTCGTTGTTGTCTTTATCTATATTTGCAATACTAATTGGTCGACGTAAAAGCGGCTCCAATGAATCTGACACCTTTACATGGACAAACTGGCCAGGTGTCATATCCTGAACCAGTTCTCCATGAAGTGTCAATTCGAAAATGTTTGTCGCAATATGCTTTTGAGAGACGACCGTCATTTTCTCTTGACGAATCATATTAATGTACTACCTCCGCTTTTGGCATTTGTTCTGCTGTGAATGTCATTGATTCAATAACTCGAACCATCGCTTCCGCTGTGTCTAATGAAGTGAAGCAAGGTACGCCATTTTCTACAGACTCACGACGAATTCTGAAGCCATCACGTGCTGGCTGCTTGCCTTTTGTTAAAGTGTTGACAACAAGTTGTGCCTCACCGTTTTGAATTAAATCGATTAATGTTTCACCTTTTGCACCGATTTTGCCAACTATATCTGTGCGTACGCCAGCCGCTTCGAACGCTTGAGCTGTACCTTCAGTTGCGACAATACGGTAGCCTACTGTTGAGAAGCGTTTTGCAAGTGCAATTGCTTCGTCTTTATCTTTATCGGACACAGTGAACAAGACTGTTCCTTCTGTACGAATTTCCATACCTGCTGCAACTAAGCCTTTGTAAAGGGCTTTTTCTAATGTTGCATCTTTCCCCATTACTTCACCTGTTGATTTCATTTCAGGCCCGAGTGTAATGTCAACACGACGTAATTTAGCGAATGAGAATACTGGCACTTTAACGAAGACACCTTTTTGCTCTGGCGCTAAGCCTGTTGGGTAGCCTTGTTCTACGATTGATTTACCAAGAATCGCTTTCGTTGCAATATTTGCCATCGGAATGTTTGTAATTTTACTTAAGAACGGTACTGTACGAGATGAACGCGGGTTAACTTCGATGACAAATACTTCGCCCTGTGAAATTACATATTGAATGTTCATTAAGCCTACGATGCCAAGACCTTTTGCAAGTCGAGTTGTATAATCCACTAACGTATCTTTTTGCACTTGTGTTAATTTTTGTGGCGGATAGACAGAGATAGAGTCACCAGAGTGAACCCCTGCGCGTTCGATATGCTCCATAATACCTGGAATTAAGACATTTTCACCGTCACAAATGGCATCTACTTCAATTTCTTGACCTGTTAAGTAGCGATCTACTAATACAGGGTGATCAGGTGATGCTTCTACTGCGTTCTCCATATAGTGTTTTAATTCCTCTTGGTTGTAGACGATTTCCATCGCGCGTCCACCTAGTACGTATGAAGGACGAACTAGTACTGGGAAGCCTAGTCGATCACTAATAGCAAGTGCTTCTTCCGTAGATACAGCTGTTTCACCTTGTGGCTGTGGAATGTCCAAGTCACGTAATGCTTGCTCGAATTTATCTCGGTTTTCTGCACGGTCGATATCTTCAAGCGTTGTACCTAGGATTTTCACCCCATTGGCAACTAATTTATCAGCTAGATTAATAGCTGTTTGACCACCGAATTGTACAACTACTCCAATTGGTTGCTCAAGGTCGATAATATGCATAACATCTTCGATTGTTAATGGCTCAAAATATAATTTATCTGAAACCGAGAAGTCAGTAGATACTGTTTCTGGATTCGAGTTAATAATAATTGCTTCGTAGCCCGCTTCTTGAATTGCCCATACTGAATGTACTGTTGCGTAATCGAATTCAACCCCTTGACCAATGCGGATTGGACCAGAACCAAGTACAACAACTGACGGCTTATCTGATTTAATCGATTCGTTCTCATCTTCATATGTGCCATAGAAGTATGGTGTTTCAGATTCAAACTCGGCTGCACATGTATCAACCATTTTATATACAGGAATAATGCCATTTTCTTTACGATATGCATATACTTCTTCTGGTGTTGTTGCCCAAAGCTCGGCAACTTTCTTATCTGCAAAGCCTAGACGTTTTGCTGTACGTAACACATCTTTATCGTTTTTATGGTCAGCAAGTGTTTGCTCCATATCTACGATGTTTTTGAATTTATTTAAGAAGAATAAGTCAATGGCAGACCATTCATGGATTTGCTCAATTGTTACACCGCGACGCAGTGCTTCACCGATGAAGAATAAACGCTCGTCACCTGCTTTGCGAATACGTTTTTCGATCCAAGAATCAGTGTTTTCTTCTGCATGTTTCAGCTCTAAGTGAATTTGACCTGTTTCAAGTGAGCGCACTGCTTTAAGCATAGCTTCCTCAAATGTACGACCAAGTGCCATTACTTCACCAGTCGCTTTCATTTGTGTACCTAGATTACGCTTTGCTGATTCGAATTTATCGAACGGCCAACGTGGAATTTTCGCCACGATGTAGTCTAGAGCTGGCTCGAAGCAAGCATACGTAGAACCTGTTACTGGGTTTTTGATTTCATCTAATGTTAAACCAACTGCGATTTTTGCTGCTAGTTTTGCAATTGGATAGCCTGTTGCCTTTGATGCTAACGCTGATGAACGTGATACACGAGGGTTTACTTCGATTACATAGTAATTAAAGCTATATGGGTCAAGCGCTAACTGTACGTTACAGCCACCTTCAATTTTTAGTGCTCGGATAATATCTAATGAAATATTACGTAGCATTTGGTTTTCTCGATCTGAAAGTGTTTGTGTAGGTGCCACTACGATAGAGTCACCTGTATGAATACCAACTGGGTCAACGTTTTCCATGTTACATACAACGATAGCGTTGTCGGCAGCATCACGCATTACCTCATATTCGATTTCTTTATAACCAGCGATTGATTTTTCTAGTAAACATTGTGTTACTGGAGAATATTTTAGACCTGATGTCACGATCTCCTCTAAATCTTGATCGTTGTAGCAAATACCGCCGCCTGTTCCACCAAGTGTGAAGGCAGGGCGAACGATTACTGGGTAGCCAATTTTCGCTACAAAGTTTTTCGCCTCGTCTAAGTTATGAATAATATCTGATTCAGGTACTGGAGCACCTAGCTCATACATTAAATTACGGAATAGATCGCGGTCTTCTGCTTTATGGATCGCTTCTAATTTTGTACCAAGAATTTCAATATCTAGCTCATCTAGAATTCCTGATTTATCTAATTCAATCGCCATATTTAAACCAGTTTGACCACCAAGTGTTGGTAGGATAGCATCTGGACGCTCTTTACGTAAAATACGTGAAACAAACTCCAGTGTAATTGGCTCAATATATACTTTGTCGGCAATTTCTGTATCTGTCATTATTGTTGCAGGGTTTGAGTTTATTAAGATAACGCGATAGCCTTCTTCTTTTAAAGAAAGACAAGCTTGTGTTCCTGCGTAGTCAAATTCTGCTGCTTGTCCGATCACGATTGGACCTGATCCGATTACTAAAATAGTTTCAATATCTGTACGTTTAGGCATGTTGTTTCCCCTTCCCTGCTTCTACTTCCATCATTTCGATAAATTCATCAAATAGGTGATTTGAATCCTCTGGACCCGGTGATGCTTCTGGGTGATATTGCACCGTGAAGATTGGATATTTCTTGTGACGTACACCTTCACAAGTACTATCATTTAATGCGATATGCGTTATTTCTAAATCTGTATCTTTTAATGAATCGATGTCAATCGCATAACCATGGTTTTGAGATGTTAAATCTGTACGACCAGTGCGTAAATCTTTTACCGGATGGTTACCACCTCGGTGACCGAATGGTAATTTAAAGCTTTGTGCACCACATGCTAGCGAGAAGATTTGGTGACCTAAGCAAATACCGAACATTGGCACTTTTCCGATTAAATTGCGTACAGTTTCAATGCCTTCTACTACGTCTTGAGGGTTACCTGGACCGTTTGACAGCATAATGCCATCTGGATGCCATGCTAAAATTTCTTCTGCCGGTGTATTGTAAGGGACTACAAGCACATCGCAATCACGTTTGTTTAACTCACGAAGAATACCGTGCTTCATACCGTAATCAATTAATACTACTCGTTTGCCACGACCTGGTGATGGGTAGGCTGCTTTCGGTGATACTTCACGAACATGATGTGTAATCGTTGGTGTTGCCTGTAATTTTGCTACGACTTCATCCACATTCACTTCTTCATCAGCCGCTGTTAAAATAGCCTTTACTGACCCTTTACTGCGAATAATGCGTGTTAATTTTCGAGTATCAATTCCTTCAATCCCCGGAATATCCTTTGCAGTTAAATACTCATCTACCGTTAAATCACAACGGAAGTTTGAAGGTGTTTTTGCTAATTCACGAACTACAAATCCACGAATAGCTGGTGTGATCGATTCAAAGTCATCACGGTTAATACCGTAATTCCCGATTAAAGGGTAAGTTAACGTTACGATTTGTCCGTAGAATGAAGGATCTGAAATTGTTTCCTGATAACCTGTCATTCCTGTTGTGAATACAACCTCACCTTGCGAAGCTCGCTCACTACCGAACGCTGTGCCTGTAAATACTGTGCCATCTTCTAAAATAAGTAAACGTTTTTTCATTACTCTGCCTCCTGGTATACGATATTGCCTTCAAAAATTGTTAGGACCGGCCACCCTTTTGCAACCCAACCATTGAATGGTGTATTGCGTCCTTTTGATACAAAGCCCTCTGCATCAATTGTTTGCTCTTTATTTAAATCTATTAAAATCATATCTGCTGAAGCTCCAACTTCTAATGTGCCATATGGTAGATCAAAAATTTGAGCTGCCTTGACAGACATCCAGTCAATCAACTGTTTTAAAGTCCATTTCCCTGTTTCTACAAACTGCGTGTAAAGCAGTGGGAATGCTGTTTCAAAGCCTACAATGCCAAATGGTGCACCAACCATACCACAGCATTTTTCTTCTACTGTATGTGGAGCATGGTCTGTAGCGATACAATCGATTGTGCCGTCTAGCATAGCTGAGTGAAGTGAGTCTTTATCATCTGCTCCACGTAATGGAGGATTCATTTTCCAGTTCGCATCATCTGATGGGATATCCATTTCTTCAAGTAATAAATGATGTGGGCAAACTTCTGCAGTGACACGAATACCCGCTGCCTTCGCGTCACGTACTGCACGTACAGATTCCTTCGTAGATACGTGACATACGTGGTAGCGTGCTCCAGCTGCTTCTGCCAGTAGAACATCTCGTGCAATTTGAACAGATTCACAAATCGATGGAATTCCTGGTAAACCAAGCTCTTGATTACGCTTCCCTTCATGCATCACCCCGTCGTAAATTAATGAGTTATCTTCGCAGTGTGCTACAACTACCATATCGTGCTGTGCGGCATCCTTCATTTGCTCATACATTGTGGATGCAAGCTGGATACCAACACCATCGTCTGAAAATGCGACAGCCCCATGTGCTTTTAATTCTTCAATACTTGTACGAACCTCACCTGAGATATCTTTTGTTAATGAGCCATATGGAAGTACTCGAATAACTGCACTTTCTTTAATAAGACCGTTAATCAACTGCATATTTTCTACTGAATCTGGCACTGGTTTTGTATTTGGCATCGCACAAATTGTTGTAAAGCCACCTTTTGCTGCTGATGCTGACCCTGTAGCAATTGTTTCTTTATGTTCAAAGCCTGGCTCACGTAAATGTGTATGTACATCAACAAAGCCTGGTGCAACAACTAAACCATTTCCTTCGATCATTTCTGCGCCTACTACATTGACGTTTTGACCTATTGCCGTAATTTTGCCATCCGCCATAGCGATATTTACTGTTTGTAACTCGCCTTGTTCATTTAGCATTTGTACATTTTGAAGAACCTTTGTCATGTTACTCTCTCCCCTTTAATATTGTTTCAACAATAGCCATCCGTGTATAGACACCGTTACGAACCTGCTCGAAAATTCTAGAACGCTCGCATTCTACTAGCTCTGACGCAATTTCTACATCACGATTGACCGGTGCTGGATGCATAATAATTGCCTTTTCTTTCATTTGTTTCTCACGTTCAATTGTTAAACCGTACTCTTCATGATAGCTCTCTTTTGAGAAGCTTTTATTTACCTTATGGCGTTCATGCTGTACACGAAGTAACATAATCACATCGCTTATTTCGATTAAATCATCCCAAGAATGATGTGCTTCGAAACTGCCTTGCCACTCTTCTGGACAAAGGAAATGAACATTTGCCCCTAAGCGCTGTAACGCTAATGCATTCGATTTCGCTACACGGCTATGGCATATATCTCCAGCAATTGTAACATTCAACCCTTCAAAAGAACCAAACTCTTTTTTGATCGTATAAAGATCTAATAATGATTGAGACGGATGCTGACCAGTGCCGTCACCTCCATTAATGATCGACACATTGATATCTTCAAGTAGTTCATTGTAATACGCATCTTCCTTTGCGCGAATGACTACTGCATCCATGCCAATCATTTCTAGCGTCTTTACCGTATCGTACAATGTCTCCCCTTTAGAGACGCTCGAAAAGCTTCCATCAAATGGGATAACGATACAACCAACTTTGCGCTCTGCCATTTCAAAGCTTGTTTTCGTGCGTGTACTTGGTTCAAAAAATAAATTTGCGACGTTGTATGGGCGAGATAATGATGAAGTTTCACCATTCTCAAAAGCTTGCGCGCGATCTAGAATGTGGTTAATTTCTTCAATTGTTAAATGTTCCATCGATAATAAGTTTTTCATCATGTACCTCCATTGGGTTGTGTTTCATGAACGTTATGTATAACTAACGTTTTATAAAATCAATTTCGCCTTGGCGTAATTGCGTCCGGATCTTGATTTGTGCTCAAGCCTGCACGATGCAGGTCAGTTAGCCGTTTTCGCAGGATGCGAAGGTTTTAGGCTAACATCCTTTATTCATTCCTTTCAAAATCCGTGACATCCGCCGAAGGCTTTATCTTCATTCATCTCACCTTCAGAGGTAGGATGAATGAAGATAATAAAAGCCTCGTTGATGTCATCAACGAGGCATAAGGAGGCGTGACAAACTACAGCAGGATACACTCCTACTACTAGCTTATCTACAACTTCCCTTTTTTTGCCTCTCTGGACAATTCATTAAAAGGTACTTCTATGAATTTTTATTTTGATTGTACGGTACTGGTATTTCCGCTTCTTTTTTACCTGGTAGGATAGCATTTAAAACAACCCCGATAATCGCTGCTAATGCCATACCTTCGATACTTAGTGATTCCGAAATAACGAACTTCGCACCACCGATACCAATGACTAAAATAACAGAGGCGATGACCAAGTTACGACTATTTCCAAAGTCGATATGATTATCAACTAACATTCGTAATCCACTTGCTGCAATGATACCGAAAAGCAAGATGGAAACCCCACCAAGTACAGCTGTTGGAATCGTTGCAATCACTGCCATTGCTTTCCCGAAGAATGATAGTAAAATTGCTACGACTGCCGCACCTGCAATGACATACACACTGTAAACACGTGTGATAGCAAGAACACCGATATTTTCACCGTAAGTTGTTTTCGGTGGACCACCGATTAATGAACTTATAAATGTTCCAATTCCATCACCTAAAAGTGAACGGTGTAAGCCTGGCTCTTTAATATAATCTCGGTTAACAACTTTCCCTAATACTAATTGGTGACCAATATGCTCTGAGATAGTTACGATAACGATTGGCACCATTGTTAGTAGTAGCTTAGTTGTGATTTCAAAGTTATAGTGAACACCTGGGATTAAAAAATCAGGCTTTGCAAAGAAATCTGCTTTGGCAATTGGTGAATAATCTACAATTCCGATCATCATTGAGTAAATATATCCCACGATTAAGCCAATTAAGATTGGCATTGTGCTTAAAATGCCTCTAAAGAAAATCGTGAAAATAATAGCTGTAAATAATGTCACTAACGCTGCTGAGAAGTGTAAAAAGCTATATTTACCATCTACATTCATCGCCATATTTACCGCTGTCCCTGATAACCCAAGACCAATTACCATAATGACAGGTCCTACTACAATCGGCGGTAAAATTTTCATAATCCATTTGTAGCCGCTTTTCCAGATGATTAGGGATACGATTCCATATGTAATCCCGACTGCCATTGCACCAATCATCGCATGACCTGGATTTACACTTGAACCATCTTTATTTAAACCACCTGCGGCAAGTAAAATTGGGGCGATAAAAGCAAAGGATGAACCTAAATATGCTGGCACTTGAAATTTCGTAATTAATAAGAAGAACAGTGTAGCAATTCCACTTGTTAAAAGGGCAATCGCTGGACTAAGACCAACCAACTGAGGAACTAAGATCGTTGACCCAAACATGGCAAACATGTGCTGGAAACTTAATGTCACTAGTTGGACTGGGGTCGGTTTATCTTTAATATCTAATACTGCATTTGACATAAGGTTTCCTCACTTTATAGTTAGTCTTCTTTAAAAATGATGACGCAATCTTCTCCGTCTACCTCTTGTAAATTTACGACAATTCGCTCAGCGCCAGATGTTGGTACATTTTTGCCAACATAATCAGCTCTTATTGGTAGTTCTCTATGACCTCTATCGATCAGTACTGCAAGTTGAATTTGTGAAGGTCGCCCTAAATCCATTACTGCATCAAGCGCTGCGCGTACTGTACGTCCTGTGTAAAGTACATCATCGACTAAAATAATTTTTTGATTAACGACCACATCATCAATATCTACTTGTTCAACATGTGCCTGTTCATTATCATGCTTTGTCGTTAAATCATCTCGATAAAGGGTAATGTCTAGCTCCCCTGTACGGATCGGTTTGCCTTCAATTTTTTCAATTCGTTCTGCAAGACGTCTTGCAAGAAAGGCACCTCGTGTTTTAATACCAACTAAAATACATTCATCGATTCCTTTATTGCGTTCAATAATTTCGTGTGCAATGCGTGTTAACGCTCTTGCCATAGATGGGCCATCTAATAACTCATTTTGTGCCATGTAAGTTTCCTCCTCTCTTTTATCTATTGTTGGCCATGTGTCCATAAAAAAACCTCTCAAGGCGAATGGCCTGAGAGGGTTATATACGTGTTTAAATAGTATGTTGAAAAATTTGCAGCACAAATTTTTTACAACACATTCACATGTACCTTCTCAGCCTCTCTGGACTGTCATTAAAGGTGAATATTTAGTTAAGTTGTTCATTCACTTTTGTTAGTATAGACCTTCTTTTACTATACGTCAATGCCTATTTCTTAAATCATTTAATAATTGTTCATAATCAGCAGGAATTGGTGCTTCAAACTGCAAATATTCACCTGATGTAGGATGATCAAAGCCTAATACACCCGCGTGTAATACTTGTCCACCAAAGTCGATTGTCTTTTTCGGTCCATATTTTGGGTCACCAACAAGTGGGAATCCAATATATTTCATATGCACACGAATCTGATGAGTTCGTCCCGTTTCTAAGCGACATTCTACAAGCGTGTATTCACCAAAGCGTTCGATAACTTGGAAGTGAGTTACTGCATGCTTCCCTTTATCGACAACTGCTTGTTTTTGACGATCTTTTTGATCGCGACCAATCGGTGCATCAATAGTGCCTTTGTCATGTGCAATGTGCCCGTGAACTAGCGCAGTATATTTACGTGTCACTGTTTTATTGACTAACTGATTCACTAACGATTCATGAGCTGCATCATTTTTAGCAACCATTAATAATCCTGATGTATCTTTATCGATACGGTGAACAATTCCTGGTCGCATAATACCATTAATGCCCGATAAATCCTTGCAATGATACATTAAGCCGTTTACAAGCGTACCCGTCAAATGTCCAGGTGCTGGATGGACAACCATGCCCTTTGGTTTATTCACAACAAGGACATCTGCATCTTCATAAACAATATCAAGGTCTAAGTTTTCAGCAATAACATCTAATGGCTCTGCTTCGGGTACATCAATCTCTATAATATCCCCTATTTTCACCTTATACTTCGCCTTAACAGTCTCTCCATTTACTTTGACAATACCCTCAGTAATCCAATTCCCGATTTGTGTACGCGACCATTCTGATTGCACACCCGAAAGCGCCTTATCAATGCGCTCTCCCTGTTGTTGTTCTTCCATTGTATATGATACTTGCGTCATTCTTTCACCTGTTTCTTTCCTTTTTTATCTTCAACGATTAAGCCAATCATTAATATCACTACCGCCATTGTTAAAGCAGCATCTGCAATATTGAAGATTGGGAAATCATAATTAATTACTGGAATTAAGACATTTACAAAATCGACCACTTCACCTCTAAAGATACGGTCAATAAAATTACCTACAGCTCCACCTAATAAAAACATTAAGCCTACTTGAAAAATAGGTTTACCTTTAGCCTCTTTATGATAAAAGTACAGGATCGCACAAATAACGCCTATCGTGACAATGCTAAATAACCACATTTGTCCTTCTAACATTCCCCATGCCGCTCCTCTATTTCGATGAGACAATATCCCAAACCACGGATCCCATACTGAAATTCGTTCGCCAAACTCCATATTTTTCACAATTAGCCATTTTGTCCACTGATCTAAAATAACTACGAATACGGCCAATCCATAATATTTATACACAGACACTCCTCCGTTCGCTCAACATCTAACCTATTCTACCATAACAGCCCATCTCAGAATAACTAATATAGCATGAAAATATGGATCAATACCATTGTGTGGAGGGATTTTCGTTCCTACTGGGCGCTTTCCTGCGGATATTTTGTGTGCTGTCCGTCGCTTTGACTCTTCTTTCCGTCGTTTTCGTCTTTCTATCCGTCGCTTTGGCTTTTCGTCGCTTCGACTCTTCTTTCCGTCGCTTCGGCTCTTCTTTCCGTCGCTCTGGCTTTCATCCGTCGCTTTGACCTTTCCTTCCGTCGCTTTGGCTCTTCTTTCCGTCACTTCGACTCTTCTTTCCGTCGCTCTGGTTTTCATCCGTCGCTTTGACCTTTCTTTCCGTCGCTTCGGCTCTTCTTTCCGTCACTTCGACTCTTCTTTCCGTCGCTCTGGTTTTCATCCGTCGCTTTGACCTTTCCTTCCGTCGCTTCGGCTCTTCTTTCCGTCGCTCTGGCTTTTTCCGTCGTTTCAGCTCTTCTTTCCGTCACTTTCGTCTTTCTATCCGTAGCTTTGGCTACTCTATCCACGACTTTGGCCATTCTATCCACGATTTTGGCTACTCTATCCACGACTTTGGCTGCTCTATCCGTCGTTTCGACTCTTCTTTCCGTCGCTCTGGATTTCATCCGTCATTCAGGCTCTTATTTCCATCGCTTTGGCTACTCTATCCACGATGTTGACCATTCTATCCACGACTTTGGCTGCTCTATCCGTCGTTTCAGCTCTGGTTTTCATCCGTCGCTTTGACCTTTCCTTCCGCCACTTCGACTCTTCTTTCCGTCGTTTCGGCTCTTCTTTCCGTCACTCTGATTTTCATCCGTCGCTTCTTCTGTTCTTTCCGTCGCTTTGATTTTCATCCTTCGCTCTCGGCCTCCAAAAAAACGCAAGCCCCCATTACTAAGGAGACTTGCGTTATTCATTACATAGAATGTAGATTCTTATTTTTAGTTTGCATTACTATTGTTTATTTTAAACGTAATACTTTTCTACAACTTCTGCACAACGCGCACACACAGTTGGTTGTGCTTCATTTGAACCGACTGATTCAGAAATAGACCAGCAACGCTCACATTTTTCACCTGTTGCTTTTTCTACAACAATCGATGCATGCTCTAGAGCTAATGCATCTGCAGGTGCAGCTTCAATTGACGCTACTTCAAAAGCAGAAACGATTGAAAGCTGTGCAAAATCAATGCTTGCATCATTTAATAATGCTGCCACATCTTCTTTCGCATAAACTGTCACTTTTGCTTCAAGTGATTTACCAATTGTTTTTGCATTACGAGCTTCCTCTAATGCTTTTAAAATATCGTCACGAACATCAATAATTTTCACCCATTTTGCACGTAGACTTTCGAAGTTTGCATGTTCATCTACCTCTGGGAAGTCTGTTAATTGTACAGATACCTCTTCTACAACACCTTGAGCATGTAAGTAAGACCACATCTCGTCACTTGTATGAGGAATAATAGGTGACATTACTTTTACTAATGTCATTAATGTATCATAAATAACTGTTTGCATTGCACGGCGATCTTTGTTGTCATGGCCTTCGATGTACACAACATCTTTTGCAATATCTAAATAGAATGAAGATAGTTCTACTGCAACAAAGTTATTCACTGCATGATACACAGCTGCGAAATCATAGCGATCAAATGCAGCACGTACAGTTTTTAATACATCCTGTAGACGCATATAAACGTACTGATCCATTTCACGAAGATCCTCATATGCTACTCGATCTTTCGTTGCATCGAAATCAGCTACATTTCCGTGTAAGAAACGGAATGTGTTACGGATTTTTCGATAAACCTCAGATACTTGCTTCAACATATCCATTGAGATACGAACGTCGGCTGTATAATCTACAGAAGCAACCCATAAACGAAGAATATCTGCTCCATATTGATCCATAACTTTTTTCGGGATAATTACATTCCCTAAAGATTTACTCATCTTACGACCTTCACCATCTAGCACGAAACCATGAGTTAATAGTCCCTTATATGGTGCATAGCCATTAGTAGCTACAGAAGTAATTAATGATGAGTTAAACCATCCACGGTGTTGGTCAGAACCCTCTAAATATAAATCAGCTGGATACTTCATACCACGTTCTACTAGCACACCTTGGTGAGAAGAACCTGAGTCAAACCAAACGTCCATAATATCGTTTTCTTTTGTAAATTCACCATTCGGGCTACCAGCGTGTGTGAAGCCTTCAGGTAATAATTCTTTCGCTGTTTTTTGGAACCAAATATTTGACCCATGCTCACGGAATAATGCAGAGATATGGGCAATTGTTTCTGGTGTAATAATTGGTTCGCCATTTTCAGCATAGAAAATTGGAATTGGCACACCCCATGCACGTTGACGTGAAATTACCCAGTCTCCACGGTCACGAATCATATTATAAAGACGAGTTTCACCCCAAGCAGGTGTAAATGTTGTTGATTTTACAGCGTCTAGTAACTCATCACGGAATGCATCAACTGACGCAAACCATTGTGGTGTTGCACGATAAATAACTGGTTTTTTCGTACGCCAGTCATGTGGATATGAGTGTGTAAAGAAGTTAAGCTTTTCTAAAGCGCCTACTTCTTTTAATTTTTCTGTAACCAATTTGTTTGCATCATTGTAGAATATACCTTCAAAACCAGGTGCTTCATCTGTATAGCAGCCGCTATTATCAACAGGGCTAAGAATAGGTAGACCGTATTGTTTACTAATATGATAGTCATCTTCCCCGTGTCCTGGTGCTGTATGAACACAGCCGGTACCCGCTTCAGCAGTTACGTGCTCTCCAACCATTACAAGAGATTCACGGTCATAGAATGGATGCTGTGCAACAATTCGGTCTAATGCTTCACCTTTAACTTCTTGAACAACTTCATACGCTTCCCATTCAAGTACGTTAGCAACTGTTTCTAATAATTCTTTTGCAATGATGAATTTTTTATCTGCAACTGCAACAACTACATAGATAAATTCAGGGTTTACAGAAATCCCTAAGTTCGCTGGAATCGTCCAAGGTGTTGTTGTCCAAATGATCATTTTAGCGTCTGCTGGGACAACACCTTTAGCATCTTTTAGCGCAAAGCTTACATAAATAGAAGCCGATTTAACATCTTTATATTCAATCTCAGCTTCTGCAAGTGCAGATTCAGATGATGGAGACCAGTAAACTGGTTTTAAACCTTTATAAATATAGCCTTTTTCAGCCATCTTACCGAAAACTTCAATTTGACGTGCTTCAAATTCAGGCTTTAATGTAATATATGGATTTTCCCAATCACCACGAACACCTAAACGGCGGAATTGTGTACGTTGGTTGTCGATTTGCTCGTAAGCATACTCTCCACATAATTTACGGAATTCAGCAACAGACATTTCTTTGCGCTTTACACCTTTGTTCGTAAGTGCTTGCTCAATTGGTAAACCATGAGTATCCCAGCCTGGAATATAGTTTACATGGTAGCCAGTCATAGAACGATGACGTGTAATCATATCTTTCAGCACTTTGTTTAATGCATGGCCGATATGGATATCACCATTTGCATATGGAGGTCCATCATGTAATACATACTCAGGGTAACCTTTAGTTCGCTCCATCTGTAATTTATTAATGTCCATTTCATCCCATTTTTCTTGCATCTTCGGTTCATTTGCAGGTAAATTTCCACGCATTGGGAAATCTGTTTTTGGCATTAATAAAGTATCTTTGTACTCAACCATTTTTCAATTCCTCCTTTATGTTTACAAACAAAGAACATATGCAATTAGGCACTCATTCACATACGACAATTATTAGACTCATCACCATAACGCAGGGTTGATTCCACTCCGACTTGGCGCTTTCTAGGGGGTGTGCATGATAATTTATATTCACGGCATACGTTTTGAGAAATGCTATCCCTAAGTTTTAGTTATTAGCAAAATCAATACTTTTCAATAACGAAAGTATAGAGCCACACGACTAAAAATGGAAGCCTTCCGCCATTTGAACATAAAAAAAGCCCCTCAATCCCTCAAAGGGACGAGAAGCTTATACTCGCGGTACCACCCTAATTGTAGCACAAAATCGTACTACCACTCTTAAAGCACATTAACGTTGTGCATCACGAAATAACTTACTGCATTCAGTTATTTTAGCTCAGAAGTGATGTTCATTGTTATTTGCTGTTCGGGCTCACACTATCCCCAAATCGCTTAACTACGCCTAACAAATACTGTCTTCGTCTCTGCCTATTTTGCATATGTGTTCAAAATAATTACTATTACATTAGTATATGAAAATCATACAATCACGTCAAGTTTCACTTATTGCTACCTACTATAGGATTAAACTTGATCAGCTTCCTGTGCTTCTTCAACAGATACTTGAATTTCAGTAAGGTCAATATCATATTGTAGCAAATGGTCCCAATCGTCAGCATTTAATAAATCCAGCTGTGCTTCTACAAGCATTTTAAAACGATTACGGAATACCTTTGATTGCTTTTTCAGCTCATCAATTTCAATTGTCACCTTTCGAGCCTTTGTTAAAGCCTCATTGATAATACGATCAGCATTTTTTTCTGCTTCCTTCACAATGAGTTTAGCCTCTTTTTGAGAATTTCTTCGTACTTCATCAGCTGCTTCTTGTGCAACAACAATTGATTTTTGTAACGTTTCCTCTAATGAGTTAAAATGTCTCGCTTGTTCTAAGGAAATTTCTAGTTGTCTGTCTACTTCCTTTTTTTCACGTAACAAAATTTCATAGTCTTTGATAATTTGATCTAAAAATTCATTTACTTCATCTTCAGCATAACCTCTGAAAGATTTAGTAAACTCCTTATTATGTATATCAATAGGTGATAATGGCATACGATCCTTCTCTCCTTTACATGTACATTCGTACTTTCTATTATACAATTGTTCCAACAACTTAGCAGTAAAAATTAATGGAATTCACTTGATTTTTAGCTTTTTTGGGTCAATCGACCGATTTGTAAACGAATTTTATCTTTTTTTGTACGACCTTCAGTCATCATCATTTTTATTCGACCGCTTCCACGTACAGATAAAATATCTCCTTCTTGTAATTCAAAAGCAACTGAATCTCGTTCAGTCCAATTGACACGTACCTTTTTACCTGTAATTAATGCTTGTGCCTTCTGGCGAGAAATTTTTAAAATCGTTGAAATAATCACATCTAAACGCATAGAAGAAACAGTATGAGATTCTTCTAGCCACTCATCCTCGTTTTGAAGCAATGGCTCCGTCTCTTTAATCGATTCTACATGTACCTTTACCTTGCCAATGCCTGTTAAATGTAAGCGTACATATTCAGCCACCTCAATCGCTACTACAAATTGTACATGATGGTCACTGACACGAATATCACCGAATTTGCCACGATCCAATCCTAAAGATAACAAAGCTCCAAGGACATCTGGATGGCTTAATTGGACAAATTTCACAGGATATTGAATCGTAAATACTGTAAGCTGAAAATCTTCCTCCATAGGCTCATAATAAGTAGGATAAATCAGCATGCGTTGTCTTTCTGCTTCATCAAAGAGCCCAGAACTAGCTGTTTTTAATGTATCATACTGCCCAATTATCGATGCTACAATAAAGCGCTGTCGAGGATCTAGAAAATCAGTAAGCTTTGGAGCATATCGATCCTCTACCTCATGCTGCCAGCCCACAACTTGTTCAATGAAAGGCTGTTCATCTTTCCTAAAATGCTGTATTAAATGCTCCATATAACTTCACCTCTATTATGACTCTTTTATTTGTACAATTTCATTGGTATTTTAAGGCAAAACGGGGTTAATTTCCGTTCTTGGGCATCCGACGAGCCGATTCGCACAGGGTCTTGCTGCACCTGCTGAGGAGTTCTAGGGATCACCACTAAATATTGTTTAAATTTAGTATTCCCCATAAATAAAAAATCCCCACCGTTCGTGAGGATTTCTTTTATTAAAACATAAAGTATATTTTTTGAATAACAATAAAAAGCCCATTTTTAATAAAATTAAGTAAAAAAATCGCCACAATCGGTGATATGTCAATCATCCCAATCGGAGGGATAAATTTCCTAAAAATACCCAAATAAGGCTCACATACTATTTTAAGGAAACGGCCAATTGCTGAATCTTGTACAGCAGGCACCCATGACATTAAAACATATCCAACTAACATATAAGAATACACGTTAAATGCTAATGATATATAACTTAGAATTATCCATAAATCCATATAAACTACAATCCTCGCTATTAATTATCGTCTAAAATAAAATTTGAAATTTCGCCAGACACTTCTACATTATCAGGTGTGCATAGGAAAATGTCTTTACCGATTCTTTGGATATCACCGCTAAGTGCATAAACTGTGCCACTTAAAAAATCAATAATTCGTACACCTTGCTCTCGCTCAATACGTTGTAAATTGACGATCGTTGCACGCTTATTTTTCAAGTGTTCAGCAATATCCTGTGCTTCGGCATAAACTCTAGGTTCAACTAAGATAACTTTTGCACCTTTAGAATTCATTGCTGCCTGCAAACTTACTATGTTGTTTGTAGGTGTTGTACTTTGTGGAAAAATTTCCTGAACTTGTGCTTTACGCTCCTTCATAACTTTTTTAGGCTTCGCAGATTGAATCTGTTGCTGTTGTTGTACGGGTTGTTGCTGTTGAATAGGAGCTTGCGTGATTTCTTCTTCTAGTTCTTCCTCAAGATAAAAGAAATTTTTAATTTTATTTTTCATGCTCATCCTGTTCCCTTCTTTCATATCCAACAAGAGCCGTTCCAACTCGAACAAATGTAGCCCCTTCTTCTACCGCAATTTCAAAGTCATTAGACATGCCCATTGATAACTCGGTACAAGGAGCGTGCGCGAATCCTTGCTCGGCTATTTGCTGTTGACATTGTTTTAATTGCTTAAAAACAGAGCGAATAATTGTATCCTCATCTGTGTTTGGTGCCATTGTCATTAAACCAACAATTTGAATTTTTGTAAAATCCTTTAATGATTCAATAAAAGGCAGGACTTCTTCAATCGATAAACCATGTTTTGCTTCCTCGCCAGATACATTAACTTGTACAAAACATTTGACAGGTTTGTCTGCTCTTTTTTCAATTTCCTGTGCTAAACTCAAACGATCTAATGAATGTAAAAAATCAATACTGTCAATAACTTGTCTGACCTTACGGGTTTGTAAAGACCCGATATAATGCCAATGTACATCAGCTTGAATCGTTTCAATTTTACGATTTAAGCCTTCAGGACGGTTCTCACCTAAATGTATAAGCCCTGCATCAATTGCTTCTTGTGTTCTTTCTACAGAAACTTCTTTTGTCACTGCAATAACTTGGACTTTTTCCGTTTCACGATTTGCACGTTTTTTTGCTGTTTGTATAAGATCATTAATTTTCTTCAAATTTACTAAGATTTTTGTCACTGTTTTTCCCAACTTTACAACAATAGTTTCTTTTATTGTAACAAGCAATGCTTGAATTATCAATGAATAGCCTGGACTATGTGAAAGTACTTATACCCTGCCTATGCTTTAAAATTGCTTAATTTGTATAAATATTTTTCTCTTTAGGATAGTGCTTTTACTAAAATTACATCTTTCCCCACTACAAGTACATCTTTCATATACACTTTCCTAACAGATTCTTCTCCGCGAAAAAAGCCTAGATATTTACGGGGTTCTGCAATCATAAAAGCCGTTACATAGCCTGTTTCTTTGGAAACTTCTGCATCTACCACAAATCCTAAAAAGCGTCCATTGCCTGCTTCAATAACTTCTTTTTGCTGTAACATCGAGAAACGCATTTTATCCCTCCCTAAATCAATTACTCACAACATCGTTTTATCTCAATAAACTATGTTTTCTATATATATTTATGTGTTTATTGTTGTTTAAATGAAAATGAAATGATTAACGAATCTCTCTTTGGCAAAAAGAAGAGGTGATTTCCGTTCCAGGCTACTCGCTTTGTCGCTGACGCTTCGCTTTCGCGCAGAGCTTCCTGTGGGCGAGCGTCGAGCCGCTTCCTCCGCTTCGTTGCTGCCGCTACGCTTTCGCACAGAAAACATTCGCTCCGTCCAGGGTCTCGACTGTCTCGCTTTCCCACGGGAGTCGAGTAGCCTTCCACTCCAATCAGCGATAGCGTAGAAATTCAATAGTGGACGCTATAACAACATACCTTAAGTTAACACTTCGTCTTCGCACGGAAAACATTAGACAAAACCCTTTTGCTAAAGTAACGTTTTATCACTTAAATTATAGCGATTGGATAAGGATACATGCTATATGAATTGGTTGATTGGAGTGGAGACTGGGCGACCTTGGGGATCAGCGATATAGAGGAACGAAGGCTAAAAGCATCACGTCCTGTGATAACGCCTTCGTGACCAACATCCTGTTGGCCCGAGACCCTGGAGCGAGCAACGCGAGTGAAGCGGCTCATCGGACGCCCCCAGGAAAGCACCCAGTCGGAACGGAAATCCATCCCTCATTTTGCCGAGGAGCCCTACTTAATTTATACCATTGATATAAATTAAAATGCGCACCGAGAATTCGGGTGCGCATTGTTTTTTTACTTATAATCTTTCTGCATTGTTTCAATTGCATTTTTTTCTAGACGTGAAATTTGCGCTTGAGAAATCCCCAATTCTTTTGCAATTTCAGTTTGTGTCTCACCGTAATAAAAACGCTTTGCAACAATCATTTGTTGACGATCATCTAACTTTTGCAAACTTTCCTTTACTGACACGTAGGCAACCCATTGATCTTCCGATACATCATCATCACGTAATTGGTCCATCATATAAACAGCGTCTCCACCGTCTGAATAAATGGGTTCCTGTAAGGAAACTGGGTCTTGAATGGCATCTAAAGCAAATAAAACATCTTCCTTTTTCATGTCAATCATTTCAGCAATTTCTTCAATTGTTGGCTCTCGTAAATTATCGGTTATCCATTGTTCTTTTGCCTGCATTGCTTTATATGCAATATCTCTTAAAGAACGAGAAACGCGCAATGCATGATGATCACGCAGATGGCGACGAATTTCACCAATGATCATTGGAACAGCATATGTTGAAAAACGTACATTATGTTTCAAATCAAAATGATCAATAGCTTTCATGAGGCCAATACAGCCTACCTGAAATAAATCATCTGCCTGTTCACCCCTGTAGGCAAATCTACCGACTATACTGAGCACTAACCTTAAATTGCACATTACAAGCTCTTCCCTAATCTCATTTTCTCCAGCTTGTAAACGAATGAATAGTTCTTTCATTTCCTCGTGCTTTAAAATTGGCAAAGTCGATGTATCTAAGCCGCAAAGATCTACTTTAGTTCGCATATTCGATTCCTCCGGATGTTATTCTCTGACTAAACCGTTACATCAGTTTGTCCGAGAGAAACGAGAATATGCACAAAAGCTAAGACCAATTTTAGGTAGGTTAAATTTCCCTCTCTAAGATATTGGCTGATTCAGATTTTCACGTAAATCTTGAATAATTTTCTTCTCTAATCGGGAAATATAGGATTGCGAAATACCTAAATGATCAGCAACTTCTTTTTGAGTCATTTCAATTTTTCCATTGAGGCCAAATCGGCATTCCATAATATATCTTTCACGCGCACCTAGTAAATTAATGGCATGAAACATATGTTGACGCTCAATTTTCTTCTCTACATTGTCTAAAATAATATGCTCTTCAGTTCCTAAAATATCAGACAATAACAACTCGTTTCCATCAGCATCGGAGTTTAATGGTTCATCTAGTGAAACTTCACCCTTCATGCGACTTGTTTTACGTAAATGCATCAAAATCTCATTTTCAATACAACGAGATGCGTATGTGGCAAGCTTAATATTTTTATCTGTATTGAACGTTTCAATCGCCTTTATTAAACCGATTGAGCCAATACTTATTAAATCCTCAATCGGCGTTCCCGTATTATCAAAACGTCTAGCAATATAAACAACAAGACGTAAATTACGTTCAATTAGTGTATCTCTAGCTCGTAAATCACCATTCATAAAGGATGCAATGACTGTAACTTCTTCTTCTCGACTTAATGGCACTGGCAATGAATCATTTCCCCCTATATAGTACGTTTCACGACTCCGAAACTTACTCCAAAATTTTTTCAAGCTAGCAAGTAGCCTAAGAAGCAATAGTTCTCCCCCTCTATGAGTTATTTGAAAGCGCTGAAAAATGCAAAATTGCTGCTGTGCTATGTGGAAAATTTTTAGCCTTTTTTGTTAAAACGATATATTCATTCGTTTTCACTTGTGAGTGCTCCCCCTTTATATGCCACTCTTCAAAGCGAAAACCTAATACAACCGATTGCTGTTGTACTGTATTGACATGAATAAATCGAATATAACGCTGATAATCTTCTGAAAACATGGATACATTATACGGATCAGTTTCTTGCCATTCTAATAATGATTTGCAAAATGCTGCAGGTAAGTGTGGACGTAATGCTGCATAAGAGACAAAGTGTACAGGTTTTCCTGATAGTGGCTCAATCGCTTGATTTCCCGTATCCACAAATGCAGAAAGCGGTATCTTTACATCAAAAATTTTTAACGTCGTAGCAAACACAAACTGACCACTTAACCGCTCAAGCTTTACAAATCCCCATTGCTTATAAAAAGCTACAAGATTACCAACAGCTAGTAGTAGGCAAATCATTATAAAATGGACAACAGAAAGATTCTTTAAATACGGTTGTAATGCTGTTAATAATCCACCAATAATAATTGTTGCTGTTAAAACGATTGGTCCTTGCTTTTGAAAGCTTCGAATCTTGAAGCGAAAAGCTAGTCCAATCAGTAAGATAAAGCTCAGTAGCGTCGTTAACAGCATTTGCCCACCTATTACAGCTACAAAACTACTACAAATAGAACTCATTAATAATCTTGTGTTCTTTACAAAAACCCCTGTTACTTTTGCCGTAAACTTGAGTATCGCTAGATTAAAAAGTGTATTAATGAGCACCAGCCATTCTCCATACATAACAGCCGCCTCCTACATACAAAGTTAGCATGTTACTCCCACAAATATTGTCAAACAATCGCATCATTTTATTAAAATGTTTTGACAAAATACATCCTTTCCTTACACATTTGAACATAATTAATTTTTAAGTCACTGAAAATATCAATGGAATATGAATGAAATTATGCTGGCATATTAAATATAGTATATGGCTTTTCTGCAAGGCGAGTGGTTGATTTCCGTTCCTACTGGGCGCTTTGCCGCTGACGCTTCGCTTTCGCGCAGAGCAGAGCTTCCTGGGGGCGTCCGATGAGCCGCTTCACTCGCGTTGCTCGCTGCAGGGTCTCGGGCCAACAGGATGTTGGTCACGAAGGCGTTATCACAGGACGTGATGCTTTTAGCCTTCGTTCCTCAATATCGCTGATCCCCAAGGAGTCGCCCAGTCTCCACTCCAATCAACCACTTCATAGAATATATCTTCTGGGGATGTCAATCTCTAATTTAAAGAAAACAAGTATTTTCAGTGCGAAAGCGTAGTGACAGCAGCAACAACATTCATAACAATAGTTTTTCAACAACACAAAAAAGCTCGTATTTCACATAATGTAAAATACGAGCTTTTTAAAGTTTGAATGCTGATTTATCCGCGATTTTTACGGTTACGTAAAAATGCTGGTACCTCAAGCATGTCATCCTGTACATAATTTTGTTGATTTTGGCGTGGTTGTTCTTGCTGTACATGCACATCTTGACGTTGCTCACGAATCGGAGCTTGCTGTTGTTGTGCAGCTTGTCTATTTGTATTTAACGTCGGTCGTGTAGTATTACGCTGTTGCTGTAAAGCTTCCTCTGAGAAACCAGTCGCAATTACTGTAACAATAATTTCATCCTTTAGATTTTCGTTAATAACAGAACCGAAAATCATATTTACTTCTTCGTCTGATGCTGATGCTACAATATCTGCAGCCTCTTGTACTTCAAATAGGCTTAGATTTGAGCCACCAGTAATATTCATGAGGACACCTTTTGCGCCATCAATTGATGATTCAAGTAAAGGACTTGAAATAGCTTTCTTAGCTGCTTCTGCAGCACGGTTTTCACCTGTAGCAATACCAATACCCATTAACGCTGAACCTTTGTTAGACATAATTGTTTTTACGTCTGCAAAGTCTAAGTTAATAAGACCTGGCGTTGCAATTAAATCCGAAATACCTTGTACACCTTGTCGTAAAACATTATCTGCTTCACGGAATGCCTCTAGCATTGGCGTAGATTTATCAACAATTTGTAACAGCTTGTCGTTCGGAATAACGATTAAAGTATCAACAGACTCCTTCATGCCACCAATACCGCCGATAGCTTGTGTTTGTCGTTTGCGACCTTCAAACGTAAATGGACGCGTTACAACACCGACTGTAAGAGCTCCTAAATCGCGAGCAATTTGAGCGATTACTGGCGCGGCACCAGTACCAGTTCCCCCGCCCATTCCAGCTGTAACGAATACCATATCTGCACCACGTAGAACCTCTTCTAATTGTTCACGGCTCTCTTCAGCAGCTTTTTTCCCTACTTCAGGATTTGCACCTGCACCTAATCCACGTGTAAGTTTTGTTCCAATCTGTAGCTTTATTTCTGCTTTCGATAAATTTAGCGCTTGTGCATCTGTGTTTACTGCGATAAAGTCAACACCTTGTACACCATGTTCTATCATTCGATTGACAGCGTTGTTACCGCCGCCACCAACACCAATGACTTTTATTACTGCAAGTTGATCAACACTTGTATCAAATTCTAACATTTCTTTTTCCTCCCACGGTAACTCGACTCTGTATCATTCATTACGCATTCAAGATCAATTATGCCTCGGTATAATTGCGTCCGGAATCGGCTTTGTTCTTAGGCCTGCACGACGCAGGTCAGTTAGCCGTTATCGCATGGATGCGATGATTTTAGGCTAACATCCTCTTAGAACTCCTTTCCGATTCCGTGACATCCGCCGGAGGCATTAACTTCTTTCGGCAGGTGTTTGGACATCTGCTGAAAAGTAGCTTAAATCCGAATTCATCTCACCACCTATAGAGGTGGAGACTTCTGTACCTGTCGCTACGCTTTCGGTACAAAGGACATTTGCTGAAAGAAGTTAATCAAAAAATTTATCAAATAATTTTTTTGCTCTTCCGATTACGCTTCCTTTTGATTCTGAAGGTGCAGCATATTCTTGCTTCTTTGGTGTGGCTGCAGGGGATCCTACAACTGCATATTCAAGAGGCTGCGTATTTGTACTTTTTCCATAAAAATCATCTTCTAAATAGGCGTAACGAATAAGTCCAACTGCCGTCGTAAATGAAGGCTCTCTAACGCCAATATAATCAGGTGTATATATTCTAACACGTGTTTGCAGTATCTGGCGTGCTAGTTGAGCAATTCCCTCAAGCTTTGCAACGCCTCCTGTCAAAACAACACCGCCTGGTAAATCTCTAACACCTAGACGGGCTAACTCGTCGATGACTAACTCAAATAATTCTTCCAAACGAGCGCCAATTATTTCTGATATAAAGCGCTGACTGTACTGATCTGTTGAATCTGTCCCTACAACTGGTACTTCGAAGAGTTCATCATCTGATGCGTCATCATAAAAGGCATGTCCAAATTGATGTTTAATTTGTTCTGCCTGTTCTGTTGGTGTTTTTAAGACGATTGAAATATCTTTCGTAATATGATCGCCACCAACTGGAATGACACCCGTATGAGTTAACAGTCCTTCGTCGAATACTGTGATAGTCGTTGAACCGCCTCCTAAATCAATGAAAGCGGTACCTTGGTTTTTTTCATCCTCTGTTAATGCAAAGTAACCTGCTGCTAGTGGTTGTAAATAGATTTCTCGAATACTTAGACCTGCACGTTCTACACAACGTAAAACATTGTGTAAAAGTGTTTTGGAAGTTGTGATCATTGTGGCATCCATTTCTAAACGAATACCAATCATACCTCGCGGATCTTTTATTTCATCTAAATTATCCACAATAAATTGTCTTGGAATAATATTTACTAATTCACGTTCAGGAGGTATTGACATGACTTGTGCAGATTCTACCACTCTATCTAAATCATCATCTGTAATTTCTCTATTTTCACTATTTACAGCGACAACACCTTTAACTAGTTGTAACATCGTCTGGTTAGCAGGAACACCTAAAACGACTTCATTAATTTGATACCCTGTCATTCGTTCAGCTTGATCTATTGCTTTTCGAATCGATTGAACTGTTGCATCAATATCAACAATTGCACCTTTTCGAACTCCATTCGATTTTACATTTCCGACTCCAATTACATGTAATTGGCCGTCGCTCATTTCACCTATCAATACCTTGATAGAGGAGGATCCTATATCAAGAGAAATATATAAATCTTGCTGATTCAATTAGCTGCACCTCCTTGAAAAAATGCTCTTATTCTCATTCTATTGTAAATTCAGCATAATGTCTAAGCAAATCGAGCATTTTGCTCAATTTTTCTCTCATTCTATGGAATTTTTGTTCTTTTTATGACGTTTCTCATCTAAGCGAGTTAGTAGAATACGCCTAATTATTGCTATATTTTGGAACAAACGTACTCCGAAAGCGAAAATAGCAGCTAAATACAAATCTATCCCTAAATACACACCTAAAAAGGCTAATCCTGCTGCTAAAGCTATATTAAAAAAGAATCCTGATACAAATACTTTATCGTCATATACTTGCTGTAATTGAGCACGAATACCGCCAAATAATGTATCTAAAGCTGCTAAAACAGCTATTGACAGATAATTTTCATATATAGAGGGTATTTGTATATTTGTTAACAAGCCAAGGGCAAGTCCAAATATCAAACCTAAAAATGGTAGCCACATATATTATTCTCCTTTTTCCACCTCTGTTAAATAATCATTTGTCAATGGCTGATCAAATGCTGGGATTGTTAAATGCTCAGATGGTTCCTCTATTAATAAATTAAAGTTATCCAAATAAAAGGAATCGATAAATGTAGAAGCTTGTAACGAGTTGTACATTTTTTGAGCTTCTTTAAAAGAGCTTGTCCCAACATAAATTTCAAAGGGTGGTGAGGACAGTGGTACACTGTTCACTGTAGTCTTTCCATTTATGTCTCGAATGGCTGTCGTCTGAACAACGCGATTTCCATCTATCGCGACACTTGCTGCATTGTTTTTAAACAGAGCATTTAGTAATTGGGTTAGTAAATCAGGTGTAATTTCTTTGATTTCATACCCCATTTCAACTAATTCGGGTGCTGGTTCAACTCGAAGTATAACTCCTGGACTTGTGACTTCAGTTAGCCCTGCCTGTAGTTTTAAACGATTCAGCGTTTCATTTAATGCTGACTGTAAATTTGCTTTCTCAGATTGCTCATAGCGACCCACTACTTCATTAAGTGAGCGAATTTCTGCTAATAATGCGGAATGCCTTTGCTTCTCTTCTGCTAATTCCTCTCTTATGGCCCAAATATCTCGTGTATCTCGCTCAGCTGGTTGCTTTATGGTATTGTATTGTACCGCTATCATCAAACCGATAATAAATAGCACGATCGTTATTCGGGTAAACATATTTTTTTTCAAAATAGCCCCTCCTAGACGTATCGTAACCCCTCACAGATTTACGCCTTAGATCTTAAACTTTGCATATCTATAAGCTACCTAGAGGCTATAACCAAATTTAATCTGTAAATATTGACTTGAAATCGTTTAACTTTCTACTTTTGCTTTTGGCATTGCAAGCTTTTGATCTTCTTCTAATGATACAACAATATTGTCATTTAATAATTGATCCACAACGCCACCAGTTAAGTTTAAGGCAGCTATTAATGTTGCTGAATCTCCTACAGCTTCGACGACGAATGGAGCTGGATGTTGTTTGCCATCAATAGTGATGACTGGTCCATTACAGCGTATATAAGAATTCGCTAAAACACGTTGACCATTAATAGCAATTGCTTGCGCACCAGAAATTTTAAGTTCATTGAGCAATTTAAAAATATGACTTTCATGCACGATATAATCATTAGGATTAGCGGATTTTGGATTGTAATCACCATCTTGAAGGGTAATACGTATCCCTTTTCCTTCTGAATTTAAATCACCTAACAACAAGCGTAAATCCTCTGCTTCTTCAACAAGCTTTGTATAATCCTTTTTGCTAGCGACAAACGATTTTTCATACTTGCGAATTTTTTCTTGCAAAGCATTCGCCTCTTCTGATAATTCTTTATTTCGCTCTTGTTGTGCAATTAACTCCTCACGATAAGATTCCTCTTGCTCGAAAAGCTCCTTATTAGTCGAACCTGCATCTCGATTTTCTTTTGCCTGGTTGTAGGAATAGCCAATGATAAACCCCATAGTCACACAAACAATAAGCAACTGAAATTGTTTTCTTGAAAAGAAATTTTCTTTGCTATTCTTTTTCTTGTTGTTCATCTTTTTTCACTTCCTGGTTGGCCGCATCTTGATCTAAATCAATATTTGCTTGGTTGTACTCAGTATTGAAAGGACGATAATACGAGCCGACCTCTAAATCGATAACCCCCTTCTCCAAATTTGGAATTTGTGCCACAAGTGAAGGGTAATGATTTAGTTTTTCTGCTAAAGTTTGAATAACGGCACGAACTTCATAGCCATCGTTCATATAGAGCTTGATTGCATTAGGATTTGTTTCATTACTATTTGTATTGACTTGAGAAATTAATGCTAATACTTCTGGGTTTAATTGTGCTAATTGCTTGACAAGTTTCTTAATTGTCTTTTCGCCAGTTATGCCGATAAATACAGGTGCATCAATCGGGATATCATCCCCAACTTGTTCAAAGCGCTTGCCATTTTCAAGCAATGGATAATAAGTACCGTCACCAGCTAAGTAAGCAACCTTTTTCCATTCTTTAATATCTATTGTCACACCCCGAAGCCAATTACGTTTAACATGTGCTTCTTTCACCCATTTATCCTTTAGTAATATTTTCTCTACGTCTTCTACTTTAAATCCCCACATCGACTTCCCAGTTGTAAGAGTACTTGTCTTCATATAATATTGTTCTTCTACTAATCGAGCACCGTTGACTGTTATTTTGTTGATTTTACTGTAAGGAGATTGAAAATAAAGGAGTACTGCTAACACAATAAAGAAAAGTAATATTAGCACTATAAATTTCCGATTTGTACGCTTTTTTCGTCGCTTTTTTAGCGTAGGTATGCGATCTTCTATGTCAATTACTTTCTCCAAAAAAGTACTCCTCCTTTATATTTATTTCGCTAATTGATAAATAATACCTATTATTAGCCACATTGTTACTAAAGATGTTCCCCCATAGCTGATAAAAGGCAATGTAACACCTGTTACAGGAACTAAGCCAATCACTACTGCTATGTTTAAAAATGCTTGTACGGCAAGCATTGTTACAAGTCCGATGATTGCGTAATATGATGTTCTTGTTTTAGCTCGCACTGCAAATTTATAGCCTGCATAAATCACCAGTACGAAAAGTGCTAAAATACTAAGTCCACCAAGCAATCCAACCTCTTCAAGAATTATTGCGTAAATAAAGTCATTTTGTGGTTCAGGTAAATATAAAAACTTTTGCCTACTTTGTCCAAAACCATGCCCGAAAATTCCAGCAGGGCCTATAGCCATTAATGATTGTACAGCTTGAAACCCACTACCTAAAGGATCGACCCACGGATCGATAAACGCCTCAATCCTCTTAAGTCGGTATGGCGCTGTAACAATCAAGCCTACTAACCCAGCAATTCCAGCTATCAAAAACATGGCATAAAGCTTTAAAGGATACCCTGCCACAAAAAGCAATAAAAACACAGACACAACGAGAATAAAAACTGAACCAAAATCAGGCTGAAGCATAATAAGTATTACAGGCAATAATAAAATCAATCCATGCCGCCAATTAACAATCGACTTACCTGTTTTATGCTGTGCTAAAATATGGCTCATATATACAATGACTGTAATTTTCGTTAGCTCTGCTGGCTGAATTGTTAAAGGACCTATGCCAATCCAGCTTTGAGAACCATTTCGAACTAGTCCAATTCCTGGTATAAGTACAAGGACTAGTAAAATTAACGAAAATATATAGGCCATTTTCCAAAAGGACTGCTCTTTCAAAATATTTAATCGAAAAGTGATTAAAAACACTACAATAGCTACCGCAAAGTATAGACTTTGCTTCATATAAAACGGCATTTTTCCACTATAATGAACGGCACTCCAATAGGTACCTGCAGAATAGACGAAAATAATGCCGATTATAGAAAGCATCAATGTTGTGACGAGCAATAAATAGCTTTCTTTCCCTCTCAGTATTGCCATCCTTCCAAGTCAAGTATATTCTAAAATAGTTACAGGCTCATTACAGCTTCATTACAGCATCAATAAAAACATCGCCTCGTATTTCAAAGCTGTCATATTGATCCCAACTTGCACATGCTGGAGATAATAGCATAACATCGCCTTCCGCTGACATTGGCGCTGCGTAATGTACTGCATCCTCAACATTCTGGGCAATGACAGTTTGTTGTACACCACATGATTTTGCAAATTCTACAAAGCGTAGTCCTGTTTCTCCAAAGGCAACAACACCCTTTACATGGCTCATACATGGACGTAATTCTTCAAACGAATGTCCTCGATCTAAGCCACCTGCCAGTAAAATAACAGGTGCTTGGAATGCATCTAAAGCACTTTTTGTTGCTAAGCAGTTTGTAGCTTTTGAGTCATTGTAAATTTTGCGGCCGTTCCATTCACGCACGAACTGAGTACGGTGACGAACTCCCCCAAACTTCGCTAAAACTTCTTCCATTTTAGCTTTGTCACAGCCGACTAAAATACAAGCTGCGACAGCCGCTAATATATTTTCTAAGTTATGCTTACCAGGCAAAGCGATATTTGCTCGATCTAGATAAGGCTCACCTTGCCAGTAAATTGTTGTATCATCCGCACTAATTCCTTCATCCGTACGTCCCTTAGAACTAAATGGTACCTTTTTAGCTTTTGATTGTGTAGCATAGCCTACAACGATCGGCTGATCAGCATTATAGATAAAATAATCGCTTTCATCTTGATTACGTGTAACACCAAACTTTGCCTCTGCATAGTTGTCAAACGTCCCATGATAATCAAGATGAGCATCATAAAGATTTGTTAATATGGAAATTTTTGGCTTAAAAGTTTTTATTCCCATTAATTGGAAAGACGATAACTCTGTAACGATTACATTATCCTTTTGTGCTTCTCTTGCAACACCACAGGCGACTGTCCCTATATTCCCTGCAATTAACGGTTGTAAACCACCGTTATTCAGCATGTCGAAAATTACTGTTGTCGTTGTTGTTTTACCATTTGACCCTGTAATACCGATAAACGGGGCTTCACTAATTAAATAGGCAAGCTCAATTTCTGTCCATACGGGGATTCCACGGTTTATTGCATCTGCTACTATTTTGTTACTATAAGGAATCCCTGGATTTTTCACTACTAATTCAAAGCCTTCATCGAGTAAATCCTCTGGGTGACGGCCACAAATAACCGTAATTCCCTTTTGCAATAGACCTTGCGCATCTGGGCTTTCATCAAATGGTTTAGAATCATTGACCGTCACAAAGGCGCCAAGCTCATGTAAAATCTCAGCTGCAGCCACACCACTTTTAGCTAGACCTAAAACAAGGACTTTTTTATGTTGTAAATCTGTAAAGTTTCTCATAAGAATGCCTCCAATGAAACTGCAGTCAATAAAACTGCAATCAATGCTACTGCTAAAGCAGTTGACCAAAAGACAAGTACTACCTTCCATTCTGACCAACCTGATAATTCAAAATGATGATGAATAGGACTCATTTTAAAAATACGTTTTTTACGAAGTTTGAAGCTACCTACCTGTAAAATAACGGATAATGTTTCAATAACAAACACCAATCCAATTAACAACAGTAAAAGTTCTGCTTTTACTAATACAGAGACCATGGCTAAAGCTCCACCTAATGCTAACGAACCCGTATCTCCCATAAATACTTTTGCAGGATTCGCATTGAAAAGTAAAAATCCTAATAATGCACCTGTCACCGCAAATGCAAATAAGGCGATATCAGCTTGTTTTTGGAATAGAGCAATAACACCAAATGCTGCAAAGGCAATAGATGCAGTACCTGCCACAAGCCCATCTAATCCATCTGTTAAATTCACAGCATTTGAGAAGCCTACTAACCAGAAAATTAAAAAGGCTACATAGAAATTACCAAGATCGATCGTCCAATCTGTAAATGGTATAGCAAGTGTTGTATCAAACGATCCTAGTAAGAAATAAGCCAGGACCGCAATAACAATTTGACCGATAAGCTTTTGAATTGATGTTAGTCCTAAATTACGTTTAAATACAACCTTTAAGCTATCATCTAATAAGCCGATTAACCCAAATCCTACTAATACTAATAACAGTACGACAGTATATGTTGTAAATAAATCTAAAAAGCTACCTACACCAACAGCAGTGAGGATAATGGCCAGTAAGAAAATAATACCGCCCATTGTTGGTGTACCAGCTTTTTTCATATGGGATTGTGGTCCCTCTTCACGAATACTTTGACCGAACTTTAATCGGCGAAGAAGTGGAATACTAATTGGTGCCAGGATAACTGTTACTATAAAAGCAAGAGCTAAAATGGTAAGTGTTGTTGCGAGTTTCATTGAAAAATCTCCTTTAAATCTTGTTTCACTTTCTTCTTGAAGAAAAAAGCACATACTTTCATGTATTTATTACTACCCTTCATTATAATAGTGGTTCTTTCCCATTTTTTAAAGGTAAAGTTATATTAGTTCTCTAAATAAAGGTGAATGGTGCCATCTTGTTTAATAACACTATCCACTTCAGGCAGTTGATTGCCAATTTTAGTACCTTCTCCATGCCATTCAATACGGAATGGATATTGTTGCTTGGCAATATCATCCTTCGTTTGACCAATAAAACTTGGTACCTTCACAGTGATTGGGTCACCCCAACGATAATCCTTTTCAAGCTGTTCCTTCGATTTTTCAATGCCAACAAAAGGTGCAACGTCTTCAATAATCTGTCCAACGATTGGAGCTGCGATCACACCGCCAAACTGTGTTCCCTTTTTCGGGTTATCTACTGCTACATAAACGACAATTTGCGGATTATCCGCAGGTGCGAAGCCAATAAACGATACGATATATTCACCGTCTTTATAGCGCCCATTTTCCACCTTTTGTGCTGTACCTGTTTTGCCACCAATCCGTAATCCATCTCGGTAAGCTTGACGTCCTGAGCCTTTTGCTACAACAGATTCTAATGCACCTCGTACCTTTGCAGACGTCTCCTCACGAATAACCTGTTTTTTAACTTCCGGTTTAGTCTCTTCTATAACTTCTCCAGTATTAGGATTAATAATTTTCTTCACAACATATGGCGTATATAGCTTGCCCCCATTTACTGCTGCGGCTACTGCTTGCACTTGCTGAATTGGTGTTACGGCAACACCTTGGCCAAATGAAGTTGTGGCCTGCTCAACAGGTCCAAAAGAATCTTTGGAAAATAAAATCCCTGAAGCTTCGCCAGCGATGTTAGAACCTGTTTTTTTGCCAAAACCAAAATCTTTAACATATTGTAGTAGTTTTTCATTGCCTATTCGTTGACCTAATTCAATAAAGCCTGGGTTACAAGAATTTTCTACAACTTCAAGGAAGGTTTCAGAGCCATGACCTTCACGCTTCCAACAGCGCAATCTTGCTCCTACAACCATTGAATAGCCTGGATCATAAAATGTATCCTTCTCTAAATCTACTACATTTTCTTCTAAAGCAGCACTGAGCGTTATAATTTTAAACGTTGACCCAGGCTCATATGTCATCCAAACTGGTAAATTCCGATTGTAAATAGCAGGCTCTACCGTTTGATATGCTGCCGGATCGAAGGTTGGATATGAGGATAACGCTAAAATCTCGCCAGTGTTTGGATTCATAGCAATCGCCATTGCTTGGTCAGCGTCATAACGCTCCATTGCCTGTGACAATTCACGCTCGACGACCTGTTGTACATCTACGTCTACCGTTAGCTCGATCGTTGCGCCATCTTCACCAGCCTTCCAGGCGCTCTTTACGTTCGGTAAATTATTCCCTTTGGCATCTGTAAAGATCCGTATTGCAGAAGAATTAGCCTTTAACAACTTATCGTATTCATATTCAATTCCTGCTAAACCTTGAGCATCATAACCTGTGAAGCCTAAAAAGCGAGATAGTAGGGTACCGTATGGATAATCCCTTGAATAATCGACACCGCTATATAATCCCTCAATCTGCATACCTTGTAACTCCACTGCTTTTTCATACGAAATGTTTTTCCCTTCAGGTGCCAGCTTTACTAAGTATGCTTTTTTCTTCATTTTTACCAACAGCTTTTGTTCATCTACTCCCAAAACTTGTGCAATTTTCGCTGCTGCTCCTTCAATATCCTTACTTTGCGAAGGCATGAAATACAAAGTTGGCGCAAGCTTATTTGTGACAATATTTTTCCCCTTACGGTCAGTAATATGCCCTCGCTCATTGGCAAAAGGAATTTCTCGGTCCCAATTCTCTTCGGCTTTCTTTGTCAGATCTTTTTGATCTAATACTTGTAAGAAGACAAGCCTAATAACAACCGCAACAGCTACAAACATAAACAATACGTATAATATACGCAATCGCTTTTTGGAATGGATAGAAATCCACTTCATTCGACATCACACCTTGTTTTTTACAACGTATGAAATAAAGCGGGCTTCTATTCAGGGTTTATTCAGTTGTTTCACCCTCGGGTGGGGTCTCTACATCTTGCTTAAAGCTTTCAGCTGGCGTTTTCAGCTTCACAACAATCGGTGAACTATCTGAAATTACCGTTCCTGCCGAGACGCTCTGACTAGCTACAAAGCCCTCTCCGACAACTTTAATTTCTAAATTTGTCATCGTCTTAAAAGCAAGTACATTACGTAACGACCAACTAGTGAAATCTGGTAGCGTTATATTACCCTTAGTCTTTAAAAATACAAAATTACCTTTTACAAGTTTTTGAGGACCTTTTGGATATTGGTCAATAATTTTACCGCCACTACCAACAATAACAGGCTTTAGACCATCGTTCGCAAGCTCTACTTGTACAGCCTCAGCACTTTGACCTGTGTAATCTTGTATTTTTGTATCGTCAACATGCTTTACATCTTCTGGATTAACATTTAAATACTTTAAGCTATTTAACATAACTGGGTTAAATACTTTTGAAACTGGTACAGAACCAAGCTCACCCTTAAGCTTTGGTCTTTTTACAGAGACATACATAACGAGCTGAGGGTCATCTGCAGGAGCCATCCCTAAGAAAGAATATAAAAATTCATTTGCTCCCCATGAATAGTTACCATTTCCTAGTGGGATTTGAGCAGTACCTGTTTTCCCTGCAACTTCATATTCATCAAGGATAAAATCCTTCGCTGTACCATTCTTAGCTGTTAACGTAGATGCTAGGATTTCTTTAACTTGCTTCGCTGTGTCGGCTGAAACTGGTTGTCCCTTTACAACGGGCTCATGATTTTGGATAACCTTCCCTGTTGAGGAATCGACAATTCGATCAATAACGTAAGGTTGCATCATCTTTCCACCATTCGCAATCGCTGTCATTGCTTGAATTAACTGAATCGGTGTTACCGTAGAACCTTGACCGAACGTTGTTGTCACTCGTTCTACTGGATATTTCGATAAAAGTGTACCTGACGCTTCATTTGGTAAATCAATGCCTGTTTTCTTACCAAATCCAAATCGATCTAAATAATCAAAAAATACATCGTTACCAATTTTCTTTAAAAGGTGAGCCATCCCAGTATTGGATGAACGTTGGAAACCGTCTAAATAAGTAATTGGTCCCCAACCTCTCCCACCATTATGGTCTCTAATAGGCTCGCCAAAAACCCAGTATGTTCCTGACATATAACTTTCATTTGGATACCACGCATCTGTATCAATAGCCGAGGCGAGCGTGAACGTTTTCATCGTTGACCCTGGTTCAATAGTCTCTTCAATAGCCTCATTTAGCCATTTCATATTTTTACCTTCCCGTGTATCAGGATTAAACGTAGGTCGTTGTGACATCCCTAGGATTTTACCAGTTTTCGGATTTGCCACAATAGCTGTCATTGATTCAGGGTTATATTCCTTTTCAACCGCTGTCATCGCTTCCTCTAAAAAGCTTTGAATTGTTTTATCTAGTGTTAAATAAATGTCATCACCATTTTTCGCAGGCGTCACCATTTTTTCACTACTCGGCAATAAATAATGGAATGCATCTGTCTCATATTCAACCTTACCGTCTTTTCCGGTTAGTTCTTTGTTATAAGTAAGCTCAAGACCCATTTTTCCTTTTGTCGTGAACGTACCATCCTTATTGTCCTCTTTTAGTGCAAAACCAATTAAGTGCGAGGCAAAGATACCATTTGGATAATAACGTTTTAAATCGTTGATAAATACAATCCCTGGTAATTTCTCCGCTTTGATTTTACTCATAGTATCATGACTTATCCCACGGCCTGCACTTCCAAATTCAACTTGATAAGGCTTTTTGCCCTTATTATTTACCCTAGTAAGCTGTTTATAGATTTTTTCTTCGTCCATAGGAATATATTCTTTTAATATTTTTGCAGTTTTTTCAGCATCTACTACATGTCGAGGTTTTTTTTCATCCGTCGTTGCTTGTTCATTGACGACGGCGATTAGTCGATAACTAAGTGTATCTTCCGCGATAACTTGTCCATTTGTATCGTAAATCTTCCCACGGCTTGCTGATATTGCACTTTCTTTGCTATATTTAGCAGCTGCTCTTGCCGCAAGCTCTTGTCCTTCCACTTCACCTGTCACCTGTAACATAAACATTCTTGAGAACAATAGAAAAAAGAGCCCTCCATAAAAAATTAATAATAGAAAGGCTCCCCATTGGAATCGAAATCTCTTTTTTTTCATTCTCCCGGCACTACCTTTACATTTTTCTCATTTTGAGTTAAACCGAGTTCTTTAGCTTTTTTCCATATGTTATCGTATGTAGAAAGTTCACTCACACGAACTGTCAAGTCAACATTCTTTTTAGCAATCTCTTCTGCTTCAGTTTCGATTTTTTGAATGTCCATGCTAGTCGTTTGAATTGCTGCTTGCTTGTTCAAAACTAGTACCGATAATACAGCAACAATGCTAACTAAAACAATTAGCATTGTTTTTTCAAACTTCTGGTTCGTTTTTTTACGACGGATAATAGTGGGTTGTGGACTAGGAGGTGTTAACGGTTGTTGCACTTGTTGTTGCTGGTGCTGCCTTACACGAACTGCTGCCATTTACTCACGCCCTTTGTCGTTAATTTTCTCAACCACTCTAAGCTTTGCTGAACGAGCACGATTGTTTACTGCCAATTCTTCATCAGAAGGAAGAGTCGGCTTTCTCGTGATAAGCTTTAAAGTTGGCTTCATGTCATCTGGAATCACTGGCAAATTCGGTGGTAATTCCGGTAATGATGACGCTTCCTTAAAAATAGTCTTGCATAGGCGGTCCTCCAATGAATGGAACGTAATGACACTAATGCGTCCACCTACGTTTATCATATCAATCGCATCGACTAACGAATCCTCTGCCGCGCCTAGCTCATCGTTAACAGCAATTCGTATTGCTTGGAATATGCGCTTCGCTGGATGTCCACCTTTACGGCGAGCCGCTGCTGGAATACCCTCTTTAATAAGTTCTACAAGTTGGCCGGTTGTTTCAATCGGTGCCACCTTACGTGCTTCTTCAATTTTACGAGCAACTTGCTTGGAAAATTTTTCTTCCCCATAACGGAAAAATATACGTACTAAATCTTCATATGCCCATTCATTCACAACATGAAATGCTGTAAGTGTTGCTGTTTGATCCATGCGCATATCTAGAGGTGCATCATGGTGATAACTAAAGCCACGTTCTGGTGTATCTAGCTGAGGTGAAGATACGCCTAAATCATATAAAACACCATCAACTTGTTCAATACCAAGCGCTAATAGCTCTTCTTTTAAATAGCGGAAATTCGAATGAACAAATGTCACACGCTCAATATATGGCGCCAATCGAATTTTTGCATTGTTAATAGCTGTCATATCTTGATCGAAGCATATTAAACGCCCTTTTTCAGATAATTGTTGTACTAAATATTCACTGTGTCCTGCTCCACCTAACGTACAGTCCACATATACACCATCAGGATCGATGTTCAACCCATCAACAGTTTCTTTTAATAACACGGTTGTATGATCGAACATACCACTCGCTCCCTTCGGGCCTTAACTAAATAAATTTTAAAAATCAAAGCCAATCATATTTTCTGCAATTTCATTAAAGGATTGTTCCGACTCACTGAAGTAAGCTTCCCAAGCATCTTTCGCCCATATTTCAATTCGATTCGAAACTCCTAACACGATACATTCTTTCACAAGATGTGCATGCTGCATAAGAGTTGAAGGAATATTTATGCGCCCCTGCTTGTCTATTTCTACTTCCGTTGCTCCTGAAAAGAAAAACCTTGCAAAAGCACGTGTATCCTTTTTAGTCATCGGTAAGTCCTTTAATTTTTCTTCGAGTTTTCGCCATTCATTCATAGGATAGCCAAATAAACAATTATCAAGTCCGCGCGTTACAACAAATGTTTCACCTAAGGCGTCACGAAATTTTGCGGGCACGATTAATCGTCCTTTCGCATCAACAGAGTGTTGATATTCTCCCATGAACATGCTATTCACCCCACTTTATTAAATAATGTACCACATCCCCCCACTTTCCACCACTTTTTTTAAAAAAAACTTGACATTTTTATACTTAATATGTGAATAGACCTTTAACAACATATCGAACCCATGATAAATGACACAAAAAAAGAGCTACCCTTAGTAGGATAGCTCTCCATTTACTATTTATGTCGTCATTGTTCATTAAATTAATATTGTATTAAATTGTTAATTGGGTATAAAGTTACAAATATTAGGATTATAAATAAATTAAATAGTGGTGATTGCCAATGCTATAATTTTGTTTCAGCATTTCAGTAATTAGCATAGGCCCAAACTCATTAAAATATTGATAAGGGTTATAAGTTCTTTCCTGGAATCCTTCATTCGGATACAACTCATTTTGTAGCGTCATAAATTTTCGAATTGTCGTTTCATGCTTGTTAAGGACAGTTTGTTCAACCTTTTGCTGTAAATACTCAAATTGCTTTAGATGATTCTCTTTATTTTTCACAAGAATTTTATCTAGTAAGAGTTGTTGCTCTTCTAAATAAAGTTGAAGGGCCTCATACTTTTCTAAAAGATCTTGTTGCATCGCCTGAATTTGATGCTTCGCTTCAGCATCCTGTACTTCAGCAATAAACTGTTCTTTAAGCTGTACCGCTTTTCCACCCAAAACATCGGCAACATTTAAACGATATTCACGTAAAAGTTGTTCTACATGACGTGTGACAATCGTGATATGAAGACGCGGAGCAAAAATCGGCATTTGTAAACCTAATACCGCAAACGCATCTTTCAATGTCGCCCAGTACGCAAGCTCCCCTGGTCCACCAACAAACGCAAGCACAGGCAATGTCATTTCCTGCATTAGCGGACGCGTCACAACGTTATTACTTAACTGCTCAGGATGTTTTTCTGCAATTTCTAAAACTTCTTCACGCGATAGCTTGATATTTGCAGCTAGATTTACAAATTGCTGATTTTTTCTTTCTAAAAGATGACGCTCCCCATCTTCTACATAAAATAAATTGGCCGCCTCGTTTGATGCCAAAATAGGATTGCCATAGCCTGCACGTTCAAGCTCCGCTTCTTTTTCTGTCACCACTCTAGCAATTTCTTCATTTTTATGAATGATACGGGTAAAATTATCACGCTCATATTGGCGGAACTTAAAGTCTGCTGCATCAATCATCAATAAACCTTCATCTTTAAACAATTGGTTCATAAGTTGCGCAAAGAATTCCGTAAATGTTTCACACTCATTAAGAGTATTCACTAATTGTTTCACAAGCATTTCAGTGAATGCTGTTTCGCCCATATCCTTCGCAATCGTATTTATTAATTGTGTCATTGATTCTTTGTTTATACTTGTTTCAGAAGCCATCGTTTTACGTCTTGAACGTTCACCGTAAACACGTTTTTTAATATCTTCACCACATACAGTATACGTGTGGTTAATTTCCTCTAAATCATGATCTTCACCAGCTATCCAAAAAACAGGAACAACCGGTCGCTGAAGTTTTACACTTTGCTCTTTCGCTAATGCAATGACCGAAATCGCCTTATGCACTGAGTAAAGAGGGCCTGTTAATATACCCGCTTGTTGCCCACCGACAACTGCAACAGCCCCTTGCTCTAGTTGCTGCAAATGTTCATTCGCTTTCTTCGATAATCCGAGCGGCTCCATAAATTGACGTATGATGGCTGTTAATTCTTTTTGATCATATGCATGCTGATCTAAATATTGCGCTCGTTTTTCAAAAGATTTATCGTTATATGCGTATTCAAAAAACTCATGGATAGCAGTATTCGACGACCAATAATCTGCTAGCAAACGATTTTTTATGGGTACTTGGATTGACTCCAGTTTCATTTAACACAAACTCCTCTACTCACTAAATCATCTTCTTACTCTTCATAAGCAAACTTGAAATAAAATAAATTCCTTTTAATACTACTAAGCAATTTGAACGTTTATCAAATCGACAAACTCCAACAAATATTCAAAAAACGGTATACGATTTTTGTTAGCTACTCAAACGTTGTCGTACATTGGAATTTTATTTAATTTATTTGCAATATAGAGTTATTAATATAAAACAATCTTTAATGCTATTATTTTAACGCTTATGGCATCAACATGAAAAGAAAATGCTTAGACAGCCTGTAAATATTCAATAACAGATCGAATAACACCTACTATACAAATAACAATATATGCCGTACTTAACACTAAAAATTGAAAGCGCCAAATTTTCCTAAGGAGCAATTTCACTTCAATTTCCTTTTTCGTCCGCCAATCAATATATGTAAAAATCATCGCCATCATTATCGCAAACGTTACTAATAGCGCACTAACATCGATATTCCACAGCACACTAATTACTAGTGGTACTGAAAAAAACAAACACACTGTTGTCACGTCCGATGCTACTCCAAAAGCATGAGTGCCTCGAATTTTAACCTTTCGACTAATTAAATAGACAATCACAAAAAGAAGGATTGGACAAAAAATAATGATACTTATAACTATATGTAAAAAATCTTTCAACGTCTTTCACCGCTCTCCTCTATCGCAAGTACTTGGTAGTATAAAGTGCGTAAAGTAGGCAAATTATGACCTTTCGCTAGAGCTTTTTCTAAAATTACTCCTACAATCGTGTCAATTTCACTTTTTTTCCCATGTATCCGATCCGCTAGCATAGATGATGTATTGCTTGCTGTTATTTCACATAACTCTATCACTTTGAAAAAAGGTATAGCTTGTTCTATGTCTTCAAAAGCATCCGTTAATTCTCGATAGATAGTTTGCATCAATAAAAATGCTTGCTTATTCGTTATTAACTCTCCATTCCTCACTTGCAATATAGCCGTTAATGGGTTAATCAAGCAGTTAAATACCGCTTTCTCAAATAACATTTGTTCAGCATTAGCAACCAACTCAAACGAATACAAGGAATTTTTTAATTGCAACAAATCGTTAAACGTATCACCGTTTCCTCGCTCTATCGCAATTTTACAAACACCCACGCCCCTATGTTGCACGGTTACCCGATCTATCATTTGAGCACCAAATGACACAGAGCAAAAGGCAATATTTTTTTGTGGCAAACGAAGAGCTTCATCAAAATGTGCTAAACCATTTTGCATAAACAACAACGAAACTGTACTCGGCAACGCAGATAATTGTCCGTAAAGCTCTTGTAATTGACCATACTTAACAGCAATTACAATTAAATCTTGCTGTGATAACTCCATTAAGTTCGTAGTTGAAGCTACTTTTTGTGCAGTTTTCGTTCCATCAACATTCACTCGTGTTAAATACTTCGCATTAAGTTCATCTATCTGTTCACTCCTTCTTGAAACCAACGTTACAGACATACCAGACTCAGCTAAAAAGCTTGCCGTTAACAGACCTACAGCACCTGCACCAATAACCGCTACATCCACAACTCATTACACCTCCCACATTTACAACGGACGATCTAACATAAGAGAACGCCCTCCTAAACAGCTCTACTGCCATTACATTTTAGCCGCTACCGACCATCAATCAATTTTACCTCGATATAATTGTTGCTGCCGCTTCGCTTTCGCACAGAAAACATTTGTTGCCGACGCTTTGCTTTCTCACAGATAAATTGCCACAGGACGTGGCGTTCTTAGACTGAGTTCCTCTATTTCAGCGGATGTTGTGACACCCGTACCTGTCGTTTGCTTTCAGCACAAAAGACACCCACTGAAAGAAGTTAAATGATCCTTTTCGTCCCTTTCTACAGAAGGAGGTGCCTTAGAATGATCTCTAAGGCACCTCCTATGCAGGTTCTTTTATTATACAGGATTGACTAAGTGTTTACGATAATATAAAAAGTGAAACTTTAATCAGTAGTTTTTTCTCACTAATTATCAGCCTTCACCTATTGGAATTTTACGGATCGTTAATGAGGGATGAATATTTTTTAAAACACTCAGCGCAGCATTATGTTTTCATTCAAGTTTACATTTTTTCTAAGTACCTTACTCTACAGCACTTTTAACTTTTGGCAGCTTCCTTATTTAATCTTTCATTAAAGAATACCCTTGCTGCAACCATTTCACTAGTTTATCATGTTCATTTTGTAATTCACGGTGCCTTACTTCGAGACTTTGATAGGCTTCTGTTAATTCATCAAAACTTGTTAATGCCAGTTTCAAATGACTCCGCATCGATTGTTGTGGCTGATTTCGGACAGCTAGTAGTGACTGACTATATTGACTGCGTAATGTTTTATTCCAACGGAAACCACAAGCTTGTTTTGTACGACCTAGTTCAGCAGCAGCCAATTCAAAAGCTTCTAGCTGTGTTTTGCCATTTTGCACATTATGCAACACAATTTCTGCTAATCTTTCATCGTCTTCCTTTGTCCATTGATCTTTTCTTTTTTTCAATTCCATAATCTATCACCCTCGCATTTTTTACTACTATATGCGTGAACGAGCAAAATAGAATCATCGAATTAAAAAAGACAGTGATTAAGTTTTGTTATAATCACTGCCGTTATACATTATTTATTGTTTTTCTTTGTTAGGAAATTAGCAACTGCCTCGTGGTGAGCTTCACTTTCCCACAATTTAGCACATGTACGAACTTCCTCCATAACACGTTCATACATATTACGCTCACGCCACTTACGAAGCTCAATTTCTTTATAAGCTTTATGAACAGAAGGATGAATTTTACGCATATGTTCGATAAAATTATTCAATGCCGCTTCTTTTGAACCTTCAAAAACGCGCATTGCCCAACCAATCTCATATAGCAATTCTGCTGAATATGGCTTCGCATCGACTAGCATCTTCATCGCACGATCATGGCGTAATCCTCGTTCGAATAAGTATGTACCGCCTCCCCAGCCGCTCGTAATTGCTAATGTCCCCTGTATAAAACCGCACTTCGCATGACTTGCCACTAGACGAAAATCGCAAGCTGTTGCAATTTCACAACCTCCACCAACCGCTGTTCCGTTAATTAACGCAATTGTTGGCACAGGTAACGTTGCAAGATCGTATAATATTTCGCCCATCTTACCTAACATCCCAAACGCTTCATCCTCCGTTTCGAGCGCATGGAATTCAGATAAGTCGCCGCCCGAGCAAAATGATTTATCCCCTACTCCCGTAACGACTAAAAAACGAACATCCTCATGATTTCGAATATATGTAATGACTTCTTGTAGCCCATCCATAACCTCATCATTTACCGCATTCCGTTTTTCTTCTCGATTAATCGTAAACGTCATAATACCTTCTTTGTTATCAATTATGTAAGCCATACTATTTCCCCCTTTGTCCTGATGGATAAATTGTATCATACAATTATTATAGTACTATATATCTTTTCGTTATTGCCGGAAAATTCCGTCTCTTTAAGCCAACAAAAAGGCTAGTAAAGAGCCATGGTCTCTCTACTAGCCTTTTAAGTGAGCAAACACTGTATTATTTGCTTACTACTTCTTTACCTTTGTATTGTCCGCAAGCTTTGCAAACACGGTGTGATAATTTAGCTTCACCACAGTTTGGGCAAGCTACCATACCAGGTACAGATAATTTGAAATGCGTACGACGCTTTCTTTTTGCAGTTTTAGAAGTTCTTCTAAATGGTACAGCCATTGATGGCACCTCCTTACAGATCGTCTATTCGTCTGTTTGATCAAAATACTTAGCTAAATTAGCAAGTCTTGGATCCACTTTTTGTTCGTCAGCTTTTTTGTGTAGTTCAACGTCTTCATCCGTCGCGTAAGACCAATTTTTCCCACCATGCACTTGCCCTTCGGAATTTTCCTTAAACACTTGCAAAGGTACTTCAAGAAGCACTAACTCCTCAATAACCGGCTTCATGTCGATTACTTCACCAATAATATAGTGAATATCTCCGTCATCTTCCCCTCGTTTTTCCTCGTCAATCCAGCTGAAAACCTCAACTGTCTCAACTTCGATAGGAAACTCAACATCTTCCCATGTGCGTGCACATGGTAATGTTAACGTCGCTTCCACAGTTAGCTGACATGTCATTTGCGATGCACCGAAAGTACATAGCCCTTTTACATGAACGGGCGAAATTGCTCGAATATCCTGGTTTCGCTCCATCACCTCGTCCAGCTGGACATAGGCATCGATTGGCATCCCGTTTTGGCGGTATTTAGATAATTGATGAATTGACCATTTCATTCGTTTAATCACCTCGAGACAACACTGTTGATTATATAATGTGTAAAAATAGATGTCAAGATAATTTCTTGTCACCACAATAAAACCCACCTATAATTAAATATTATAAAAAGTGTATTTGCTCCAAACCGTTCTATATAAGAAAAAGGTTCTAAGTAAGAACGAGAAGCAAATGACATTGGTAAAGGGGGCTTAAATTTGCAAGCAGTCGGAATAGTTGTTGAATACAATCCTTTTCACAACGGACACGCCTATCATTTAGAACAGGCAAAAAAAGTAGCACAAGCGGATATTGTCGTTGCAGTCATGAGTGGAGATTTTTTGCAGCGTGGTGAACCAGCCATGGTTGATAAATGGACACGCACAAAAATGGCTCTCGCAGGTGGTGTTGATATTGTCATTGAACTACCCTACGTTTATAGTACCGCACCTGCAACTGATTTCGCAAAAGGAGCAATTTCCTTACTATCTGCAATTGGTTGCGATTCTTTTGCCTTTGGAAGTGAAGACGGTTCCATTCAACCCTTTATGAATACGTTTCAGCTCATTAATAATCATCGCACTGAATATAACACTCTTATTAAAGAAAGCCTTAAAACGGGTGCAAGCTATCCCAAAAGTCTACATTACGCCTATGAACAGCTTTCTCAAAAATTCCCTGCAACATACATTGATTTGGGACAACCAAACAATATACTTGGTTTTCATTATATTGAGGCTGCAACGACTCTAGGTAGTAACATTAAACCTTTAACGATCCCTCGCATTGTTGCAGGTTACCATGACGCTTTGCAAGAAGGGGCATCCATAGCTAGTGCTACAGGAATACGCAAGGCTCTAGCAACAACCAACACGCTTCAAAGTGTGGAAGATTTTCTCCCTAAAGCATCGTTTGATTATTTAGCTGATTGGTACGAAAAATATGGTGAATTTGCAAGTTGGGAAACTTTTTGGCCATTGTTACAGTTTACGCTTATTCGTCACACACCTCATGAACTTACGCGCTATGCAGAAGTAACAGAAGGCATTGAAAACGCTCTAATTAAAGCAGCGAAAACAAGTCATTCATTCAGTAGCTTTATGGAGAAAATTAAATCAAAACGCTATACTTGGACGCGACTTCAACGCATGCTTACACACATTTATACTGGGTTTACAAAGGAACAGTTGCAAAGCTTTGACGCCCCATCTAGCATACGTTTACTTGGTATGAGCAAGAAGGGACAACGTTATTTAGGAATGCATAAAAAAGATATACCTTTACCTTTAATCAGTCGTGTAGCTGCTATGGATGATGCTATGCTTGCTGTAGATATACATGCAGCAGAGGTTTACAATTTAAGTATAGAACAAGGAACAAAAGAGCAAAGTCTTCCTAAAGATTATCAAACACCACCGATTCGTTTTTAAGAAATGGAAAACTACAAAAAATTCTTCAGGAGGTATGGCTTTGAAGTATTTTTTATATTTTTATTGTTTTTTGTTAATTTTCTTGTTAATAGGATGCAATTCTTCATCTTCTTGGGCATTTCAATTCGTAAAGTACAATAATACACATTACATTATGACTGAAGAAGTTTTAGAAAATAACCAACTTGGCGAAAAGTTAGGCGAAGTAAAATACGACCTCAACAAAGAGCAAGACAGTAAAGAATTGTCTTCAAATATTTATCCAGTTGAAACAAAAATTTATGCTATTTACAACATAGATACTTCAAAAGCGATTGCCGTAGTTAATGAAGAAGGAAAAATAATAAAACTTGTAGCAGAGAATTAAGTTAGATTTTTAAAACATCAAGGTAAACAAAAAAGCCTGGTTACTCAATTAATTTTGAGTAACCAGGCTTTTTTATCATTTTTCCCCATCAACATTAGCAAGCAATTAGAGGAACGAAGACTAGGAGCATCACTCCCTGTAATACGCCTTCGTATCAACCTCCTGCTGTCGCTGTTGCTAGACAAACCTCTTTAGTTGCCCAAGCGTCTCATTGGACACTCCCAGGAAAGAACCAAACCGCAATGGAAACTAACCCATCGTTACAGTGAAAACCTATTTCGGATGTAACTGTTTTAAATATTCGATTGCATCATCCACAGTTTTAACCGGAACTATTTTCATTTTTGTTCCAATTTCTTTCGCAATCTTTACTGCTGTAGCATAATTAGATTCCAGTTCAGGATATTTAGCTTTCATTTCTGGAGTAATTTCATCATCTGGTGCAAAAAAGATTTCCATACCATCACGATCAGCAGCAATGACTTTATAGTCTATTCCACCAATTCTTCCAACAGAGCCATCTACCAGCATTTCACCTGTCCCCGCAATAGCATAACCTTTCGTTAAATCTTCTTCGAGAAGTTGGTCTAAAATTTCTAAGGTAAACATTAGCCCAGCAGACGGACCTCCAATATCCTCCGTTTTCATAGACACATTTGGATTTGTTTCAATAGATTTACTTTCAGTATAAGTAATACCTAATCCTGCCCTTTTCTCTTCTGATTTAGGGATTTCCTTTAATGTAATCGTTACCTCTTGTTCTTTTGTATTACGATTAAATTTAATTGTCACCTTATCTCCAAGTTGCTTTGGCTTTAAAAGATCTACAAGCGTTTGTTGATTTTTAATTTTTTGTCCATCAACCTCAATAATTTCATCACCAGCTTTTAATAAATTATCCGAAGCACCGCCATCTAGGACATTTAATACAAAAACACCATTAAAGAGAATTTTTGTTTGGAGACCAGCCCTCTGAAAAGCTATATACTTTGCATTAAATTGAGAATCAGACATTAATTTAAACTGTCGAACATTATATTCCTCTTCATCCTCTAATGGATTTCGAACTTGTTCAATATTCATTAGTTTTTGATATTTTTGGGTTTTCGCCCATAAATATGAAAAAGGCGTTGCTTGCTGCATAGCCACCGTCATTAAGCTCAATGATCCTTTATCATCGGTGTGACTATTTTCAACGTTAACAAATTTACTGACATCATAAGCACTTCCCGGCTTCATGATATAAGCGTCTAGTCGGAACAACATTAAAAAACAAATCACGACTATTAACACTGCATAAATACTAATTTTTTTCTTCAAAGAAAAACACCTCCTAGGACGCTCGCAAAACCATACGTTCATGTTTTTGCCTTTTTTACATATATTGATTTTAGCATTTGCCTATGTGAATGACAAAAAGTTGAAACGAGATGATAACATGTATGCGATAATTCAAATAGCGATTTGCATAGTTCTTATTCTATTACTCTTGTTATTCCCACAAACTGCTCATAATGGTACTGATTTAGGTTTAAACCTCTTTATGGAGGCCCTTTTTCCGTATTTATTACCTTACCTTATTTTAACGCAATGGCTTCTCCGTTTAACAGCTCCTATGCGAACTAAAACAAAAAGAGCTTCTTTATACGTACAAGCCTACATTATTAGCGCACTCGGAGGGTATCCATCTGGAGCAACAACGATTGTTTACTTAAAAAACAGTGGGCAACTACATCCAAAAGAAGCAAATTTTTTATTAGCCGTATGTCACGCACCTAGTCCTCTTTTCGTGCTAGGCTTTGTAAGCCTTGATTTATTACACAGTAATACGTTCGGATGGATGTTTTTATGTTTACTACATAGTTTTAATATTTGCTGTTTAATAACTGGTTACTTCTTATTTCGTAAAACGGATCCTCCTAGCATCTCCATACACAATACACCTTTGCATACAGCACCATTTTCTGAAAGTATTAAAGAAACAGCACCGACAATACTTTTAGTTGGAACTACAATAATTTTTTTCACTACCATCCAAACGATTGTCCAGCAAGGCTTAGATTCACTGATACCTAAACTTCCCTATACAGCTGAGCTTTCCATAGCAGCCATTCTTGAAGTTACAAATGGACTTAAAATGACCGTCTCAGCATTTCCAGATCTCCCATATTTACCATTACTAGTTGTTATGTTGTTAACAATGCAAAGTATAAGCATTCACTTACAAATTTTCGTAATTGCGAAATCAGCCAAGCTTTCCGTTCGACCATATATAAAATTCCGCCTACTTAGCATAATCATTGTACCCACTATTTATGCTCTTTTTTTCTTAAAATAAATAATCGTTCTTTAGAGAGAGTAAAGATAAGGTTTACTATTTAATGATTGGCATGAGGAGTAAAGAATGGACTTAGGAGTAAGCACAGCAGAGGAAATCAATCATTCCCCTACTCCTATAGCTTCCCTCGGATTTAATCACAAATAATAGCGCAGAAAGTATTATGATAATTCCCAAATCCATTTTTTGTCAAATAAATAAAACCAGGACAAAATTCTACGTCAAAAAAGCGCGGGAAATCAACTTTTCTAAAAATTGATTTCTCGCGCTTTTTAAAGCTTAGACTAGTTTTTGTCCCAGCCTCATTCTTTTAGTTTATTTAACAATTATGCCTCGTTGCTGTCGCTTGCGTGGCGTTCTTAGACCTCTATTTCGTCTTATGTACCGAAAGTTTAACGAAAGGTACAGATGTTTTTGGACACGGGCTAAAAAAAGTTAAAAATGATACTTTTCCTTCAAAGCTTCTACAACACAAGCAGGAACAAGCTCGCTAACATCACTACCGTATTTCGCAACCTCTTTAACAATGCTTGAGCTTAAGAATGAATATTGATTTTTTGTCATGATGAAAAACGTTTCAATGGTTTCATCAAGAAAACGGTTCATCGAAGTAATTTGCATTTCGTATTCGAAATCCGAAACAGCACGTAGACCACGGACAATCGCTTTTGCTTTTTTTTCCTTAGCATAGTCTATTAATAGCCCCGATGAACTTTCAATACGTACATTAGGCAATGTTTTAGTGACTTCTGCCATTAATGCCATGCGCTCTTCCACTGAAAATAACGGCTGCTTGGATGAATTATTTAAAACAGCAACATAAACTGTGTCAAATACATCTGCCGCCCGTTTAATAATATCTAAGTGACCAAATGTCACCGGATCAAAACTTCCAGGAACTACAGCAATCTTCTCTGACAACTTATTCTCCCTCTTCCTCTATGCAACGATCAATGTCCAAGGGGTGCTTAGACACCCTCCGAATGAAGATAAACGGATATAATCGTTCCGCCATATGTTTCTTGTCTTTTTAATACAAAGTCCCCAAATATCTGTGGTAATTCTACTTCTTTTGCATGCTCACATAAAATAATGCCATCATGTTGAATTTTATCATTGTCAACAAGAATCTGTACTAAGTCATAATATTCTTTATGATGATATGGTGGATCTAAAAATACTAATTTAAACGTAATATCACGTTTTAATAACGCTTTCACAGCACGTTTCGCATCGATACGAAAAAGCTCAGAGCAATCCTCGTAACGACATTTTTTTATGTTATCCTGTAGTACTTGGAACGCCTTTGCATCTTTTTCAATAAATACGGCGTGCTCAGCCCCTCTACTTAAAGATTCGATACCTAAGCCACCACTCCCTGCAAATAAATCGAGCGCTATACCTCCATCGAAGAATGGGCCAATAATATTAAATATGGATTCCTTTACTTTATCAGTTGTAGGTCTCGTCGTGTTCCCTGCAATTGCCTTTAAAGGCATCCCTTTACGTTCTCCTGCTACAACTCTCATAGGTAAATCACCGTACTTTCTTTTTCCATAAATCAATTTCGCCTTGGCGTAATTGTTGTTGTTGCTGTCGCTTCGCTTTCGCACAGTCAAAACCCTCTTGTTGCTGTCGCTTCGCTTTCGCACAGTCAAAACTCTGTTGTTGTCGCAACAACAACATGCTGATTGAAGATAAAAGCATTTTTGCAGCGAAAGACGAACCTCCGCTGCAAAAAGTTTATTCTTGTTCTTGTGTTAATAACTTAATATTGATACGACCATCACTTTTTTGTAATTCTACTAAAAATAATCGTTGTAGCCAAGCTTCTTCAATATAATAATTATTGGCAATTTTAATAATCGGTTCTGAAATAGTCGAATATCTACGTTGATTAAATACATAAAATCCTGGTTCTTTCGGGAATCGGAAGGTACGATTATCACTATTGATATAATACCCATTTTCACCTTCACCAGCAGTATAGCCTAAATAAGGTAACAATTTATCAGCATTATATAATACTTGCCCTTCATAAAGTATTACACGAACGTCTTCTTTCAAAACATCATTCACGTAAACACTTCGTTCATCCTCAAATAATAGTGGATATGTGCCATTTTCTTGAGCAGCATTCAACTTAAAATAAGACGTTTTTGCATCTAATACCTCGGATAAAAGATCGTCCATTGATGCAGGGGAAATCGGCTCTTCCCCAAGTTTATTCAAAGCTTCCTGCCATGTCGACTCTTGATTAGCTGTCATATATTCTTTTAACGTCTTCACGATTTTCTTTGCTTTATCTGAGCCAATCGTATCTTTCACTAAATAGGATGCCACCACTTCCGGCAACCATGTCGGTGAATCTTTAAACTTATATTGCGACTTTATTTGCGACAGTATAACTTCCTGTTCAACAGCTTGTTCCGTTAGCTCTGGTAAAAATAAAAGTCGGTCATCATGTTCTTTCACTGGATTCTTATCTTGAATAATAGCAATATGTTGATCATTCAAAAACTTAAAATTCTCCAATGATTTCAAGAAATCCTTCGAAATAGCTCCCGGGGCATAAATAGACAATACAGGAGTTTGCTCTTGTACTTTTAAATTAGCCGTTTGCCAATAAATATCACGAACTGTACCATATCCACTAAACATTGTATAGTTAACAAGTGATAGTTTTTGCTGACCTACTAAAGGCAAGCCCGTTACCCACTGACCAACAATTTTACTATCCGTTGAAATATGTACAACAGAGTAAGATGATTCACCATTCGTTAATGTGGCGAAAGCATTTTGGATGAGCATTTTATCTTTTAAGCCATCCTTAATTGGAATTATGTATGAAACAGATTGTGATTTAGTCTCCCCTTTTTGAAAATACGAGACTTCTTTTGATAAGCGATCACAACTTTTTTCGTTATCGATAAAGCAACTAGGATTTATCGCATTTTCTGGCCACTCTATCTTCACTTTTTGGTTGGGTAAATTTTTAAAATGTTGACGAATATCCAAGCTATTTTCTCGATAGACAATCTCTATCTCTTGTGAATAACGGAATTCGCCATCGCCTGTCTCTAAGTCAGAAGAATAAGCATGATACTGAAAAAATAACGTTCCGGTAATGATTAGTGCTAGAATAGAAAAAAAACTCATTGCAAATTTCATGTGCTTGACCTCCCGCAGCATGATACTATGTGTATTGGAAAGGATGTGCAATTTTTATGCCACAACAATTTATAGAATTAGGTGAGGGCTATGGTGATGTTTATGAGCTACTTGAAATAGTGAGAACCAACCAAGATCGCTTCCACCAAGCCTTTATACTAACATCCACTAAAGAAGAAAAAAAGGTTGCCTCTTTAGCAGTCGCTTTAAAACCAGTCGGTGAAAGTAAATTCATGCCGATTTATATTTGTCGAGAAGGCATCCCTTATAATGAAGAGCAGCCTTCGCAGCGACAAAAAATGTTTGAAGAAAGTATTAAACGACTAGATCGAAAAGCGGTTGTTGTAGAAATAAAGCACTCTTCTATATTTTCGGAATCAAAACTATTTTATCAATACTTGATTGGAATAATGAGACTTCATCACTATATTCCATCGTTGACATAGTATTATAGACCCGCTTTGTAGTCATATTCTTTCGCTTTATCTGGTTTTGCATTTTCATACTCAGTTTTAACAAATGGACGATAAGACTTTACAACGTCTTTCACGAATGGAAGGCGTTGTAGTTTTGTTGTCATTGGTTCAATTTCCTCTCGCTCGCAATAAATTACTACATATTTTTGCCTCCGAGAAATATAAAGAACATGACCATATTTTCGAAGAGACTTCGCATGTTTTAATTGATGGACGTAAACGATTAGTCCTTGGCGTTCGTTCATAGTATTCCCCTCATTTCTTACATAAAAGAATACCATAGACCGGAAAATGATAGCAACAGAGTTTAGCTGACAGAACGCTCAATTTTCCGTTATAATGGAAAAGCATACAACTTTGACTACACGTTTTATATTCACTTATGTAAGTTATAGAGTTCTAGTTTACGTTAGATTGCTCACTGAAAAATCAATTATGCCTCGGCATAATTGTAGCTGACGCTTTGCTCTCGCTACACAAAACAATTGCTGAAAAAGTGAAATTGCCAGTACTATTTATATTAATTTAATTGTTAAGGAGGACGAATATGGGTAAGAAAACAAAGATTGCTCTTGCAATCGCAGCGGCAAGTGCAGCTGCTTGGGCAGGTAGTAAAGCTATTTCTAAACCTCAACAACGAGAGGGGAAACAAGCATTACAATTTGATCACCCAATTATTCTCGCACATCGTGGCGGTGCTCATATAGCACCTGAGCATACAATGCCTGCTTTTGAAAAAGCCGCACAGTTAGGTGTTGACGGCTTTGAAATAGATATTCGCTTAACCAAAGATGAGGAAATTATCGTTTTCCACGATGATACTGTCGATCGTACGACAGATGGCTATGGACTTGTTGCAGATATGACTTTTGCGGAAATAAATGCATTAAACCACGGTTATCAATTTGAAGATTTAGATGGGGGATATCCTTATCGAGATGAAAAAATAGACGTTGTATCATTACGTGAACTATTAGAAACTTATCCAAACATGTTAGTAAATATTGATATTAAAGATGCACCAGATACGTATGAAGGAAGTTTAATGCCATCTAAACTATGGCGTTTAATTGAAGAACTTGGTGCTGAGAATCGAGTAGTTGTCACAAGCTTTTACGGTGAACAGATCGATCGCTTTAATTTATATGCACAAAATCAAGTAGCGCTCGGTGCAGGTGAATCAGATGTTCGTAAAGCATTTGCTTCTTTCTCAAGCCAGTTTGGACACTTATATCATCCAAAGGTAGACGTATTCCAGATACCGCCTAAATCAGGAGTAATCACACTGGAATCTCCGAAGTTTATCCAGTTTCTAAACAATTTAAACATTCCTGTTCATTATTGGACTATCAATGACGTAGCAACAATGAATAAATTAATTCACAACGGTGCAAAAGGTATTATTACAGATCGACCTGATATTGCTGTAGAATTACTACAAAAACAAAAATAATAAAATGGAGATTTGGCTTCATTTTATTATAATTAACACTTAATTGGTGAGGGCCTTCTTTTAACAGCCCTTACCTTTTTTAATTTCTCTACCTATTATAATTAGCGGTACAAAGACAGCTGCCCTATATGATGAATTTTATGCGCAATAACTTGGTGCAAAATCTCATTTTTAGTATAAGCATTTATACCCAAAGAGCCGCGTCCTATTGTTGAAGATCACAAAATATAAAAAATAACGACTGCATACATACGTTGTAATGAAGTAAACTATATTATTAAAAGCATTTTGTTCTTTATTACTCTTTAACAGGAGTTGGATAATTACAGAATATTAGGTAGGAATTATAAAAAAAGAAGGAGAGATACGATGTTCGATCAAGTTGCGTATTTGATTTTTCAAGCACTGGTAATTCTAACGGTTTTGGTTGTTGTGGTTGGCATCCCTCTTGGGGATACACTGTTTAGAAAAAAATAAAATTGTATCCAAATGTTTTATTAAAAGTCAAGTTATTTTCTACTGTTAAAGATTTAACAATATTGCAAATAAAATGTTACACATTATAATAGCTTTTTGCAGAATTAGTTGAAGGACTAATTCTGCTTTTATTTTTAAAAGATGTAGCTTTTTAATAAAGTTCGATTAAAAATAAGTTGCAAACGCTGATTTTATACTGAAAGAAATGAAACAAAGTTTGATCAAATCAGTTGGTTCTTTATTTATCTAGTTTGGTTTTTATAAAAAAGTTTGACTATTTCGGGATGCGAATATTCAATTAAACAAGGCATAAACAAAGATGACCTATTTTATTATTTGGTCGCTAAAAATTTAAATAAAACAAAGGGCAAATCTTCAATTGAGTAGATTTTGCCCTTTTCCTACGGACGGTTAGGACATGGGGATTTCTCATAGTACATCACAGGCACATCATTTACGTAAATTAATGCAACATCAATAATTTAACAAATCTTGCTCTCACCCTTTATGAAAGGTTCTTATGGTCTGCTTCACCAATAAATTATTTGCCATTTATAGTTGTCACTTCCCCTGTATTTCCCCCTCACACGACTTCGACAAAAAACGAAAAAGAATGGTTAACGCTACTCTTAGAATCTTTAATGTTCCTCTTTCTCATTACAAGAAAACTCATAACTCTGAGTTAACTTATTAGTAATTACTAATTCGTACTCTCCATCTTTTTTTAAACATTCTGAAGAAAGCAAGCCTATTTCTTTGTTATTAAAATAACTTTTTACAGCAATTAATATTGCAAATACCAATAACAAAGTAAAAACAATTATTATGGAAATTTGAATATAATTATAATCCCCATTAACATTCTTCACATAAATCTCCCCCCTTTAAGCTATAATTAATTAGATTTTACCCAAAATAATGTATTAAAGGAATGGATTTCTAATAGTAGCCAATTACACTCAGAATGTAGAGGACACTAACCATCATAATAGTAGGGAATAAAGGCTGGAATTTAGCTGAATAAACCAAATAATCGAGTTGGCTAATATCATGCCCATTTGTAATACCAATGTTAAATAACTCTTTAAACGGTGTTGAATACTTCCATTCCAAAGAATTTTCTATAATGGCACTTCCCTCATACCAAGCTATAAATGTTGATTCAGCTAAAATTAAAATTCCAATTATAAGTTGCAATATATACTTAAACAATTTATCCCTCCTGATAAAGTTCATTATTCACGATACCAGAAACGTCCTCTTATGTTAAAAATCCACTTTAAATCCATTAATCATAATGGATTTAATTTGTTCGGGCTTTAATGGTTCCTCTGACATTAACTTTAGTTTCACTTGATTTTCATCCGTGAAGGAAACTAAACTTGTCAATTCCTTATGACTTCCGTCTTTATTAACAATTGTAGCCGTTAATTCTTCCGTTTCTGTCGCATCGCCTTCCCCTATGAACGTTAAACCCAGTGGAGAAATCTTCAGCTCTTTCGCTTTCCAGTCACCAAAATTCATAGCAAATGGCACTGACTGCCCTCTCATCTCTTTTAGTTTGAAGGTTGCTTCCCAATCACCCTCCACATATTGACCAGCTGTATAAATCTTGGCCTGCAACTCGTGCTTAGCTAAATCGATATCCTTCACATCAAATATATTTTCCTCATAATTATAAGCATAAATGGGTGTTCCTTGTTCATCTCTCCCATAGGAATATCTCTCTGTAGGATGAATCTTCTGCCCGACTTGATTTACCAAATAAAATTGTCCGTGATCAATCGCATTATTGGCTGGCCACTCTATTTGCACATAGAGTTTGTCATTTTGAAGTCCTATATTTGTCATTCTCATTCCGTCATATAGTTGAGTTTGAATATTCAATTTACCTGCAGGCAGTACATATACATCCTCTCCAGGAGACGCTCCGCCTCGAATTGTCCCATCTGGCAAAAGCTCTGTTTGTTGTTCTTTTACATCTTGTAAATCTAGTGGGAATGTTACATCCTCTAACACTGATTTATCATTTAAAAAAGAACGGATTTTTAACTTAAAATTATCTGTACTACTCCCATTAAATGACATGAATCGAACTAAGGCTGTTTTCGTTGTAGCATCATAACCAATTCTTTCCACAGTAAAAGACCGTCCTTTTGACATGGAATAATCATAAATATCCAATGTTTCATCAATACGGTTTCCTTCAACATCCTGCAATGTCACATACACTACTGCCATATCTTCATCTTGCATTGCTGAAACGATTTCCATTTTTACCCCATCATATTCAACAGTACTTTCTATTGGTTCAAGTAATGCAGCTATTTCAGGGCTAATTTGCCATAGCAAATTTTTTACATTGTCATTCATTGCAGCACCAACTGTAATAGAGCTAGCTAGAAATACGGTAGCCACTGAAGGAATGAGCCATGTTCTCTTCCTTTTTTTCTTTACTTGGCTAACACCCATTTTCGCTCTTTTGTGTAAATCCTGCGGTAATGGAATCGACTCTACTGACTCTTTTAACTTATCCATAAAAATCTGCCTCCTCTACTTGAACACGTAACTTTTTCAATGCACGATAAAGGATTGACTTTACTGTTCCTAATGGGATTTGGAGCGTGTCAGCAATTTCTTGAAAAGTATAGCCCTCATAATATTTCAGTAATACAATTCCTTTTTCATCGCTTGTTAATTCCTCTAGTATCTGTTGTAGCAAGACTTTAACGGTATGGTCACCCTGTTCAAACTGTATATTGTCTATGTATTCATTTTGCATAGGCACAATCTTTTCTAGCTTTTTTAAACGATTCAGTGAATTACTAATGGTAATCTTAATAAGCCATGTTTTAATGTACGCAGGTTCTTTTAAGCTTTCAATTTTATCGAACGCTTTATAAGCGGTTTCTTGTACAATATCTAGAGCCTCCTCTTCATTCTTTAAATAAACAAATGCCATTCGATATATATCTGCTTCATACATTTGAAAAAGTTTTAAAAAGGCTTTTTCATTTCCTTTTTGAGCTTTTTTAATTAAACGAATAATGTAACTCACTCCCTTCTATACATTAGACAATTTAGTTCATGATTTAGCTTAACTAATCTACATTTTCCCATAAAAAAATAGGAAGAATATTCTCCCTACGATTTCATTTATATTATTCCAATTAATTTTTAAACAGCGGGGCTGAAGAAAACCCCACTGTTTAAAGTTTTGCTTTATTGTAGATGATGTAATACAGCATCCGTTACATCACGTAATGTCGCTGTTCCGCCCAAATCGCCTGTTTTAATACCTTCAGCTAGTGTCGCTTCCATCGCATTCAGCACTTTTGTACCAATTTCATGATAGCCTAAGAAATCAAGCATCATTTTACCTGTCCAAATTTGTCCAAGTGGATTTGCTATACCTTGTCCTGCAATGTCAGGAGCAGAGCCATGAACTGGTTCAAACATGGATGGATATTGTCTTTCTATATTTAAATTTGCAGCTGGAGCAATTCCGATACTTCCCATAATCGCACCACCTAAGTCTGTTAAAATATCCCCAAATAAATTGGATGCAACAATGACATCAAAGTTTTCTGGCTTCATTACTAAAAAGGCAGCTAAAGCATCAATATGATTAGATACTTGTCCTATATTCTCGTAATCTTTACCTACTTGCGCAAATATTTCATCCCAAAAAGGCATACTGTATGTAATTCCGTTAGATTTTGTGGCACTTGTAACATGCTGGCGTCGAGTTTTCGCCATTTCAAATGCATATCGCATTGCACGCTCTGTTCCTTTCCTTGTAAAAATAGCATTTTGGATAGCGACCTCATCCTGTCCACTATGTATTCTGCCACCACTCTCAGCATACTCTCCCTCTGAGTTTTCACGTACAACAACAAAATCAAAACCATTTGGGTTACGTAAAGGTGAAGGTAAACCTTGAAGTAATTTTGCTGGACGCACATTAATAGATTGCTTCATCTCACGGCGAATTTTAATAAGTAGGCCCCATAATGAAATATGGTCTGGTACTAAATCTGGCATGCCTACAGCACCTAAAAAGATTTGATCGTAACCTTTCAAAATTTCAATACCATTATCAGGCATCATTTTACCTGTCTCTAAATAATAATCACAACCCCATGGGAATGTGGTCCATTCAAATTGAAAGCTGCCATCTAATTGAGCGGCTTTATCAAGAACTTCTATCGCCGCTGGTACTACCTCTTTACCAATCCCATCTCCTGGTATAACGGCAATTCGATAAGTCTTCATCTGTTAATCCTCCTTCAATTTCTATAACACCTATGCAATTACTATACAATTTTTCTGCAGTAATTACACCCTGATGTTTATGGCTGTCGCTACTGTAGCATAGTATAAAAAAGACTGTATAGAAACTCACCCGAGTTTGCATACAGTCTAAGAAAAAGTATTACCTTGTTTATGCAGAGCAAGAGCAAGAACCGCCTGAGCCACATCCTCCACCACATGAAGAACCTGATGCAAAGAACGGATTACTTACAGGAACTTTTACCGCTTCTGAAACATTTTTCCCTATAAGTAAGCTTATTTGATCAAGTAAATCTTGAAAATCGTTCTCAGCAATTCTTAAAGCTGAAACCTTTTCATTTAAATCGAGTGCGCGCTTTTGCTGACGAATCGATTTCATAATTGTATGATAGTCCGGATGATATTTTCCGAAACGTTGTACATCTTCATACTGCTCTTTCATGCGATTAAATGCATAAATAGCTTCGACTATTTGGACATCGCTATACACAGCATTATATGCTTGCTGCAGCATTTTCGCAGGTTCAGAGGAAAGAATCATCTCACAAAGCGCATCGGCCTCATCCAAAATGATTGCCCAGTCAGAGGTCATCATCATTTTTAATTCCCCCAATCTCTTTTCCATCATAACAGATTTTATGGTAATTTTACATTATTGATATTTTTAAATGAAGGAGTTTTTAAATTGGTACAATCGTCTAAAAAAGAAATAGAACAATTACTTGCAGAGATTTTACAACATAGTACAGCTGAAGATGAGGAAGTTTTACTGCATTTATTGTCTGGCCTTCACGATAAGCAACAAGGTATTCATCGACGCTATATTAATGCTGCCTTACACATGGTTGGCAAATTTGAGCCTGAAATTAGCGAAGTTCGCATGCCCATTACACCTGTTATCCATAATACCATTAAGGTACCACACGGCGGGATTATTGCAACAATTGCAGATGCAGCAATGGGAGGACTTGCTTCACGTTCAGTGCCAGAAGGCTTTAATGTTGTCACAACAAATATGAATATCTCTTATATTGCTACAACAACCAACAAAGAACTTATTGCTCGTGGACGTTTCGTACATAAAGGGCGTCAGACACTTGTGATGGAATGTGATATCGAGGATGAGACAGGACGAAAACTTGCTATTGCGACGGGTTCTTTCTTTGTCATTCAACGCCGTCCTTAGACATAAGATTTAAAAAGTAATCTCGAATACATTGTTGATCGGAAAAAGGGAATTTTTGATTTTTTATTTGTTGGGTCTGTTCATGCCCTTTTCCGGCAACAAGTACAATATCGCCTTTTTCTGCCTTTGCTAATGCTTGATGAATAGCAACTTTCCGATCTAGATAGACTTCATAATATTGCTGCTCAGTAAAACCAGCAATAATACTTTCATTAATTAAAATTGGGTCTTCATCACGTGGATTATCAGTTGTTAAAAAAATGACATCCGCATACTTACTAGCTACTGCTCCCATCGCAAAACGTTTTGCCTTATCTCGATTCCCCCCGCAGCTAAATACAAGGTAAAGGGTTTTCGAGCGATCAAAAGTTTGCAGAACAGCCTGTAATGCCTCTGCAGTATGTGCATAATCTACATACACATCAATCCCAAATGGATTGTCTATTTTCTCAAGTCTTCCTTCTGGTAGCCTTAACACCCACATATGCTCTGCTATCTCTTCAATTGAGAAACCTAGGCGCCATAAAGTCATCAACGCAGCTACAGCATTTTGTACATGATATTTACCAACAAAAGGGATTTCTACAATATGCTCAGTCGATGATGTTTGTAAACAAAGTACCGTTTTTCCAAATGATTCACTGACAATTTGGATATGTAAATCATTATGATTATCAAAGCCAAATGAGCAAGATTTTTTCTTATCATAAATACCGACGGAACGGCAAAAATTATCATCTCCATTTAGCACTAGCTTTTTCGATAAATCTGCCAGCCTTTTTTTCGCACGCTTATATGCCTCGAGTCCTCCGTGATCTTCTAAATGATCCTCCGATAAATTTAAAAAAACACCACAATCGATATCACAATGATCAAGTCTATTTTGCTGTAATCCCATTGATGAAGCTTCTAAAACAACATGTGTAACACCATTTCGTACACATTGCTTTAAAATCGGATGCAACTCTTTCGCCTGTAATGTAGTTAATTGCTCATACACGGTTTGTTGTTTCTGTTCATTGATGAAAAATCCTACTGTTCCAATAACTGCAACGTTTTTATGTAGGGCTCTTAATAATTGGCTCAAGAAATGACTCACTGTTGTTTTACCATTTGTACCTGTAATCGCAATGACTGTTAATGCTTCTGCGGGAAAGGCTGAAAGCTTTGCACTCGCATACGATAAAAATAAGGCTGTATTTGGAACCCAAACAAAAGGAATATTTTGATCGGTAATAGGCATTGAAATACTTTCTTCTGATACTATCGCGGCAGCACCCCGGGCTAATGCTTCTTTTACAAAACGACTTCCCGATGTCTTCTTACCTTTACGTACAATAAAAATATCCCCAGGTTTTACTGCCTGAGCATAATCCTCGACTCCTGTAATAGTTGTGCGAATAGATCCCCCAGTTACGCTACACGGCCAGTCTTTTAATAGCTCCGCTAATTGCAAGCTTCATTCCCCCTTTCGGTTCTCTATCATATGACGGCGTATGTAACGATGTGACGAAAAATGTAGGCGATCATTGTGCTTATCTCACCTATAGAAGTGGGAGAGTTCTATAGGTGAGATTTTGCTTTCGCTTCTCAATACATTTGAAAAAGACTGAAGATAAACTTGATTTCGCCAAGTTTATCTTCAGTCTCAAATTTCTATTTATGGTGATGATTCATCAATATTTTCTACTGGTTCCTCAGAGTCTTTCTCACTATCCAGCCCCTGTGAAGATGATTCTAATAATATTTGCGTATAATAGTTTAAAAATACTCCAGATCCCGCTGTCGTATATTTATCATTTAAAATGACATTTCGATGCTCAGGTGAATTAAGCCAGCCATGCATTGCTTCAATCGCATCAAAATAATCAGTCGCAAGATTTTCATTTGCTTCACTATATTCGATTCCCTGTGTTTCTAATCTCTTTTTTAAATCTCCATTTGTTGGTGATTCATGAGCAAGGAAATTGTGCACCTTCATATCTTCACTATGCATTTTTGCAACTTCTTCTAATGAATCATCCATATTTAATGGTGTTAAATCATGTTGAACTCTTGTTACATTTATTAAATCGTTAAGCTGCGCAGCATTTGCTTCATTAATTTCCTGCTGTAAAAAGGAAGATGGTGGTGTTGGTATTACTAGCTCACCTTGATAAGTCATTTCATACGGTTGATGAAGAACAAGGGTTTTACTATTAGTAAAACGTATTCCTTGTAGCTTACCCGTTTCTCTATCTATATAAAGTTGTGCAAAAAGCCCTTCAAATTTTACAAGCAGTCGTGTCTGCATATCTTCTTCACTCATCGAGAAAACGAAAATATTTTCACCGACATTCGCAGTTACTTCATAATCAATAATTGTCATTCGGTATATCTCATCGCGCTTCTGACCAACCTTAAAAGGAGAAGCATCCAAATCTTCACCAGCAATGTAAACTTGTGTCACAATGTGATTGTCAACGCCTACCATGAAAAATGTAGAAGCACTGGAGTTATAGATCCACCAATCATATCCAAAGGAGGATGGTTCCTTTCGTACTGGTTCACCATATTTCTCCAAAACTACCTTAGCTTCTTGACCGATTAATGTCGACATCCCGCTTTTTGGACGTGTCGTTGCTCCCATTTCAGGCTGCTTTAATTCGGTTTTGGGAATAACATTTGAATTGGCATTCGGGCCTTTTAGTGGCTCGTTTTCACGCGGTGTATTAAAAAACATAAAGCCAATTAATGTAATTGCAGCACATGCCATAAAAATGCGAAATAAAGCTTTCATACATGACTCCTTCTTATCACATTAGTCTATTTATTATATCAATTGTAATTGGGTTGACACAATGTTGTCATTGCAACAATGTCGAATATGCTCTATTATAAAAATGAGCGTATACTTTGTACGAGAACCTAAAGGAGGATTAAAGATGTATTTCGAAAATACTAACCTTGAAAATTTAACAGCTGATCAAGAACTTATTGTAAGCGTCATGAAAAAAAACGGTTTAGAATGTGATGGCGGCTGGGATTACGAACGTATGACATTTGATAAGCGTTTCGATACTCGCGAAGGTCGTTATTATCTACGTGTATTCTCATATGCTAAATCTGGTGATGTTGGTGCACACGATGCCATTTTAACATTAATGAAACCAGTACTTGGTAAGTACTACTATCCACACGGCGTTGAGTATGGTGATGATGAAGTTTATCCAGCTCATCTTGTAAAAAAATGTGAAGAAATCTTAAAAAAGGTTAAATTAGACCTTGAAGCTTTTGAAATTCATGCTTAATTTTAGATAGTTATGTCATTTTGCATTGATGTCGATTAAACATCGAAATTATTTTATTTTTTTATAAGGGTTTACAGTAAATCGGCAATAACATGCAGTGCAATAGCTAAATCTGAAAAGACTGGTGGTCCAGTCTTTTTTATTTTGAGTAAAAATTTTATTTCTTCTCATACTAACTATATCTTTTACATGATGTAGGTGAGACAAATGTTACAATTTTTAAAACATCCCTTTTTTCGCCATCCGATCATTGTTATAGCTATCGGAATTGCAATTCTCTGGTTTATATCTCTGTCATTACCCATACTGCTTGCCTACGTAACTGCATTATTATTGGAACCTGTCATCATACGAATTAGCAAACGGTTCCGAAAAAAACGCAAAATAGTCGCATCTCTTTTTTTCTTGTTCTTTTCAAGCATGACATTACTTTTATGTATTCTCATTATATTTATAAGTTGGAAACAATTTTCGACATTTATCATTCATATTCCAGAGTACCTCAACCAGCTATCAGCACTATGGATTCAAACACAATCCAAGCTTTCCAACTATACTTATCACTTGCCCTTAGATCTTATTATACAAATTCAACTTATGATAGCACGAGCTCTCTCTTCAATCGAGAAATATGCTCTTTCTTTAACAAATGTAAATGTTTGGTCATCTTCACTTACGTATATAACTTCTCGTTTGTTCGATATTTTCGTTTATTGGATTGTACTATATATGTTTCTTTTAGAATTACCGAATATTAACCGTAAAATGTTAGCACCTATTTCGTTTCACTATCATCAAAAAATACTATTTATTGGACAGCGCGTAAAACTTGCTTTATTTGGTTTTGTAAAAGCTCAATTTTTAATTGGTATTTGCATTTTTGTTATCGCTTTTGGTACCTTTTATTTTCTTAAAACACCGTTCCCATTTATTTTTGCAATCTTACTAGTCATTTTAGATTTCGTGCCTTTTTTAGATTCATTTATTTTGCTTCTTCCTTGGGCAATATACAAAGCTTTTACAGGTGAATACATTTATGCTGTTATGTTAGTCGTACTTACGATCGCACAATTTTTAGTTCGACGAATGATTGAGCCTAGAGTTATTGGAAATAAAGTTGGACTCTCCTCACTAACAACCTTTATTGCCATGTTTATCGGTTTTAAAATGTTTGGGTTTTCCGGTATTTTAATTGGTCCTTTACTCGTTGTTGTTATCGTTTCCCTATTTAATCAAACATCCATAAAAAATCTCCCACCTTCTCAAAAATAAGGAGGGAGATTTTTTTTTAATCAATTATGCCTCGGCATAATCGCGTCCAGAATCGGCTTTGTGCTGCATATAGAACTTCATTCCGATTCCATGACATCCGCCGGAGGCTTCAGGTCAATAAATGTTTTTTGCGGAAAGCCCAGTGCGCAGGTACAGATGTTCGAGCACCCGTTAAAAGAGGTTAAAAGCCTAATATAGCTTTAATGACAGATGTTGTTTCACCTGGTTCAAACATAACGTATAGTAAAAAGTATACTAAAACTCCTGTAATAGCTACGAAGAACCAAATAATACTTGTAATCGGTCCAATACGACGGTGAAGCTTGAGATTAGTTTTCAAACCAGAAATAATACTAACAATTCCAAATACTGCTCCAGTTGTTGCGAGAGTAATGTGGAAAATTAAGAAGAAAGTATAATATGGCTTTAAATCTTCTCCACCACCAAACGCTGTGTTACCAATAAAGACTGTTCGTGAAGCGTAAATAATAAAGAAGATAAGTGCTGCAACTCCTGCTGCAAGCATTACTTTTTTATGTGCCTCTACTTTTCTTTTTATAATTAAGCCCCAACCAATAGCTACAAGTACAGCACTAATAACGATGAATGACGTACTTATAGTAGGCAAAATTTGCAATTCCATTTACAAAACCCCTTATACAAATTAAAGTTTCTTTTTACAACTGATGTTGTTGTTGTTGATTTTCCCATTTCTTTTGATGTTCTTTTAATGCATCAGCAGTAATTTTATCAGGATCCTTTTGTTCTGAACGATACCACTTAATAAATATTGATCCAAGTAATACACCAAAAATAAGCTCTTGTAAAATCTTCATTAAAACGCCGCCTAGTTGCTGATCGGCAACAGGTGTCATATTTGTAAAGAGCTCTGGTCCTGATAAAGATAGACTAGACAATGTAGAAACAGGTACACAAAGTTCCATTGCCTTTAGCCATGCATCACCATTTGTATATGTTTCGTACATAGCGTTTGGCGCAAAAATAATTAACGCACACGCAGGTGTAATTAATACCGCGTTAGCAATAATATAGGCTAATTTATACAAGGGTTTCATATGCGAACTATTAGGCATCTTTTGAATCAAAGGCCAGTACATTAAACTAGCAGAAACAAATAATACAAATGTATATGTACCATGTAAAGTTTCGTTTAATTTAATGTAGTCTAATACTGCAGGTAAATGGTAGAAAGAAAATAAACCAATAAACACAAATACCGCAACGACAGGGAGTGTAAGTACTTTAAATAAAGATTTAACAACCGGTGCTTCAATCGCAACTTTCCATACCCACCAAGGAATTCCCTTAATTAAGAAAATCGGCACAAGTAACAATAAAATAGCCATTTGCACCATATGCATCGTAAACATAATATGCGCCATTAAATCTATTGGAGATCCTTTAATAATATAAACCGTTACCATTGCCAGTACAAAATAAATAGCCTCTTCCTTTTTCAAAGGCTCACTTACTTTAAAATCCTTGCGCCACTTTGTTGTGACTAGAAAATAGATGACTGTTATGAAAACAAGAACCCCTATTAAGTATGGGCTCCATAAAGCTTGGAAACCAAATATACTAAGTGGCATACAGAACGCACTCCTTTTACTTCAATACCCCTATTATAGAACGCTTACACTTATTCTGCAATGAACGAAAGGTGAACAAATTACTATCTATCTATAGTTTACCTTTCTTACAGGATTATCATATTTATAGAAAAAATATTCGAAGTATATAAACCCAACATGAAATATATTATTTCTTGCTAGCTCATCATCATAGCGTGAGAGTGATTTCCGTTCCAGGCTACTCGCTTTCCTGTGGGCGGGCGACGAGCCGCTTCCTCCGCTTCGCTCCGTCCAGGGTCTCGTCTGTCTCGCTTTCCCACGGGAGTCGAGTAGCCTTCCACTCCAATCAACAGTAGCGTAGAATTTTTATTAATTTTAACATTTCAAAAGTGGACGCTATGACAACGCACCATAATTGAACAGAATAGATGTATAACAGTGACGTAATTGTACATTAGTTTTTGCTACCGCTTCGCTTTCGTACAGACGAAACTCTTTTGATAAAGTCGCGTCTTCACTTAAATTAAAGCTACATTTAAGAGGAACATGCTATGTAAATCAGTTGATTAGAGTGGAGACTGGGCGACTCCTCGGGGATTAGCGTCACAGATGAGACCCTGGAGCGAGTGAAGCGGCTCATCGGACGCCCCCAGGAAGCTTTGCTCTGTGCGAAAGCGAAGCGACAGCAACAAAGCGCCCAGTCGGAACGGAAATCAACCACTCGTTTTGCTCTAGAGCCATAATGGATGCCTTGGTTCTTACCTGCTCATCACTATAACGTGAATAGAACCCAAAAAGAAAAGCACGTTCCTACTGAAAGTAGAGAACGTGCTTTTTTGGTGATTACCACCAAATAATTGTTAAAAATGCTAAGAAGAATGTAAATGCGATTAGTATACCCATCCACATGAAGAAACCAATTACACCACCGAAGTGTGTTTTTTTGTCTTCTAAGTGCATGAAAGCGTAAAGTTGCAGAACAACTTGAACACCAGCAAGCAATAAAATAAGCGGTAATACTAAGTATTTAGAAAAATCAGCAGCAACTACTGCGAATGCGATGAACGTAAAGAAAATCATAATCGCAAAGTTGAGTACTTGTTTACGCATATGAACGGCATTATGATGACGATCATACTCGTATTGTGCCTGTGTCTTAGCAACTATAGGTGTATCGTGTGTAGACATATTATCCGATCACTCCCATCAAGTATACTACTGTAAAGATGAATACCCAAACTACGTCGATAAAGTGCCAGTATAAAGCAGCTACGAAAAATTTAGGTGCATTGTATAAGTTAAGACCGCGCTTAGCATTACGAAGCATTAACGTAGCAAACCACACAAGACCTAATGTTACGTGGAAACCATGTGTACCAACTAATGAATAAAACGCAGTTGAGAATGCAGATTGGTCAAATGTAAAACCAAGACCTACATAATGATTGAATTCATAGATTTCAAGACATAAGAATCCAAGACCTAAAAGTAATGTAATACCAAACCAAGTTTGCATAGCTTTAAAGTTAAAGTTACGCATATGGTAAATGGCATAAACAGACGTTAGTGAAGATGTTAATAATAACATCGTCATAGCGAAAGCTAAAGGTAATTCAAATAAACCTTGTGTTGTGAACTCCATGCCAGCAGGCCCTTTGTTCTTAAGCGCTAGGTAAGTAGCGAATAAACTTGCGAAAAGTACAACTTCACAGGCAAGGAAAATCCAGAAACCAACAACTTTATTTTTCCCTTCCATCGTCGCTTGTTCAGGATGATCTGGCCAAGTATGAGGAGTAAATTTAGTATTGAAATCCATTATTTATTTCCTCCTTTGCCGTAAAGATGTTCTTCAATTTCAAGAATTTCTTCTTTGTGTAAGTGGAAACCGTGATCGTCCTTAACAGAACGGAAAATCATAGCACCGAATGTAATTGCAAGACCACCGATTAAAATATAAATTGACCATGGTTTATCTGCGTCTTGATTATAAAGAGCACCGAATGCTGCGATAAACAAGCCCATAGAAATAACAAATGGGATAGCTGAGTTATTTGGCATATGAATATCACCGACTGGCTCAGCAAATGTAATTTCTTTATTACCTTCTTGCTTTTCAATCCACCATGGATCTAAACCACGAACAAGTGGTGTTTGACGGAAGTTATAGAATGGGATTGGTTGTGGAATTGACCATTCTAATGTACGTCCATCGCCCCATGGATCGCGACCTGCTGGTTTGCCTTTGATTGACATTAAGCAGTTGATTACCATTAAGATAACCCCTACACCCATCATTAATGCACCTATTGTAGAGATATAGTTGAACTGATCCCAACCTTGACCTTCTCTGTAAGTGAATACGCGACGTGGCATACCCATTAAACCTAAGAAGTGTTGAACGAAGAACGTTAAATGGAATCCAATAAAGAATACCCAGAAAGTAATTTTGCCAAGTGTTTCGTTTAACATACGGTTGAAGAAAATTGGCCAGTAGAAGTGCGCTGAACCAAATAACGCTGTTACGATACCACCAACGATTACGTAGTGGAAGTGAGCAACGATAAAGTAAGAATCGTGTAATTGGTAGTCAAGAGGTGCAGATGCTTGCATTACCCCTGTAACACCACCCGCAACGAATGACGGGATGAAACCAAGTGCATACAGCATTGGTGTTGTAACTTTAATAGATCCTCCCCAAATAGTTAAGATCCAGTTAAATACTTTCATACCTGTTGGAACGGCAATTGCCATTGTTGCAACAGCAAAGATTGCGTTTGCTGTTGGCCCAAGACCAACTGTAAACATGTGGTGAGCCCATACCATGAACCCTAAGAAACCGATTAAAATTGTTGCGAATACCATTGAAGAGTATCCAAATAAACGTTTACGAGAGAACGCTGGGATAATCTCAGAGAATAAACCAAACGCTGGTAATACTAAGATATAAACCTCTGGGTGTCCGAAGATCCAGAATAAGTGTTCCCAAATAATTGTGTTACCACCCATCAAATGGTCAAAGAAGTTACCACCGAACATACGGTCAAATAACATCATTAATAAACCAATTGTTAATGGTGGGAATGCGAATAAAATTAATGCACTTGATACTAGCGCTGTCCAAGTGAATAATGGCATACGCATGAATGTCATACCTGGAGCACGCATTGTAATAATCGTAACGATAAAGTTAAGACCTGATATTAATGTACCCGCCCCTGATATTTGTAAACCGAGAACATAGAAGTCAATACCATGTCCAGGAGAATATAAAGATAATGATGCATAAGACGTCCAGCCCGCATCAGGCGCGCCACCCATAAAGAATGACAGGTGAAGGAATACTGCACCTAGGAAGAATAACCAGAACCCTAACGAATTAAGGAACGGGAATGCTACGTCACGTGCACCAATTTGTAATGGTACAAGCATGTTCATAAATGCAAATAGTAATGGAGTTGCAGCTAGGAATAACATTGTTGTTCCGTGCATTGTTAATAATTGATTGAAAAAACCAGCTGAGACGAAATCGTTATTTGGTTGCATTAATTGAATACGCATTAATAACGCTTCAAAACCAGCGATAGCGAAGAACAATGTACCGGCTAATAAATACATTACTGCTAACTTTTTATGGTCAACAGTTGTAATGTATTCCCAGACAGTTGCTCCAAAGCCCTTTTTCTGTGTGTATGAGCTCACAACTTTTACCTCCCTCAAAGTTTGTTACATTAAAGTTAAAATCATTTCTCAACAGATAAGCCCATGATATAAGTTGCTAGAGCTTGAATTTCTTCGTCAGTTAAATCGCCATAAATTGGCGCAGTACCTTCTGCGTTCATCATTAAGTTACCTGGCTTGAATTGCTCAGGATTCTTAATCCAAGCTTTTAAGTTTTCTTCATCATGATCTAAGAAACCAGCGACACGGTTACGGTCACCAAATGTAGTTAAGTTAGGACCCTTTGAACCTGGACCGCTTGTACCAGATACAGCATGACAACCCATACAGCTATTAGCAAATGTTGCCTCGCCTAGATCAGCTGAAGTTTTGTCTGGCATTTTTTTATCTGTTGCTTTCATTGAAGCTACCCATGCGTCGAATGCATCCGGGCTTAATGCTTTAACTTTGAAGTCCATTAGAGCGTGTGAAGGACCACATAACTCAGCACATTTACCATAGAATACGCCGTCTTTAAGGTCTTTTGATTCTTTATCGAATTCTAGATAGAACTTGTTTAAGTTATCAACGTTCGTATCCATTTTACCGCCTATAGCAGGAATCCAGAATGAGTGCTTAACATCGGCAGCTTTTAAGTTAAAGTAAACTTTTTGACCTGTTGGTACAACTAATTCTTGTGCAGTTATAATACCTTGGTTAGGGTATTCAAACTCCCACCAATATAAATTTGCAGTTACATTTACAGTAAGTGCTGTTTTGTCACCGTTTTCATCTACTTCGTCCATCGCAGCAACATCTGCAAATTTGTAAGTAGCCGTAACGACTGGTACAGCTAAGATTAATAATAAAATAATTGGAATAACTGTCCAAATTATTTCAAGAGTGTGACTTCCTTCTACTTGCTTAGGAATAACGTTTTCGCCAACTTTTGAACGGCGGAATTTTAAGAATGCAAGTAAATAGATAACGGATACTACTACTACAACTAACGTCATAATTCCAGTAGCTAGCATTAATAGATTGAATTGTTCTTTACCTACTTGACCAGACGGTTTCAGTGCAGAAATATAATCTTCACCACAACCAGAAAGGAAAACCATCATCACTGCTAGTAGTGAAAAAAGACGCCATTTTTTAAGCCCTTTCATCATAGCTTAATTAAACCCCTCTTTCTTTGTTGTATTTTTCATGTGTACCTAGGAAATAAGTTCTGTCTATATGAATTCAAAAGAAAGAATTCCTAAATTTAGCTAAACAACGCAAAAATTATGATGGCTACAAATAGTATGGTCATATGATTCAAAGAATAGATAAACATTTTATTTGCCCATTTCATATCATCTTTTGTGGTAAAGCCTTTAAAAGCTAGAATCAACCAGCCTAAGTTCAATGCAGTGGCAAGAATTAAGAAGCCAACACCAAGCTCTGGTAAAAGGAATGGTAATGGTAATAATAAAAGAATCCAGAAAAACATCGAGTACTTTGTACGTTTAAATCCTTTTACTACAGGTAGCATTGGTATATTAGCTGCACGATATTCCTCAGTACGTTTCATAGCAAGTGCATAAAAATGCGGTGGTTGCCATGCAAACATGATAAGGAATAGAGCAAGTGCTCCAGGACCTAATGCAGGTTCAACCGCTGCAAACCCAATAACTGGTGGGATCGCCCCTGAAATACTTCCTACAACCGTGTTACTAACATGCTTCCTCTTTGACCACATTGAGTACAGAACGACATAAGCAAATATCCCTACTAGTCCCCACATGCCGGCCGCAAACGATGCCGCAAATAACAAAATTTCACCTACAATTAAAAATGAGAGGGCAATAGTCAATACAAAATTCGGCTTAAATCTACCTGTTACTGTCGGTCTACCCTTTGTTCTTTTCATGATTGGATCAATATCCTGATCAATAAAGTTATTCATTGCGCCTGAGCCACCTATAATTAATGCCGCACCCAGCATGGTGAACAATATGACATCAAGCTCTTGCAAGAAGTGTCTACTAGTAAATTGAAATGCCAGCCACATCCCTGTAAACGTTGTGACAAGATTCGAGTTAACGATTCCAATTTTTATTAGTGCTAAGAAATCTTTTACAAATGATGTTGATGCTGGTCCACTATTTCTAGTAGCCGTCAGAGCACGACCGTTTGACATGATACCTTCTCCTTTCATTTTTGTAAGCATATTCCGCTACCAATTACTATAGCGAAATTTGCGATTGATTTCTAGACATTAAGTGAAATTTAGATGAAGTTGTAAAAATTAGCTTTGTCTAGAAATATATTAAAAACAACATATCTATAGTAAATCATTTTCTAAAATGAATTGTGAAGGTTAGAGTACGAAATTATGAACAATTTGTGAAATGGAATCGACATCTAATACTCCCTACTCTTTACAAGTTGTATTTTAATTGTATTTTCGATATTATCTAGTAGCAGAAACATTACTTTCATGTAATGTCCATAGATAAAGTAGGTGACTCATTTTATGCAACAAAACAGGTATATGAAATGGTTTGCTGTTGCCGCTACAGTTGGAATGCTCCTAGTTTTACTAGGTGGGGCACTTGTTACCAAAACAGACAGTGGCTTAGGCTGTGGTCGAAACTGGCCTGATTGCAATGGTTCTCTTATTCCAAAAGAAATTACACCAGCAATCTTAATTGAATTTTCACATCGTCTTATAACTGGGATCGTATCTATTTCAATTCTTGCGTTAACAGTTTGGACATGGCGTAAAATCGGCCATATTCGCGAAGTAAAATTATTAGGTTTCTTAGCAATGTTTTTCTTAATCGCACAAGCTCTTATTGGAGCAGCTCAAGTGTTGTGGGGACAAGGTGATTTCATATTAGCGCTCCACTTTGGGATTTCTCTTATTTCCTTTGCTGCTGTTCTCCTCCTTTCTATGATTGTATTTGAAGTCGATCGCAAATTTGATGCCGATAACGTTTTTATTGGAAAAAAATTACGTTGGCATACGATTGCTGTCACAATTTATTCTTATTTAGTCGTTTATACAGGGGCGCTTGTTCGCCATACAGATTCAAGCTTAATATGTCCTGACTGGCCATTTTGCTATAACGATACACCATTCGCAGCTTTTAATAATATGTACGAATGGATGCAAATGGGGCATCGTCTAGCTGTTCTTATCTTTTTCATTTGGATTGCATACATAACGTGGCACGCTGTAAAAGAATATAAACATCAACGTGTAATTTACTATGGCTGGATTATTGCCTTTACTATAGTAATTTTACAAGTAATTGCTGGTATGCTAGTAGTTCTAACTAAATTGAATTTAACAGTCGCATTACTTCATTCATTATTTATTTCAATGCTGTTTGGTCTACTTTGCTATATGGTAATGCTAGTTGCACGTAGCAATTATAATGAAAAAAACAAATAATAATAGAAAAAGATTCGCCATATTTTCCAATGGCGAATCTTTTTTATTTTCAAACGCTTCTATCTCAATAATATGTCAAAAAATCGACAAGTTTATTATTAAAAAATAGTAATATTTATAGGTAGGTGGATGTCGATAAAAACGTGAAAGTTGGTCGATAAAATTCAAAAGTTGGACGATAATTCCTGAAAGTGTTCCGATAAAACTAAAAAGTTGGATGATATTATGTTAAGTATGCAAGGCTACAACTATCACCTGTGATAACGCCTTTGTTACCAACATCCTGTCGCTTCGCTTTAAGCACAGACAAAACGCAGTTGTTGCCCCGACGCCCTCAGGAAATCAACCCTACATTTTGATAATGAACCAAAATAGCAAAATAAAAAAGGTTATTAGTATACTATAAAAGCCATCTAATAACCTTCTTTTTTATCAATTATTCAATTTCAATTAACAAATCACCTGTTGAAATGGCGTCGCCCGCACTTGCGTATACTTCTTTCACAATGCCATCTTTCGGTGCTTGGACGGTCGTTTCCATTTTCATTGCTTCAGTAATTAATAAGTGATCCCCACGTTTTACATGGCTTCCTTTCGATACGACTACCTTTAAGACCGTACCTGGCATCGTTGCACCAATTTGATTTGGATTACTTGGATCAGCTTTTAATGCCAAGCTACCATCTACTTCGACAGTTATATCTTGAATGACTAGTTCACGGGATTGACCGTTTAGCTCAAAGTAAATAACACGCGTACCATCGTGCTGTGGTTCACCAATGGAAACAAGTTTAATTATCAGTGTTTTTCCTTTTTCGATCTCGACTTCAATTTCTTCGCCTAGTTTTAACCCATATAGGAATGTTGGCGTATTTAATACCGAAATATTGCCGAAGGAGTTCACAGTTTTTGCATACTCTTCAAACACTTTTGGATACAAAGCAAACGCTAGCACATCCTGTTTCGTCACGGCACGATTTAATTTTTCCTCTAGTACCGCCTCTAGTTGCTCAAAATTCACAGGCTCTAATAGCTCGCCAGGACGTACTGTAATTGCTTCACGATCCTTTAACACAACCTTTTGCAGTGCCTCTGGGAAGCCACCATGAGGTTGTCCTAAATAACCCTGGAAGAACTCGATTACAGAATCTGGGAAGTCGATAGTTTGCCCTCTTGTCAGTACAGAATTTTCATCTAAATCATTTTGTACCATAAATAACGCCATATCACCGACTACTTTCGATGATGGGGTTACTTTGACAATATCGCCAAATAGAAGGTTTACACGGGAATACATGTGCTTCACTTCTTCCCATCTGTCCCCTAGGCCAACTGCTTTAGCCTGTTGCTGCAAGTTACTGTATTGACCACCCGGCATCTCGTGGACATAAATTTCAGAATGTGGGCTAATCATGCCGCTTTCAAAATCCTTATAATACTTACGCACATCTTCCCAATAGTACGATAACTTTTCAAGCGCATCGATATCGGCACGAACGTTACGCTTATTACCCTTCATAGCATAGTACAAGGAGTTGGCACTTGGCTGGGACGTTAAACCTGCCATCGAACCGAGCGCCGTATCAATGATGTCCACTCCTGCCTCGATCGCCTTGGCATATAAATAAATACCATTGCCACTTGTATCATGCGTATGCAGATGGATTGGTAGGCTTGTCGTCTCTTTCAACTCGGAAATTAAACGATAGGCTGCTTCTGGTTTCAATAACCCCGCCATATCTTTAATCGCTAAAATATGGGCACCTGCTGCCTCTAACTCCTTTGCCATTTCCTTGTAGTATTGAACTGAATATTTTGCTCTTGTTTCATCAAAAATATCTCCTGTGTAACAGATCGCTGCTTCAGCAATTTTACCTGATTGACGTGCAGCATCAATGGCTACTTCCATTCCTTTAATCCAGTTCAAGCTATCGAAAATACGGAAAACATCAATGCCTGATGCCGCTGATTCAGCGATAAATTCACGAATTAAATTGTCTGGATAGTTTGTGTAACCAACTGCATTCGCACCACGTAATAACATTTGGAATAGCACATTCGGAACTTGTTCGCGCAGCTTGGCAAGACGCTCCCATGGATCTTCTTTTAAGAAACGGTAAGCCACATCAAACGTCGCGCCTCCCCACATTTCGAGTGAGAAGAAATCATGCATCATACGCGCTGTTGCATCTGCAATTTCGAACATATCCTGTGAACGTACACGTGTCGCAAGAAGTGATTGGTGCGCATCTCGGAAAGTTGTATCCGTTAATAGCACATCCTCTTGCTCTAGAATCCATTTCACTAGCCCGTCTGCTCCTTGGGCATCTAAAATTTGCTTTGTCCCCGCCGGAGGAACGATTAGTTTATCGACTTTCGGGATGCTCGGCTGTACAAAAATTGGTTTCGCCTTCTGCTCTACTCCAGGGAAGCCATTTAATGTCACATTACCAATATAGCTTAAGAGCTTTGTCCCACGGTCTTTACGCTCAGGGAAATTGAATAGCTCAGATGTTGTATCGATAAAGCTTGTATCAAATGCTCCCGTTAAAAATTTCTCGTGCGTCACGACATTATTTAAGAATGGGATATTCGTTTTCACCCCACGAATACGGAACTCCTTTAAATTTCGATCCATTTTTGCTGCGGCTTCTTTAAACGTCATCCCTGTCGTTGAAATTTTCACTAGCAATGAATCATAGTACGGTGTTACTACAGCCCCTTGGAAGCCATTTCCGGCATCTAATCGAACGCCGAAGCCACCGCTTGAACGGTATACCATAAGCTTCCCCGTATCTGGCATAAAGTCATTAGCGGGGTCTTCCGTTGTGACACGCGCTTGAATCGCATAGCCAATCATTGGAACATCTGCCTGTTGTGGAATGTGGATTTCCTCACTATGCAGTCCGTAGCCTGCTGCTACTTTAATTTGGGCGTGCACAATATCAACACCCGTAATCATTTCAGTAATCGTATGCTCTACTTGAACACGTGGGTTAACTTCGATGAAGTAGAAATCCTCGCCTGCAACTAAAAACTCTACTGTCCCTGCATTTATGTATGAGACATTTTTCATTAATTGAACCGCCGCGTCGCAAATTCGGCTTCTTAAATCTTCCGAAATTGAATTAGATGGTGCGATTTCAACAACCTTTTGATGACGACGTTGAATCGAGCAATCACGTTCATATAAATGAATGATATTACCTTGTTGGTCGCCTATAATTTGGACTTCAATATGCTTTGGCTTAATAATAGCCTTTTCTACATATACATCATCAGAGCCAAATGCTGCCTTCGCCTCTGATTTTGCACGTTCATAGGAGGAAGCTAACTCCTCTTCTGTATGAACAAGACGCATTCCACGACCACCGCCGCCTAATGCTGCCTTAATCATAATTGGATAGTTGTATGCGCTAGCAAAAGCCTTTACCTCTGCTAAATTATCTACTGGGCCATCTGTTCCAGGAATAACAGGAATGCCTGCAGCAATTGCTTGTTCACGCGCCTTCACCTTATCTCCAAACATATCTAAATGCTGAGAAGTCGGCCCAATGAAGACAATCCCCTCTTCTTCACATCGACGTGCAAATTCTACGTTTTCCGATAAAAAACCATAACCCGGATGAATCGCATCAACATTAGCATCTTTGGCGATCGAAATAATGCCCTCGATATCCAAATAAGCATCAATTGGTTTCTTGCCAGCTCCTACTAAATAGGCCTCATCTGCTTTAAAGCGATGGAAAGCCCCACTGTCCTCCCGCGAATAAATGGCTACTGTTTGGATATTCAACTCCGTACATGCACGGAAAATACGAATTGCAATTTCTCCTCGATTGGCTACGAGAATTTTTTTGATTGACTCCATTGATATCCCCCTTTATGATTGTGTTTTTTTCCTTTCTACCTTTTCAAACATAGAAACATTGATTAATATTCCCATCGCTAAAGATAGAATAATTATAGATGTCCCGCCATAGCTAATAAAAGGTAACGTTACACCGGTTAACGGGATTAACCCAGTTGCACCCCCAAGATTGATAAACGTTTGAAAACCAATCCAACTTGCTATACCAGCCGCAATCATACGTGCTAGCGGATCTTTCGTGCGTAATGCAATCGAAAGTCCTTTATATACAATAAAACCTATACCACCTAAGACGATTAGCACTCCCCAAATACCTAGTTCTTCCATAATGATCGCCATAATAAAATCGGTTTGTGGTTCAGGTAAATACCCTAATTTTTGAATGGATTGACCAAGGCCTCTTCCTTCTAAACCGCCTCCGCCAATTGCATAATAACTATTAACAACTTGATGACCCATATCGGATTCATAATCAAATGGATTAAAATAGGAAAGAATACGGCCTTTACGATTACCCGTTAACAGATCTCCTTTAAACAGCCAAAGAATACCGATAATAGCTGCACCAAATGCCCCTAACACCCCAAAAAACTTCCAAAATGTTTTAAATGGAATGCCACTTGCTGCTACAACAGATACAGCAATTCCACAAAGAATAACGCTAGCCCCTAAATCAGTTTCAAATGCTACCCCCGCAACAACAAGAATCCAGAGAAATATTGGATAAAAAATTTCTGTCGGTTGTAGCTTTTCAAATGTATATTTTTGTGCTTTCCGATAAAAGGCAGCGGCAAAATATAAAATTATAAATAGTTTCGCATATTCAGAAGGCTGAAAGTTCCCTAAACCTGGGACCTTTATCCAGCTTTTAGATCCTACCCCTGCCACATCACCATTACCGGCTACTTTTACCCAAGTAAATAATATAGCTAGCACAATCGTAAGTAGTAACATAATATTTTTGTTAGCATAATGCTTGTACGGGAAAAATGCTGCAACTAAAAATCCAAGAAATGCTACAATTAAATTGATTACTTGCTTGTGATAATAGTTATCAGGATCATATCCTTTTTGAATTGCTACCATCATACTTGAGCTATAAATCATTACTAATCCAAATAAACTTAACAATAGGACAGTAAAAAATAATGGGTAATCAAAATTTTGTGCATAACGTTTTAAGTATTGTTTCATCGGAAGACCTCATTCTAGAAAAAAAACTCAAATCGCAAATTGCGTTTGAGTTTTTTCTTTTTATTTGTCTGTATACGCGTCATGTAGTACAGAAAGCTCTTTCTCGAGTGAATCGAGAATTTCTTTGCCTTTTTCGCGATCAATGAGTCCAAGCTTCACAGCAAAGTCAATTTCACGTGAAAGGCCGAACATTTGTGTATCTAATACTTCTTCATATAAAGGGCATTGTGGCATTGTTAAATGATCCATTTGTACTCGAATGAGGCGAGCAATTTTATCTGCATCAGCAACTAAAAGCTCCAAAGCCTTCTCCTGAAAAGAAGTTTGTGATTTAGTATCCATGAGGACGCCCCCATTATCTGATATTTCTTCGATTCTATCTTAATAAAGTTTATCTTTTAGTCGTTAAAAATGCAAGTGTCTACATTGGAAAATAGAGAAATCGAATTATATTTCTTTATTATCTCTAGTCATTAGCGTTATACTATTTCATGGATATACAAGATTTGAGGAGGATTTCTATAATGGAAACAATAATTCCTATCAAGGGCGCAGTTACATTCCAACTAACATTAGATCCCACTGTTTGGATTTTCGATGATCGTAAATTAGATTTAAAAACGTACTTCGATACAAAAGAAGTTGAGGAAGATTCGGATATTAAATATATGCGTGAAGTAGGTGCTCACTGGTCGCGTGAGATTATGGAAGGAGCTACTTTTCCACCAACATTGAAATCTGAACGAAAATTTGACCGCAAAGGAATGGAAACAGGTACTTTCGGGATTGAATTAAGTCACTTCTTGAAAAATGCTGAGATTAAACCTGAAGCAACAACAATCGTCATTGAATGTGAAGATGGCAAAGAATATTCATTTTCAATTGAAGAAGCTTACACATTCATTTTAAAATACAGCCAAGATGGCAAGCCATTAACGGAAGATGGCCCTGTTCATGTGCTATTTAGAGACGGTTCAAATGTAGACAACCCTATCAAAAATATAGTAGCAATTCGTGCTGAGTAGGAGGGAATGCAATGCGCGTAAAATGCGTTATTTGCGATACAATTAACAATTTAGATGATAATTTACCGTTAGCAAAAAAATTACGTAATCGACCAATTCATACGTATATGTGCGGTACTTGCCATGATCGTATTGAAGAAAATACCGTTGCACGCATTGAAACAGGAAATTTCCGTTTTTATCGTACTTCACCACAAATGGATAAAGAATTTTAACAGCAACTAAGGAGGTGGCTCATTATATTTGAGACACCTCCTTTGTCGTCTAACCATTATTTTTTACAATCGCCTTCTCTATCAACTCGACAACCTGATACATAATCGTCGCAAAAAAAGCGATGATGAGAAGTGACATAAGCACAAGATTAAAATTAAACACTTGGAAGCCATAAATAATTAAATAACCTAGCCCTTTTGAAGCAACTAAAAATTCACCTACAATGACACCTACCCAAGAAAGTCCTACATTTACTTTCAAAGTAGAAATAATCGTTGGAAATGAAGCAGGTAAAATGACTTCCCTAAATATTTGCCATCTAGTTGCCCCAAAAGTTTGTAATACTTTGCTGTAGTTCGGATCTACCCCTTTAAATGCTGTATAAACTACGATGGTTGTAATAATGATTGAAATCAACGCACCCATCGCTATAATTGAAAAATACCCCGGACCAAGAGCGACTATTAAAATTGGTCCTAAGGCAACTTTCGGCATGGCGTTTAAAATAACTAAATACGGATCTAGTACCTTTGATAGCATCGGCGACCACCACAATACGATTGCTATTAAAGTGCCTATTAATGTACCAGCAATAAAGCCAATGATCGTCTCCATTAACGTAACACCAACGTGCAATGTTAACGTACCATCGCTCACTTTTTCTACTAATGTGTGCCATACCTGCGTTGGTGAACTAAAAATTAAACGGTCAATCCATCCAAATCTTGAAAGAAGCTCCCACCCACAAAAAAATACGAGTAAGATGATAAGCTGATATAATCGAACATAGCGCTTTTCTTTTTTTAACATTTGCAGATACTGTTTAAATAAAGCATTATCCAAGACTCTCCAGCTCCTTCCAAATAGTTTGGAATATATCTGAATATGTTGGATGCTGTCGAACATCAAAAGGTGAAAGCTCTTGTAACTCCGTAGGTATTTCAAAAACTCTATGCAATGTACCCGGATTTGCCGAGAATAGAAATACCCGTTCACTCATCGCAATGGCTTCACCAATATCATGCGTTACAAGAACTGCAGTTTTTTGATAGGCCTTTAACGTTTCAACAACCAAATCCTCCAGTTTTAATTTAGACTGATAATCAAGTGCCGAAAACGGTTCATCTAGCAATAAAATTTTAGGGTCCACCGCTAAAGTTCTTGCCAGCGCTACTCGTTGACGCATGCCACCTGATAACTCTCTCGGATAATTATTCCCTACATGCGGTAAACCAATTTCTCGCAAAAGTGCATTTGCAGTTACTTTATGCATTTTAGTGCTTCGCTCCATGATTTTCAAACCAATCGTGACATTTTCTTCAATAGTCTTCCAAGGGAATAAATAATCTTGCTGAAGCATGTAACCAATGAGAGACTGATTGTGTGATGAAAATTCCTCACCATCAATGTATACCTTACCTTCTGTTGACGAAAACAAGCCCGCAATAATTGATAATAACGTCGTTTTCCCACATCCGCTAGGTCCTATAAAAGAAACAAACTCACCTTCACGAATATCCAAATTTATATCATGTAAAACATCCTTAGCCTGCGTTTTCGAAAAATAGCTATGGTGAATATTTTCTACTTTTAAAAAACCCATATTACTCAGCTGCCTTTTTAGCAAAGGTTGTATTCACAAGCTTTTCATAATCCACCCGTTGAGGAAGTTCACCTGCTTCCTCCATGATCTTTTGCAAGTTATCCCATTCCCCCTTATCCAAAATAGGATCTGTAGCATAGGAACCTTGTGATTTATAACGTTCAACCACTGTTTCAATTAAGCCAACATCTACATTTTCAAAATATGGCTGAATAATTTTCGCTATTTCGGCCGGACTCGCTTTTTGCACAAAATCCTGTGCTCGTTTCAAAGCATTTGTAAAGCCTTGAACTGTCTTCGCATTGTCTTTTAAATAGCTACTTTTCGCCATAAACGATGTATAAGGTAATTGCCCCGATTCAGTACCAAATGAAGCGACAATGTAACCCTTACCTTCTTTCTCAAAGATACTAGCTTGTGGTTCAAATAGCTGTACATAGTCCCCTGTTCCAGAAGCAAAGGCTGTAGAAATATTAGCATAATCAATGTTTTGAATGAGTTTTAAATCATTGGTAGGGGCAATGCCATGTTTTTTCAGGACAAACTCACCAGCCATTTGTGGCATCCCACCTTTACGTTGACCTAAAAATGTAGAGCCTTTTAACTGATCCCATGAAAAATTATCCATCTCGTTACGTGCCACTAAAAATGTGCCATCTGTTTGTGTTAACTGCGCAAAATTTTGAATCGGGTCATTGGCGCCTTGGAGCGTAACATAAATAGAAGTCTCCGATCCAACTAAGGCGATATCAATGCCATCAGAAAGTAGCGCCGTCATTGTCTTATCGCCACCTGCAATTGTTTGTAGCTCAACGGAAAGCCCTTCATCCTTGAAGTACCCTTTTTCAAGTGCTACATACTGCGGCGCATAGAAAATCGAGCGCGTCACTTCCCCAACTTTGACTTTTTCAAGCTCCGTTTTATTACACGCCGTCAAAGAAAGGAGTAATAAAGCAATAACACTAAATAGTAAACCTTTTTTAAGCCACCGCATTCCATTTCCTCCTTGATTGCTGAAAATAAGCCTATCGACATTAACTTATTCATATCGGAAGATTTCGGTGCCTAGATTTTAAAATTGTTCAAATACCCAATGTTTGAATGATGTTCTATTCGTCGCTTTGGCTATTCTCTCCGTTACCTTTAAAATGGTTTATTATCAAAACGTGTGGTTGATTTCCGTTCCGACCGGGCGCTTTGTTGCTGCCGCTTCGCTTTCGCACAGAAAAAATATTTGTTGCTGCCGCTTCGCTTTCGCACAGAAAAAATATTTGTTGCTGCCGCTTCGCTTTCGCACAGAAAAAATATTTGTTGCTGGCCGCTTCGCTTTCGCTACAGAAAACATTTGTTGCTGCCGCTTCGCTTTCGCACAGAAAAAACATTTGCCGCTGACGCTTCGCTTTCGCTACAGAAAACATTTGCCGCTGACGCTTCGCTTTCGCTACAGAAAACATTTGCCGCTGACGCTTCGCTTTCGCTACAGAAAACATTTGCCGCTGACGCTTCGCTTTCGCTACAGAAAACA
>NZ_JBIVCA010000003.1:0-9864 GCF_044746345.1 Lysinibacillus sp. NPDC086135 | reverse complement strand
AACATTTGCCGCTGACGCTTCGCTTTCGCGCAGAGCAGAGCTTCCTGGGGGCTTCCGATGAGCCGCTTTTGGTGTTGCTGTCGCTACGCTTTCGCACAGTCAAAACATTTGCTGCCGCTACGTTAACGCTACGCTTTCACACAGAAAACATCCGCTGCGCTGCTGGGTCTCGGGCCAACACGATGTTGGTCATGAAGGCGTTATCACAGGATGTGATGCTTTTAGCCTTCGTTCCTCTATCGCTGATCCCCGAGGAGTCGCCCAGTCTCCCCTACAATCAACTATTTGCACAGTATACGATTTAACAAAAGTCACCCACAACTTTTGGTGATGAACCAAAAGAAAACAGCCTTAGCTATTCAAAGCTAAGGCTGTTTCTATTAAGGTAAAGTTATTTCACTGATTAGTAGCTTGTTGCTCTTCTCTTTTTTCACGCCATAAACGTGTTTTATAGATGATCAAGATTAACGCTGCTACAATGAGCCCTTCTACCATCGGAAGATATAATGCAAAAAATGTTAATATAATACACCCTAAAAACAGGAAAATATAAATAACTATATTTTGTGATAGTTTTAATTTCTTTGCAAAGCCTAGTTTATAAACAAGTGCAGAGAGCAAAAACACTAGAGCAAACAGAACATAGCCTGCCATATCATAGTTCGGTAAGTTTTGATATAAAAAACGCGTTATCCCTGCCATTTTTTTATAGGCTTCAGCTGTTTCCTCTACGTTTGTTTGTGCAGCAACTTGAATAACATTTAGTTCACCTAATAAAGCGGACTTAATATCCAAGACTCATCTTCCTTTCGTGGCAGCAAAAAATTATTTATCAGCGTTTTTTAATTTTTTCGCTGCTTTCTCACGTTCGTTTTTATCTAGAATTTGTTTACGAAGGCGAATAGATTCTGGTGTGATTTCTAAGTACTCGTCATCACCTAAGTATTCAAGCGCTTCTTCTAGTGATAAAATACGTGGCTTTTTAATAACATTCGTTTGGTCTTTGTTTGCTGAACGGATGTTTGTTTTTTGTTTCATTTTTGTGATGTTTACAGTGATATCAGCGTCACGAGTATTTTCTCCAACGATCATACCTTCGTAAATATCTGTACCTGGCTCCAAGAACAGTGTACCACGGTCTTCAATTTGCATCATACCATAAGTAGTTGATTTACCAGTTTCCATTGAAACTAGTACACCTTGGTGACGGCCACCAATTTTTCCTGGTATTAATGGTTGATAGCAATCGAACGTATGGTTGATAATACCGAAACCTTTTGTCATCGACATGAATTCAGTTGTATAACCGATTAATCCACGAGCTGGTACTAAGAACGTTAAACGAACTTGACCACTGCCGTTGTTCACCATATCAAGCATTTCACCTTTACGTGTACCAATTGATTCAATAATTGAACCAACATTTTCTTCAGGCACATCGATTTGAACGCGTTCGAAAGGTTCACATTTCACGCCGTCGATCTCACGCACGATTACTTGTGGTTTTGACACTTGTAATTCGAAGCCTTCACGACGCATGTTTTCGATAAGGATAGATAAGTGAAGCTCCCCACGACCTGAAACTGTCCAAGCATCTGGAGAATCAGTATCTTCAACACGTAAAGATACGTCTGTTTGTAATTGAGCACGTAAACGCTCTTCTACTTTACGAGAAGTAACCCATTTCCCTTCACGACCTGCGAATGGAGAATTGTTTACTAAGAAAGTCATTTGTAAAGTTGGCTCATCAATACGTAATGGCGTTAGCGCGTCTGGGTGCTCAACAGGGCAAACTGTTTCACCAACGTTGATGTCTTCCATACCTGAAACGGCGATTAAGTCACCAGCTTTTGCTGTCTCAACTTCTTCACGTTTTAAGCCGAAGAAACCAAAGATTTTCGTTACACGGAAGTTTTTCACTGTTCCGTCTAACTTCATAAGAGATACTTGTTGACCTACAGAAATTGTTCCGCGGAATACACGACCAATACCGATACGTCCAACGAAGTCGTTATAGTCAAGTAAAGCTACTTGGAATTGTAATGGCTCTTCTGAGTTATCAATTGGTGCTGGAATAGCTTCGATAATTTTCTCAAATAGACATTTCATATCCGCTTCTTGCTTAGATGGATCAGCGTCTAAAGAAGCTGTACCATTTACACCTGAAGCATAGACAACAGGGAAGTCTAATTGATCTTCATCTGCACCTAGTTCAATGAATAATTCAAGTACTTCATCTACTACTTCTAGTGGACGAGCTGAATCTTTGTCTACTTTATTAACAACAACGATTGGTGTTAAACGTTGTTCTAATGCTTTTTTCAACACAAAACGTGTTTGTGGCATACAACCCTCATACGCATCGACAACTAGTACAACGCCATCTACCATTTTTAAAATACGTTCTACCTCACCACCGAAGTCAGCGTGTCCAGGCGTATCAAGGATGTTGATACGAGTTCCTTCATAGTTTACTGCTGTATTTTTAGCTAAAATCGTAATACCACGTTCGCGTTCAATATCGTTAGAGTCCATTGCACGTTCTTCAACACGTTCGTTTGAACGGAATGTACCCGATTGTTTTAATAATTGGTCGACTAAAGTAGTTTTACCATGGTCAACGTGTGCGATAATTGCGATATTGCGAAGATCTTGACGTAAGTTTGTCATTATTCCACTCCATATTCTTTTTTCGAATGTTTAACTGTGATATTATAGCACAAGAAGGGTAGAAATGTCCTTATTAGAATTTTCCTCATTCTAAAAAATATATTTGCATTATAAATTTTTTATATAGGAGGCTCGGCTATGAATCGTGCAAAATTCGTAATGGCCGTTTACGCATTAGCGGCTGTTTTAGCAATGTGTTCTATCGGATATTCAGTGGCAGCTAGTAGTTGGTTAGGTATAATAGCAGGCATTGTGGCTACTTGTGTCATCTTCATGACAGCCTTTAAAATGAAACGTAAACTGCGTGAGCAAGGACTACTTTAATAGCACAGAGGAGCCTGTCTAAACAATAGACATGGCTCCTTTTATTATTCATAAGGCACAATATATTTTTCTAATAACTCTTTGTGTATAGAAGGATTGGCAATAATAAACGTATCCTGATGCAAGAAATCAAAGCCTTCTCCATGTAAATTAGTGGTAATAGCACCAACTTCCTTAGCGATAATCGTACCTCCAGCAATATCCCACGGCGATAGTCGCATAGACACATAAGCATCTAATTTACCACTGACAACAAACGCTATTTCCATTGCAGCTGAACCATATGACCTCGTACCACGTACTTTCCTAACCATTTCAATTACTTTTTCATTGTGAATATGTCGATTTGGTGCTACCCAGTGAGCATTTATACCAATGACCGATTCTTCTATTTTGACTGACTGCAATTTACGTAATGGTGAGTCATTGTACCATGCCCCTTCACCTGCAATAGCATAAAATAAATCTTCACGCATGACATCAAATATGTAACCAAGCTTGCCTATCCCATTAACAAAAATACCGATAGAAATCATAAAATGACGATGTTGTTTCACAAAATTCATCGTGCCATCGATTGGATCAATAATCCATACAACACCTTCTAACGACTCTACTTTCTCTCCCATTCCCTCTTCCCCTAAAATTTTATGGGTTGGATTGAAACCTCGTATTTTTTCGATAAAGAATAATTCTGTTTCACGGTCAATATTTGTGACAAGGTCGTTTGCGCTTGATTTTGTCTCGATAACTAGATTGTACGAAAAGGCCTCTCGAATACGGCTACCCGCTTCATATATAATACTTTTCGCAAATTGATCAATTTGTTGTAAATCCATAAAAACCCACCCTTCGATTATAAGAAAAGGCCCTATGCTTTTAGCCTACATCACTAGTTCCTCTATTTCAGCGGATGTCTTTTGTACCGAAAGCGTAGCGACAGGTACAGATGTTTGGACACCCACTGAAAGAAGTTAAAATACTTTTTTGTTGATAATTCTTCCCTAAAAATATAACTTTGCATTATGATATATTGTCTATTTTACCCTTTATAGCAATAAAAATCACCTGCTGTCGGAATATTCAGCAAGTGATTTTTCAAATCGGTATATAATTTTCATTACGCATAGGCGTGCAAGCTTTCAAGTTCCAGCTGAATTTCAACCAGACGCTTTTTACTTTTTTCAATTTCAAATTCATTTTTTTCATTCATTGCCGAGAATAGCGAGGCTAATTCATAATCTAATTCTAATTGCAAAATGTGTTCATATTGCTTTTCAATGTCGACTTTACGTATAATTTTTACGATTGGTTTCATAAAAATCACTTCCTTTTTTTATTTTTCACAAAAACTTATCACATTCGATAAAATGCTTGTTATAAGATTTTTTCCCATTTTCCTTATAAAATAAACCTTATAAATCGAAAGGAGTTCATAAAAATGCCGAAAATAAAGTGGACTAACAAAGACTTCAATGTTTTTCAAATAGACGGGCTAGAACAGAGAATGGATGCTTTAAATGAATGTGTACGACCAAAATTCCAATTGCTTGGAGAGGATTTTTCTTCCTTCTTTTCAAGTCATCTTGGGGAAGAATTTTATCCTCATGTTGCGAAGCATGCGCGTAGAACAGTAAATCCCCCAAATGATAGCTGGGTTGCATTCGCTCCGTACAAAAGAGGTTATAAATCATTACCTCACTTTCAGATTGGACTTTGGAGCACACATTTATTCATCGTCTTAGCTATTATTTATGAAGCTCCACAAAAAAATGTGATGGCAGAACGTTTAATTGCCAACAAAGCAATGCTACAGCAGCTTCCTGATGATTTCATTGTCTCTGGAGATCACATGTCTCCAGCAGCAATCTCCTTGCAAGATGCAAAGGAAGACAAGCTAGACGAATTACTTATCCGTTTACGTGATGTTAAAAAAGGAGAATTTTTAGTAGGTCGTCATATTCCAAAAGATCAAGCTGTCAAGCTGTCAGCTAGCCAACTTCATCAATTAACGGAAGAAACCTTTAGCCGTTTACTCCCTATTTATAACATCATTGTTGGAAAATAAAGTTTGACGGATTGTGCTTTAAGCTTTGTACATAATAACTAAAACAGTTTTCAACGATATTTATATATTGTGGAAAATTTTCGTTATTATTCCTAGCAAATGAAAATTTGTTTGAAGATTATTTTGTGGATGAGGGTATGGGGAAATTATTTTTTTTGGATCATCACCAAAACGTGTGGTTGATTTCCGTTCCGACCGGGCGCTTTGTTGCTGCCGCTTCGCTTTCGCTACAGAAAACATTTGTTGCTGACGCTTCACTTTCGCTACAGAGCAAAACTTCCTGGGGGCGTCCGATGAGCCGCTTGGGGCAACAGGATGTTTTTTGTGCGAAAGCTTAGTGTAACGTAGCGGCAGCAACAGGATGTTGGTCACGAAGGCGTTATCACAGGATGTGGCTTTTAGCCTTCGTTCCTCTAGCGCTGATCCCCGAGGAGTCGCCCAGTCTCCACTCCAATCAACTATTTACATAGTAGACCTTTTAACAAAAGTGATCTACACTTTTGGTGATGAACCTTTTTTTCTCTACTTTTCAAAAAATAGGAATTTTTTTATTTTGTTTATGTAGTATATGAAATGAGCTAATTTTTAACACAGACATAGTGTAAAGTGGACGTGAGTATTTCTCGCGTCCACATTCATGCTGATCCCACTCCAATCAACCGCTTCACGAAAGCTTGATCATGTTGTTTTTATGCAGCGGTTGGGGCATAAGTATATTTTTAAAGTAAAATGTTAAAAATTTCTCATTAGAAAAGCGCGAGAAATCAACGTTGCTAAAATTGATTTCTCGCGCTTTTTAAGGTTTTGACCAGTTTTGTCCTAGCCTCATTTTTTATCGACGTTGCTTCGGGGCAACTTTAATAATCGTACCATCAGTTCCTTCTTTCGCTTGTTTCACAACAGGGTAACTGACATAGCCACTTGCTTCTTCAAACTCACGGAAAATTGATTTTTCCTCGGCCTGTGAAGGAACAATTTCTTTAAAACGACGATATTTCACCATCATTACTTCACGCTTAATGCCTTTTTCATAAGCTTGTTCAATTCCTTCAAAAAATCGGACAACATCTACAATTTCCTCAGTTGACCAATCAGTTGAAAACGGATAAGAGTATTCCATTAGACATAACCACCTTTATATTACTGATCCGATACGAAAAACATCTACATTTCTAAAAAATGTAGACATCTCTACTGTGACACAACTTATTTCTTCCGACTTCCGTATTTGTGTCTTCCTTATTCTTCGAGTCTGGTTTCGCATAAAGCTACTGCCATTTAGTATGACTCTCCAAAGGCATAAATTCCGCAGTATCGTTGCGTACACATCTAAGGTTTAGTTCAGTTGAATTCCTTAGATTAAGTAATTTGCTAAGTTAAAGCTTACGTTCAAATCTCTATCCAACTTTAATCCACAAGAGCAGATATATAATCTGCCTTTCAGTTTCAAATCGGTTTTGATTTGTCTACAACTACAACAAGTTTTGATATGGAAACCATCTGTCGGCTTCAACAAATTCAATTCCGTATTTTTGACTTTTGTATTGAATTCATATAGCTTTTGCCCGGCTACCGCCTTCGCCAGATGTATATTTTTCATCATACCTTTTACATTTAAATATTCCATGGTTTTCACAATCTCATTAGAACATTGAAATAAATGATTGGCTCGGATGACGTTAAGCCCATTTTACCCGAATACTTTCTGCTTCTGCAAGCATTCGGGTGATCAGCTCCTCGACTGTTGGAATATCATGAATCATTCCTGTAACTTGTCCAGCCCAGCCAATCCCTTCATCTTTTTCACCATCATAAATAAAACGTTTATTTGCTTTCCCGCTAATATAATCTTTTAATGCCTCATACGTAGGTGTAGTGCGCTCAATTTCTAAAATCTTTTGCGTAAATTCACTGCTCAACGCTCTTGCTGGTGCACCTATAGAGCGTTTTATAACAGTCGTATCTGCCTCCGTACTTGCAATTAAGGCTTCTTTATAAGCCTCAGAAGCATCAACACATTCTTTTGTCGCTATAAAACGCGTACCCATTTCAATTCCCTCTGCTCCTAGTGCATGAGCTGCCATCCAGCCACGGCCATCACCAATTCCGCCCGAGGCAATAACAGGTATTTTCACACTATCTACAACCTGTGGCACAAGTACCATTGTTCCAATATCATCGCGACCAAGGTGACCTCCACCCTCTTGCCCAACAACCATAACAGCATCTGCGCCTAGTTCTTCCGCCTTTTGAGCTTGTCTACGTGCAGCAACTAGCACTAATTTTTTAATTTCCGTTCCTTTCAAAATATCAAAAATAGGAGCAGGATTTCCTCCAGTCATTGTAACAACTGGTACTTTTTCTTCCACTGCAACACGCACCATATCCTCATAACCAGTGCCATACATACCAATTGCAAAATTTACACCAAACGGTTTATCCGTTAATGTTCTTACTTTATGGATCTCTGCGCGCAATAAGTCAGGATCTCTTAAACTCATAGCTGTTATTTGCCCTAACCCCCCAGCATTTGATACCGCCGCTGCTAAATCAGCATATGCTAAATAGTCTAATCCCCCTTGAATAATTGGGTATTTAATATTTAAAAGCTCCGTCACACGTGAATTCCAATTCATAATATCTCCCCTTTCCTACAATACTATTTTCTTTTCTCGAAATCATCAAAATATCCTTTTTATTTTATTTTTTTCTGTAAAGTCTATTTTTTCTTGCAATTAGGTGCTATAATTCATTTGTTTTCTTACATATTATAAAGTGAGGTGGTACTTGCGTTGTCACAATTAGAGACTCCATTGTTCGACGTATTACTCAAACATCGGAACAGACACCCAATTCAGTTCCATATTCCAGGCCATAAGAAAGGGCAAGGTATGGACCCTGCGTTCCGAGAATTCGTCGGCGACAACGTTTTATCAATTGATTTAATTAATATTGCTCCACTAGACGATTTACATTCACCGAAGGGCGCCATTAAAGAAGCGCAAGCACTTGCTGCCCAAGCCTTTGGTGCTGATCATACATTCTTTTCCGTTCAAGGTACTAGTGGCGCCATCATGGCGATGATTCTGACCGTTGTCGGTCCAGGTGATAAAATTCTAGTACCGCGGAATGTTCATAAATCCATTATGTCGGCGATTGTTTTCGCTGGAGCAATCCCGATTTTTATTCATCCCGAAGTAGATAGTGAGTATGGTATTTCTCATGGAATATCGCCTGAAGCTGTTGAAAAAGCATTAAATGCTTATCCAGATACAAAGGCAGTTCTTGTTATTAATCCAACGTACTTCGGCTTCTCGGCAGACTTAAAGCGGATTGTCGAAATAGTCCATAGTCGCAATATTCCGGTAGTTGTCGATGAAGCACATGGTGTACACATTAAATTTCATGATGATCTTCCATACTCTGCAATGGAAGCTGGAGCTGATATGGCCGCAACCAGCGTACATAAGCTTGGTGGTTCTATGACTCAAACGTCTATTTTAAATGTTCGTGAAGGACTTGTTTCTGCAAAACGTGTACAAGCTATACTGTCGATGCTAACAACAACATCGACATCCTATCCATTACTCGCTTCCCTTGACACAGCACGACGTCAGCTAGCGATCCATGGTTATGATTTAATTGGGGATGCACTTCGCTTGGCCAAAGATGCACGTAAACGTATTAACCAAATTCCACATTTAAAATGTGCTGGTAAAGAAAAATTAAATTCATCAGCAACTTATGATATGGATCCTTTAAAGCTATTAATAAGCGTTAAAGATTTAGGTATCTCTGGTCATCAAGCTGAAGAATGGCTTCGTCACAATGCAAATATTGAAGTAGAATTATCAGATCTATACAATATTTTATGTTTAGTGACATTAGGTGATACGAAAAAGGACATCAATCTTCTTATCAATGCCCTTAGTCGTATGTCAAAAGCATTCGATTCAGAAGCTGCAATTACTGAAACAATGGTCAATGTTCCAGAAATCCCTGCACTTGCTATGTCACCACGTGATGCATTTTATGCAGATACTGAAGTTGTTCCACTTGCAGAAGCGGATAATTGTATTTGCGCCGAATTCGTTATGGTATATCCCCCAGGTATTCCGATTTTTATTCCCGGGGAAATAATTACTCAAGAAAATATTCGTTATATTCAAATGAATATTGAAGCTGGTTTACCAGTACAAGGACCAGAAGATACTACATTAAAAACAATTCGCGTCATTAAAGAACGCAAACCTATTATTTAATAGTAAAGCTACCTCAGAATAAAGTGTACCCTTTGTAAAGGACATTTTGAAAAAAAGCTAGGCAACCTTTTGAAGCTGCTGTCTGTATTTTGCAGGCGGCAGCTTTTTCAAGTTCCATTGCCCTCGATAATGGTTGTAATACGTCATATAACTTTTCACTTCTCGTTTTACTTCTTCTAATGTTTCGCACGCTTTCAAATTGGTTTCATCTTTAAAATGACCGAAGAAGGATTCTTGAGGGGCGTTATCCCAACAGTTTCCTCGGCGTGACATCGATTGCCCTAGTCCTATTTCCTTCACAAGTTTCTGGAATTGTGGATTCGTATAATGGAATCCTTGATCTGAATGAATAAATGCATCTTCTGCTAAATGGTGGTGATTTTGTTTCAATTTACGAAGTGTATTGAGCGCGATATCCATACTTAATGAAGCAGATACTTCATACGCTAAAATTTCGTTTGTCTCAGCGTCCTTAATCGTTGATAAATAAGCACGTTTGCCGTTTCCGTACGTCAAATACGTGATATCTGTTAATAATAC
>NZ_JBIVCA010000002.1:360240-394169 GCF_044746345.1 Lysinibacillus sp. NPDC086135 | reverse complement strand
CTGTACGAGGAAAATCGAAGGTTGAAAACGAGATGGGCCTCGCATTAATGGCCGTGAATTTAAGAAAATTCACAGCCATTAGCTAAAAGCTATCTGGAGACAACATAAAAGATAGAGAAATCCGACTTTGAATGAATTCAAAGTCGGATTTCTCATGAATTGAAGCTAGTTATGTCCCAGCCTCTTTATTTGAAATATAAAATATCATTAATCGAAAATCGTTTGTTAAACCAAGTTGTTGAGCTGGAGTTAATTTCTCCTTTCCCTTTGTTTTCATTCCTAAATAAAAAGTTATAGTAGGTGCGAAGAATTGTAACAGCCATTTGAACATACTTCGGATTAAAGTTTGCATATATAATTCTTTCCACCATCCCTTGCGGTTACTAGTGGTCTTTCTAGGATGGATAATCCGAATCATTTGCATAAAATTACTTGTCGGTCTATTACTGACTTTTAATAACATATTAGCGACATACTCATCAGAAAGAGAGTTAATATCGGTTGTGCTATCAACCGATAAATATCCTTTGTCCGATAGCGGCAGGGGATGTTCAATCGGGTTCTTTGCCCACATATTGTGTATAAAGGTTGTCCTTGCAATTCATTTTGTTGAACTAAAGGGAGCTTTATTTGAAGAATATTGAGCTGTTTAGACAGCTCTTATTTTTTACTCAACTAACGGAGCAGGTTAGTTTAGCAAAGATCTAAAAATTGTATAAAGACCATTGAATTATGTTAAGATTGTATTTTTAAAAGGAGGCAGACAAATGAAACTAAACTTTCCCCATATGAAATTAGACTCTTTACCTAATTTAGATGTACCCATAAAAGAAATAACAAATTTAAACCTTTTTGATAATAAGTTAACAACGATTCCTTCAGAAATTTATAAAATGAACAGATTAAAAGTTTTGAATATATCAGTTAATAAGATTAGTAAAATGCCTGCTGAGATAGAGAATTTAACAGAACTTAGAATGCTGGATGCAGGGCATAATGAAATTGATGTTCTTCCTCCTGAAATTGGCTCCCTTAATAATATGGAGGATTATTTATATCTTCATAATAATAAATTACAATCCATTCCACCTGAAATCTCTAAGCTGGTCAAAGTGAAATATTTAAATCTAAGTGATAATCAATTAATAAAATTACCTGAAGAACTTGGACATTTGACCAATATTATAGAACTCCGTGTAATGAATAATCAATTAAAAGAGTTGCCGTACAGTATTAGTGGATTAAGTAACTTAAAGGAATTGCATTTAAAAAATAATCAAATCACAACTCTTCCAGTAAATTTAGGGGAATTGTCATTATTACGTGTTTTAGATATGGAAGACAATCAATTAAAAGATATTCCTCAATCGCTACATAAATGTTTAAGGTTGAGACGATTAAATTTGAGACATAATCAATTAACCACATTGCCTGAAGAGATTGGACAATTGAAGAATTTATTAGAAATTGATCTAAGAAGTAATCTTCTAACGGACTTACCAAAATCATTGCTGGAAATTGAGGGGTTAGAGCGTCTTGATCTTAGATGGAACCATCAATTAAACATACCAAAGTGGATAAGTGAATTGGAGGAAAAAGGGTGTATTGTTTATTTGTAATTGTGATTAAATGCACTTAAACTCCCATGAAAGAACTTAATCATCTTTCATTTTCTGTGGTGAAGTGCTGCTTTTTGCACTTCATGGATGGCTAACGGGGTGCTTTACTTGAAGATCATTGGGTTGCAGATGCAGCTCTTTTTTTCTTTATTAAAGGCTGTTTTCGTATAGATTGTTGCTTCTGCGAACTAGAAAAATGTGGAGATATGTGAAAGAAGCAGTAAGTAAATGAAAGAAAGCCAACTAAAAAGTCGAAATACAGATATAAAAGAAGCAACGGCATAAAATATCCAAGCAATACCGACAATCATCAACCATTTATAGGTCTCTCTCGAATCACCCGATTCTTTTTTCATCTCTTTGTAAAATTTTATCGTCATAAACATACCACCCATCAATAACACGGCGCAACCGATAGACGGAACGATCTCCAATCCTAAGCTCATACCCATTTCGATGGCAACTACCGCTATAAAGTATATAAAAGCTACAAACAAATAAAGAGCTTTTTCCTTTCTCTCTAATTTTCTACTTTTCTTTTTCTCCACTTTATACCAATTCTTCAAATCTTCTTGCGACACATACTGCGCAACAATGGCTTCTACTTGTTTAGCACATTTCTTTTGAACTTTGACCATATAAAAACCTTCGTATTCTTCAGACGACCGTTTTAAAATATCTTTGATTCCTATTTTAAACGGAATGTTACTTTTCTCTAGTTGTTCGATAATTGCCAGAATAGCATCTTCTGAATGTCCAACTAATATTTTTTTTTTAAACAAACACAGCTAATCCAAAATATACCACTATCTTTTGAATATCTGATTCTTTCATTTAGCAACAATCTTTGAGAAAACAGCCTTCTTAAACTAACGAAGCAGGATAGTTGAACAAGTGAATTATTGACAATAATAGCAATTTTAGATAAAGTATTAAAAAATTCTAAATATATCAAGCGTTGATGAGAAGTAATTAAGAGTTGATTATTTACAGAGAACTTCTATTTGCTAAAAAGGAGTAATAGTGATCTTAATGAAAAAAGCCTCTGAGCATCTTACCAATCTAATGATTAGGGATCGTGAGACGGGTACTTCCGATATAAAGATAGGTTATGTAAGAGGTTGATATGGTGACATATCAACAAACTGAGGTGGTACCACGAAGTTACAACTCTCGTCCTCAAGATGAATGTCTTGGGAGGGAGTTTTTTTAGTACTCAAAAATTTAAAGGGGGAAAATGAAATGTATAATCCTTTACTATTAGATATTCCAACACAATTAACAACAGAAAGATTAATTCTTCGCGCTCCAAATCATTCTGGAGACGGAAATATTGTTAACCAAGCAATTAGAGATTCCTTTACTGAATTAAAAGCGTGGATGCCTTTTGCTCAAGAAATTCCTAGTATTGAAGAAACAGAGATTAATCTAAGAAATGCTCATATTAACTTTTTAAAAAGAGAATGCTTTCGTTTTCTTATCTTTCATATAGATACTGATGAATTTATTGGAGCAGCGAGCTTTCAAGGGATTGATTGGAATATTCCAAAATGTGAAATTGGATACTGGATTAATTCCACTTTTAGTGGCAATGGATATATGACAGAAGCTATAAAAGAGTTAATTAATTTCGGATTAAATCAAATCATATTTAGAAGAATTGAAATTAGGTGTGAATCAACAAATTATAAGAGTCGTTCCATCCCAGAAAAACTCGGATTTAAGTTAGAAGGAACACTAAGGAATGAGGATTTATCAGCAGATGGATGTCGATTAACAGACACTTGCATTTATTCAATAATAAAATAACTTTGTGAATAAGTTCACTTAAACTAATGGGTTTACTTGAAGATCATTGAGTTGCGTATGCAGCTCTTTTTTCTTTATTGAATTAACGGGGCAGTGTAGTTTAAGTACAACCTTTCATAAAGTTACAAAAAAGCCGAACTCCACATTAAAGTGTACCCTTTGTAAAGGACATTTTGAAAAAAAGCTAGGCAACCTTTTGAAGCTGCTGTCTGTATTTTGCAGGCGGCAGCTTTTTCAAGTTCCATTGCTCTCGATAATGGTTGTAATATATCATATAACTTTTCACTTCTCGTTTTACTTCTTCTAATGTTTCGCACGCTTTCAGATTGGTTTCATCTTTAAAATGGCCGAAGAAGGATTCTTGAGGGGCGTTATCCCAACAGTTTCCTCGGCGTGACATAGATTGCCCTAGTCCCATATCCTTCACAAGTTTCTGGAATTTTGGATTCGTATAATGGAATCCTTGATCTGAATGAATAAATGCATCGTTCGTTAAATGGTGGTGATTTCGCTTCAATTTACGAAGAGTATTGAGCGCGATATCCATACTTAATGAAGCAGATACTTCATATGCTAAAATTTCGTTTGTCTCAGCGTCCTTAATCGTTGATAAATAAGCACGTTTGCCGTTTCCGTACGTCAAATACGTGATATCTGTTAATAATACTTTTCCTGCTATACCTTGTTTAAAGTTACGCTGTAATTCATTTGGACATGTACGATGTTCTTTTGTCGCTTTGGCCATTCTACGTGCCGGATTAGCTTTTCGAATTGGACATACAATCTCGAATTTCTTCATAATGCGGCGTATACGTTTTAAGTTATACGTAATCCCATATTGATTTTCTAACGTCATTTTAATTTGACGTGCACCTTTCTTACGTCCTCGGAAATGATACGCTTTTAAAATAATTTCTTTGACTGCTTCATCCGCTAACTCATGTGCTGCACGCTTTTGTGTTGATTTTTCTGCGAAATAATTATAGTAACCTGAACGAGATACGCCCATGATTTCACATAGATAGCTAACTAACCGTTTTAGTTTATATTTTTGAATCGTTTTACGGATTAAATTAAATTTTAGTTCTGTTGCGATTGTTATTTCTTCTTTAACATCTGCCTTTCGAGTAGATCGAGCTTTTTTAAAAGTTCATTCTCCGCTTGTAATAATCGATTTTTCGCTTCTAATCGTGTAATTTTTTCTTCTAAACTTAATTCTCGTTCTATTGGACGACCTGAATTCGTTTTCCGTGTATCTTGTAGACCCGCTACTCCAGTTGTACGATAAGCTGCACGCCACCGCTTTCCCGCTGAACTAATGCGCTTCAAACCAATCAGTTCAACATCTAAACCGGCCTCTTCAAAAATCATTCTTGGGAGTTTTCCTTTTTCATTTTCTGCAATAAAATGGCGTTTAAATTCCTCAGTATAAGTAATCGCTTTATCACTAATAGCTTGGACATTAGGATTACAGTTAAGTTGTTCTTGCTCTTTTTTAGTAAATAATCTTTTCGTCATTTATTCCGCTCCGACATCTTTTTTCTAATTATAAACAAAAGTACCCTATAGGATAGACTTTTTTCAAAGTGTCTATCTTATAGGGTACAGTTTACATTTGGAAATCGGCTTTTTTTCTATATATTAGCTTTTAGTTATAATCGAATTAATGGACTTCTTATAGCTAATTCAAATCTTTTAAATACCAGGCATCCATAGCAGAGTGTTCAGAACCTGGTAGGGGTTCTTGTAAAAGTGTAAATCCAAATTTTTCATATAAAATACATGCAGTTTTTAATTCATGCATTGTTTCTAAATAGCACTTTTCATAATGTTTAGAGGCAAATGACAAAGCTGTTTCCATTAATTTCTTGGAAAGCCCTAAACCTTGTGCTTTTGGACTTAAGTATAGCTTTTGTAATTCGCAAACTTTATCCTGTTCGCTGAACGGTGCTATACCAATTCCACCTACAACTTCCCCATCTAATTCTACTACCCAATAGTTCGCATGTTTTAAATTATTATAATATTGGTAAAGGTCGTTAAGTTGAGGATCAAAATAAGCTGATCCAGGAACCGCTAATCCAAGTGTTTTTAATGAATCTTGTATAATTTCTTTTACTTTTGCATTGTCTTCTTTTTTAATTTCTCGAATAATCATATACGATCTCCTTCAATTAGGTCTTAATAAGGATTGCCACAGGTTTTTGAAAATAGTATCCCTAAAACATTGACTTTGTCCACATTTTAGGGATATATTTATATTAATATTAAATGTGGACTAAGTCAACTAAAGGAGAAAGTATGGATAAAGAAATTATTTATGATATCAGACAATTCAATCGTTTTTATACCAAGGTACTTGGTTTATTTAATAACCAAATTCTAGATACAGATTATTCATTAACCGAAGCACGAATACTATTTGAAATAAGCGAGAGAACTGAGTGTATTGCAAATAATCTCGTGCAAGAACTTAATATTGATAGAAGCTATTTGAGCAGAATTTTACGTAAATTTGAGAGGGAAGGATTAATAGAGAAAAAAAGCTCACCAATAGACAGTAGAAAAAATCTCCTATTTTTGACGAGAAAAGGGGAAGAACTACTAGATAAAATTAACAATCAGTCAGATGAACAAGTAAATCAATTGTTTAATGGACTAACTATTAGTGAGATCAATGAAATTCGTAATTCAATGATGCTAATAAAAGAAAAATTAGATAATAATAAACTTTGAAGATTATCTTGAAATCGAGTCTTCTGTTAAAGGGCGCGATTGTTGAAGAAGCGTCGCTGTTCTTATTAAACTCCCATGAAAGAACTTAATCACCTTTCATTTTCTGTGGTGAAGAGATTATTTTCGCGCTTCATGGAGGGCTAACGGGGTGCTTTTCTTGAAGCTCATTGAGTTGCATAGGCAGCTCTTTTTTTCTTATTGTACTAATGGGGCAGGTTAACGCAAAAAGGTTTAAACTATTATGTTAAAGAAATATATATTATTGGCTTTGATATATTGTGGAGGTGGTCTAATTTGAAATTTTCATATGTAAATATTAAAAGTGGTAATGCAACCTGTGTTTTAGAGATTAACGAGCAAAAATTTGAGTTTTATCCTACTTTTCATTCAGATGCTCTCGGAGACTTTGTTTCATATTTAGCATCTATACATCCATTATGCAAATTAAGTTGGAAAGAGGGTGCTTTTCATAAAATCAATGGAGGCATTGAGTGGCAAACTGGTCCTTATTTATTGCGTTGGGAATTTAAGCGAGATTTTGAAGACCTAGAAATTATCATTACAGAAGTTCAAAATCCTTTTGTAGATAGAAAAATGAATCCTAATTTGCCTAAAACGATATTAAAGACGAAATGCAACTTTGATGAATTTGTACTATGTGTAGTAAAAGAATTGGACCGAATTATTAAACAAAGGGGAATTTTAGGATACCGTCAAGAATGGCAAACTTCCACATTTCCAGTCGATGGATTTCTTGCTTTGAAATATGCTTGTCTTTATAAAAAACCTTTTGAAATTACAAAGAAGGACAGTGGCACATCACTTGATGAGGAACTTAATTTGTTGAATAAAAATATTGATGAAATGTAGAGTTAGAAAAGTTTGTGAAGAATTGTTCTTAAACAAACGGGGGCAAGAGTTTTAGATCAAGCACCGAAGTCAAAGGTGCTTTTCTTATTGAGCTAACTGGCAGGATTGTTGAAGAAAGAATTGACTATTTATAATAGTGATTTATTGAAGAATAAGGAAGTGGGAATAACAATGAAATACATAATAAGATTAGCGAATGAAAACGACTTATCAGGTTTATGTGATATTAGAAATAATAAAGATTTATTCACGAATTATTTAAAGCAATTTGCAAAAAGGGAAGTATATTTGGCAATCGCTGAACAAGACTTACTTATATTGGGTTTTGGAGTTCTTAAATTAAAAGGCACTTTCCTTCCTAAATTAAGTGACCTATATGTAAAAGAGGATTATCGGGGTAATGGTATAGGTTCAGATTTGATTAAGTATAGAGAAAATATTGCAAAGAGTTTAGGTCATTCTGAGATATTTGTGAGTGTTGACCCAATAGAAAATCCCAGAATGATAAAGTTAATTAGCAAACATGGTTACGAACCTAGCTCCGACCCATATTTAAAAAATGCCATATTTTATAATGATGATGGTACGACCTATAATAAAGCCTACACAAGAATTGGTTTAAAGAAGTTGTTGAACTAACGAGGCAGTTTACTTGAAAAAGGAAAAAATTACATATATAAATTAAGGCAATACATAGTTATTGGTCACCTCGTATGAGAGAATTGCATAGAACTATATGGGAAATATGGTATAATTGTAACTCGCAAAAATTGACCTGATACTATAAGAAATCACTATATTTCAAGAAGGAGACAATAATATGAGGATACCAGCTACCTAAGAATGTTGCGATTCATAGAGATAGGTTCGATTTTATTCAGCAATATCGTGGCGGTGGGTTTATGCTTATAGCTGGCTCTACATATTGGCTGTTGGCATTTGTTATTAACTTATGTTCTTAATGAAACTATATTGATCAAATTCTACATAAGTGGAGGTTTATTGGTTCCTTTTTTAGGAATCCTATTTTATAAATTGATGACAATGAAAGCAAATCCAAGCCAGTTTTCATCATTGGTCGGATATGCTTCAGGGATCCAGTCCTTTGCATTATTAACGCCACACATTTACTAATTCTTTGTTGGGTTCATCTAGAGTATCTATATTTCATTATGGTGATGGCAGGTGTGTTCCTCACTATGGCGTTCATTTATCTCATCCCAAGCGAATATACACACTTTATTTGTTTGATATGGGGTTTGATTTCCCTAATATTTGAAGTAATCATTCACATTAATTCAAAAACACCTCTCAAAGGTTATGATTTTCAAATTATAGATGAAAAAGTATCGTCTAATTTTAATGTATAACATCAAATAAAAAGCATTAGGAAAATTGATACCCTATGATTTGATAGGTAAAGTATTCTATGGAATGAAATTGGAACGGTGACGTTTCTCCAACAAGTGAAGACGTTTTTTACGAACGGTGCAGGTTGGTTGAAGAAAGGTCAAATTTATTTTAAGGTTATTTTTGGGAGGAGATAAGCAATGAGGGCACCTTATCAAGTTTTGGTATTTCCTTATATAATCACTGACAATTCTATTGAATATGCAATTTTTAAGAGAAGTGATTATGGATATTGGCAGGGATTAGCTGGTGGTGGAGAAGAGGGTGAGACTCCTATTGAATCTGCTAAACGAGAAGCATTTGAAGAGGCTGGTATTACAAGAGATTATCCATATATTGAATTAGATTCTATGTCTTCACTACCAGTAGAAGATGTAGTTGGGAACTTCCTTTGGGGAGAAGACGTTTATGTATTAAAAGAATTTTCTTTTGGTGTTAAAGTTCCTACAAAAGATATATCTTTATCAAAAGAGCACCTCAACTACAAATGGCTATGTTTTGAAGAGGCAGTAACGCTTTTGAAATGGGATAGCAATAAAACCGCGTTATGGGAATTGAACAAAAGGTTATTAAATCGTATTAACACCAAGCAAAAGTTTGTGAAAGAAAATACTTAAGCTAACGGGTGGTTTAGTCAAGTGGAGCAAAGTCTTTTAAGACATTGCTCCTTTTACATTTAAAAGTACTTCTGATAATACCTTTTCATAGGTACCAATTTTTACTCCTTGGCCACCAGCTTCGATACTTGAAATCGTTTTTTGAGTAACTCCCGCTAGTTTTCCTAATTGTTTTTGAGTTGATTTTCGTTGAATTCGTTCTTTAAAAATTTGACGATTGTACTTCATTTAATTGCCAAGTTAGTTTCTAGTTATCGGTTTACTTTAAAATTCACTTCCGGGTATTTGGTCGTCAGCCCTTTAAGGGTGGAACCGTCGTCCTTCTGTTTTACATACTGATCAAAAAATGCCAGGCTGAATTCGTTGATAATGCGATGAACTTCCTTTGGATTTTCACCTGGGCTCCGCAATAGAGGGGAGAACAAATGAAAATCAGTGAAGCTTCCATGATCCGTATGGGGAATGACCATTGACATACCACCACCAGCTAACCCACGTTCATTGCGAACCTTGTCTTTATAGGAATCTTCATCAGAATCTTCATCTATTTCTGCACTCATGAGCAGAAATGGTTTTCCAATCCCACCTTCAGGTAAAACTTCCCCATGCAATGTGCCATCCATATCGATGGCGGCTTTGACACGAGAGTCTTCTGCAAGTATTTGTGCTGCGGTAGCCCCACCGTAAGAGTGCCCAAACATTCCAATACGCGAGGTATCAATCTTTCCTGTAAAGAAGCCGGTCTCATCGTTTTGATTAAGCTTCTCTAACTGGTCAAGTACAAAAGTGACATCGTCTTTCCATAATTTGATGTGGCGATCGCGTTCGTTAAAATCAGTTAAATTGTCGGTTTGTATGTAAGCAGTTCGACCATCTGGAAAAACGGTAGCTGCAGCATCAAATGGATGATCGATACCTAGAACAATATATCCTTGACTAGCCAACTCCTCAACTTCAAACGTGTTTTGATTACGAAAACCAGTATAACCATGAGAGAAAACTAAGATGGGATAGTGATTCTCTGAGTCTGATAGTTGTACATCCTTAAACGAATGCGATTTTACCAAGCCCAGGTGGCTGAATGCAAATGCTGGAATGGACAATGTTTTTTCCAATCCCTTGGAGAGCTCATTTATGTTACGAATATAAGGTTCTCGATCCCCCTTGCTTTTTTCAGCTGCAGGATACCAAATTTGCACCATCAGTTCGCGTCGATCGGATGGATTTTTCGAATATGGTTCATTTCTCTCATGATCAACCCAATGATATAGCTTCGTACCGACCTTATGTGGGCCAGTTGGTTCCTCAAATGAAAATACTGGCATAAGTAAGGGTAGCGCAACTGCTACAGACACATAGATGCACAACAACAAAGTCTTAACTATGAACATACCCCAGCTTCTAAAGCCCTTTTTCCGCCCAGCTAATAAATAGCATAAAAACAAGATAACTGGGGATACATAAGCCGGAATCATTTGCCATCTAAAACCTTCTGCTAATAGCTGAACTGTAACCATTACAACGGCAACCAAAGTAGCTAATTTAGACCACTTTTTCGTTTCCCTGCCTACTAACAGTATCCAACTCAATAGACTAAAATTTACAACTATCAATACAACTTCCCAGAAATTCATTGGCCTATCTCCTTTGAATGCAATTTTCTTCTAATTAAAGAGGTAGTTTTCAGTCTAAGCAAAAGCAGATGAAACACCCATATAGTTGCACCAATTATGCTTAGTAATCGTTTCATCTGCTCTACTCCCTTTTTTTAAATCAAAAACTTAAAATGCCCAGCTACCTTTACGGAAAATTGGCTCTACAGTTCCATCTAGTAAAATACCGTCAATGTCCATCTCACCGCTACCAATCATAAAGTCCTCATGTGTCACTGAAATATTGGCACCTAACGCTTCAAGCTGTCCGTTTTCTAAATCTCTTCCACCTTCTAAGCAAGTTGGATAAGCTTTACCAATCGCTAAATGGTTCGATGCATTTTCATCAAACAATGTATTAAAATATAAAATCCCCGATGCTGAAATTGGCGATTCATGTGGTACAAGTGCTACCTCACCTAAATAGCACGAGCCTTCATCCACATTCAGAAGCTCCTGTAAGAAATCATGTCCTACCTGTGCTTTAGCCTGAACAATTTTTCCTTCTTCGAATGTCAGTTTAAAGCCATCGATAATATTCCCTTGATAAACTAATGGTTTTGTATTGCTTACATAGCCATTTACACCTTGTTTCATCGGTAATGTATATACCTCTTCTGTCGGCATATTCGCCATAAAGATCGTATCATCTGACGTTTTACCACCTCCAGTAATCCATTTATGCTGTGGCGCTAATGCAATTGTTAAATCAGTACCTGGCGCTTTATAGTGAAGCTTCGCATATTTTTTATTGTTCAGTAGGGCCGCACGAGCTTCTAAATTTGTTACATGTTCACGCCAGTTTTCAACAACATTACCTTCACCGATATGAACAGTTTTAAAAATAGCCTCCCATAATGCAGGTACTTGTTCCTTAGCTGCTAAGTTTGGGACCACCTTCGATGCCCACTTTGGTGAGGGAACTGCTACCATCGACCAAGCTATTAAATCCTTCATTACTGCGTTGCGATTGTTTATCAGAGCAGCTCCTGATACCTTTTGATAGGTAGCTAGACGATCGGCTGAAATACCTGTAAATTTATCAGGGTCTCCAGCATTTATCATTAATAGTGCTCCTTTACGTTCAATCAGCTCATCATTCATTTTGACTATCCACTCTGGGAAACGATTAAATTCTTCATCTGAGGCATGCTCAAAGTAAGCACGATCCATCTCATCATCTGATAAGTTAACATGAACACGTCCTGCCCCAGCCTTATAAGCCTCTTTCACAACTAAACGGGCGAAATCCAATGCATCCACTGATGTATTGACTAATAAATATTGCCCTGGTTGAATATTGACACCGACTTTTACCAAAAGTTCTGCATATGCTTGTAATTTTTCTTCAAAAGTCATATTATTTACCTCGCTTCTGTTCATTATTGATAGATAAACATATCATTTGATATCAATATAAATCATTTTAAATAAATTATCAAGCCTTTGTTACTCATTTTTTCAAAAGTTTGGTAAAAACTGTGTATATCTAGGTTCTGTAGTAAATAAAAAAAATCCATTTTGACAAGAGATTAATCAAAATGGATTCTTTTCTTTTTGAATGAATATTCCTTTTTATAAAAAGTTTGGTCAATTAAATGAGTCTTGTTCAACTAACCGCACAAAGATACAAAAACCCCTTCGAATCAACGAAAGGGGTAAAAATTATAATTATGTACATACACTTGAAGCTCCAATTAAATTTATTCTTCATATAACCATTCGAATTGTACAAAGATCTCGAGTTGGTTTCCAATATCAACATTTACCTTAAACAGAGCCTACACATAAAAATGATGTGAAAATGAAAAAGCCAGCATTATTGCTGGCTTTTGTCTTAGTAGGATAATGATGTGTCATAAAAATAATGAGTCTTGTTCAGCTAACGGGTAGCTTTACTTGAAGATCATTGAGTTGCATATGCAGCTCTTTTTTCTTTATTGAACTAACGATGCAGTTTAGTTGAAGAAAAAAATTATTAGCTTATTCAACAATCGGGCCATATTATTGAATAACATTCTTTTATGAAAGGTTACCAAAGGACGCTATGGGAACTTAAAGAGGCACTAAGCGAATCTTATTCACATAGTGCCTCGTAGCTTTATAGAAAGCTAATTTTTACAGTAAAATTAATTAGTAATAATATTTGTAAAAAATAATATAAAAAGTCACCAAATGACATTTTCAAGTGTGTAGTAAGTGAAAGGACGGTGATTAGCTTTGCAACAATCTATTTGTTCAACTGAAATAGCAATAGATTTAGAACGAATTGTTGATACATATGGCAATATGCTATTTCGGATATGTTTAGTTATTTTATGCAACGAATCCGATGCAGAAGATGCTGTGCAAGATACTTTTATAAAATATTTATCGAAGTCTCCTGCTTTTAACGATTCCGAACACGAAAAAGCTTGGTTGATTACAGTTGCGACAAATCGCTGTAAAAATATGCGAAGGTACAATATTATTCGTAGGCACTTAGATATAAATGATTTGCAGCTATATTGTAAAAATGAAGAAAATTATGGTTTACTTGACACCCTTATGAAATTGCCTCACAAACATAAAATTGTGTTACTACTCCATTATGTAGAAGGCTATAAAGTAGACGAAATAGCAAAAATACTAAACATTACAGCAGCAGCAGTTAAAAAGCGATTACAACGAGGTAGAGAGCTTATTAGCCAAAATTATCGAGAGGAGGACGAATGATGGATTTTCATAAAATAAAAGATGCTGTTAATTCGATGGAGATGTCTAAAGCGATGGAAAATCGATTGAAAATGAATTACCAAGATGCAAAGCGAGAAAAGTCGAGCCAAATCAATTTTCAAAAGTGGGGTTCTGTCGCAAGTGTGTTTGGAATTCTCATGTTTCTTCTTATCGGTTTGCCATTTATTAATAAGTATGGTGATTCTCAAACGGAAAATTTTACAATTACAGTTTATGCAGATGACAGTATAGGTCATGAACTTTTAAAAGCAAAAACTACCATTGATTTATCTACTATAGATCGAGTAGGTGTTTTAAATAGTATAAGTGGGGACGGTAGGAATTTAATTTTTACCGATATTATGCTCAATGTTTCTGGAGAAAATATTGACTTTATTCAATATGAAATAAATGAAGGAATTTTTATAGAAGATGTAACACTTACTAAGGAAGAGGTAAACAACAGGGATAAGCTATTACTAGAAAAAATTAATTATATAACCAATGAACCAAATTCAGAAATATTTCAAGCTATAAAAGAAATAGGCAATACCTTTACAGTCAAATATAATGAGCAGGAACAATTTAAATATTCATTAGCGATACCTCCTTATGATACGATTGAAGGTGACATACAAATTAACGTAACTGTAACTTATACAGATGGCACTTCTGAACAACAAGATATCATTATTAATCAAGAATCGGATTCTATTTCATTAATGCTTAAATGATATATTAATCAATTTTTCGAACCAATCCTCGTTGTTTTTCATGCTTTAAAAATTCAAAAAACGTCCCTAAATGAAAGTTTGGGAACACAGAAAACCAATCTTCAACAAAACCAGCTAATAGTTGTCAATGATTTTCATTAAAAATAATAAAAATATCATGTTATACTAAATTTGTGTATACCAAATAACCGTCCAAATACTTGATTTGGAAAGTTCAGGTCTACTTAGTTAAATTGTTAAATCAAGCTAAGTCTTGGAAAGAAGTTTTGCTTTTTAAAAGTGCATAAATCCAATGTAAGAGTTTGTTTGCACAAGCTATTACAGCTACTCTAAATGGTTTTCCTTCTTCCCGTTTTTTATCATAAAACGCCCGTTATTTCTTATTACGAGGAAGGATTTCATCCGTTGTTTTCTGTTTTCGACAGTCACGAATAGCACATTTAACAGCCATATACAAAGCTTGCCGTAGTCTGCTAGAGCCTCTTTTGGTTATTCGGTTGTAAGTACCTTTGAATGTACCAGATTCAAAGACACTTGGATCAAGACCGGCAAATGCGACTAGTTTCTTAGGATGATTAAACCTTTCAATTTCCCCAATTTCAGATACAATCGTGGCAGCGATTTTTTCTCCGATACCGGGAATTGATCGGATAATCTTAGATTCTTCAATACTTTTTGATAAAGCATCTATCTCATTTTCAAGCATGGATAGATGTTTTTTATATTCAAAGAGCATATTAATATACATATCTAAGCTTAGGGCAAGACTAGAATATAAAGCCTTCTGAAAAGGGTTTTGAGCTGCTGCAGTCATTAGCTTTTCAGCCTGTTTGTTTGCCCATTGTAAAGAACAAGAATTACAGAATTCTTTTATTTTAGTTGCTAATACTTCATTATTGGCTTTCAATATATCCTCTGAAGTAGGAAATGCATGTAGTATTTTCAAAGAAACATCCGAATATAAGTCTCCAAAAACATTACTATATTCAGGAAAAACTTGATCTAAAACTGCCAGAAATTGTAGTTTAGTTTGTACAAACATGCCTGTAATATTATCGTGCTGTCTCGTAAGATTACGTAAGTTCGCAAGTTGGATACCACGTTTTTTATAAGGCTCTAAATCCTCCTTATAATACAGCTCGCACAGATGATTAGCATCAATGATATCTGTTTTTACCTTTCGTAAACTAGAACTTTTTGCTTTATAAGAGATGAGTGGGTTTACGATATTTATTAAATAGCCTTTGTCCTCAAAATATTGAACAATAGGTGTGTGATAATGGCCTGTTGATTCCATAACAAGAGGGGGACACCCTCCTGAAATATCTTCTAATTCTTTAATAAAATCTAATAAACTAGCTAACCCATCAAGATCATGTTTTACTTTGAAACTTTTCTTGTAGGGCTTTTTTCTTTCCAAGTAAGCTTGAACCTGACTTTCACCTTTTGCTACATCCAGACCGATGACTGGATTCATTATAATTCCTCCTTCAAAATGATAATTGCCGGTAACCCCTAAATCCTCTTTGTAGTGTCATAGCTTCGCTTGTTATACGAGATCATTGTCCCAACCAGCCTCAAACATGTTTCTACAAGTAGGGGGCGAACTGTTTTGCGGACGGGGTCTTAGCCCCACGGGCGCGAACGTTCTACCTCGGCTACCGTTATCATATATCGATATAAAAAATGGTCAACCAGAAATATTTTCTGGCTGACCTTATAATACGATCGGGCGCGATTGTTGAAGAAGCGTCCTTATTGAACTCCCATGAAAGAACTTAATCATCTTTCATTTTCTGTGGTGTAGCGCTGGTTTTTGCGCTACATGGATGGCTAACGGGGTGCTTTTGTCAAGTGGAGCAAAGTCTTTTAAGACTTTGCTCCTTTTACATTTAAAAGTACTTCTGATAATACTCTTTCCTTAGCCTCCCGCTTAATTGAGCGTAGATCCTAGTTGTTTCGCTTTTCTCATGCCCCATAAGACTTTGTATGACTTCTATGGGAGCGCCATTGTTCAACAAATGAGTTGCATAGCTGTATCTAAGTTGGTGTGGATGAATTTCTTTATTGATTTCAGCACGATTTGATATCCGCTTGATGATGTATCGCATTTGGGCTACACTCATTTTATGTGGCTGTCTTACTGTCACAAAGATGGCAGGATTATTGTCAGTACGGCTTTCAATATATCGTTTAAGCCATATGTCACAACGCGTATTAAAATAAACCTCCCTTTCCTTATCACCTTTTCCTCTAACGATTGCGGATTGATTGGACCAATTAATATGGTTCTTTTCTAACGCAACTATTTCTCCAATTCGGCAACCAGTAGAAAACATGAATTCGAAAATTACTTTTTCCATTACGGAATGACAGGATTCACGGAGGTGTTCAATCTCCCGTTCGGTTAAATACTTGGGTATCCGCTTTCCTACTTTCGGTTCTTTAATTTTGGAGGTTGATTCTTACTCAGGTATCCTTCTTCATGAGACCAACGAAAAAATGATTTCATAAAGCGAATACGGTGTGCAAGACTAGCTGGTTTTAAGTGCTTGCCGGATATAGCAAGATATTCCTTCAGTTGATTGGTGTCAAGCAAGTCCATCTCTATATCCTTAAAATAACCAATTAATAGCAAAGACTGTAACCGGTAGGCCTTCAGCGTTTGTGGCGAAAAGCCCTCTATTCGTTTATCCACTTCAAACAAAGTCCATGCTTTTGACAGTAACAATTCCACTCCCCCTAAAATAGTAATATAAAAGGGATTATTGCCAACTTAATAGAATTCTAGACATAAGGAGTGATTTTTCTAACGGGGCAGGATACTTTAAAAGGTATTCAAGGGTTTTTGGGTAAATTATCAAATAAGGGAGGGGATGTTTTGAATAAATATCTTAAAATCACGCTTGGCATTTTAGGTGTCATATTATTAGGAATTGGAATACTTGTAGTTGTCTTTATATTAGAAATGAAACCTGATAAAGATAAAGATAAAGAAGAAGAAGTAAGAATTCAAGCTGAACAATATTTAGAAGATAATTTTAATGATAACTTCGAGATATATGACACTCTGTATGATAATATGGGGAACTTTGAATTTGAATATGCGGCTAAGGTCAGGGATAAGAAAACGAATACAGAGTTTTTAGTTTATTTTGATGCTGAAACAGATCAAATGGTGGACACTTACATGGCGGATAAATGGGCAAATGACTTAGAAAGTGAAATACGTCCTTTTATTAAAAAGAATTTTGGAGAAACAACTGATTTCTTCGTTTCCTTTACCAATAATAATATCGGGCAAGAATTAGGTATCGACCCTCTTAATCCTAAAAGTTATAAAGAGTTTGATGTTTCACCGATTATTCGTATTATAGTCACTCGCAAAAAGAGTGAAGATGACGAACAAATCTTAAATGAATTCATAGCTTTTCTAAAAAGCGAAGATAAATTACAACACGGTTCATTTGCTATGAGTTATATCGATGAAAGAGGTGTCATTTTAGATGATGAATGGAATAAAGATTTTTAATTAGATAATTTCTTCAATTAATGGGGTGCTTTACTTGAAGATCATTGAGCTGTTTAGACAGCTCTTTTTCCTTATTGTATTAACGGAGCAGGATAATTGAATAAAGAAGATTGAAAAGAAAGTAATCCACAAAAAAGGGAGATATAAAAGGTGGACTTATTACTCTGGATAACTATTGGTTTCATAATAATCGGATTTGTTGTTCTCACTTCTATGAAAAAAGGTATGGAAAGTAAGCTCGCTTTTATAAAAGTAAATATGGAAGACGAGGAAAGTTCAACGAAAGCTAAATCCATAATTTGGTGGATAGTGAGTACCACAGCTTGGGGAATAGTGAGTATAACTCTTATTGTTTGGTGGTTTCATAATCACTTTGGGTAACTGTTGGTTTCAAATGTACTTAAACAAACGGAGTGATATACTTCAAGAAGGGATTCCACAGAGATCCCATCCTTTTCTTTTTCAACTAACAGAGCATTTAGCTAAACAAGTTATAAAATGAAAAGAATAAAATAATTAAAAAAAGCATTCCGGTGAATGCTTTTTCAAAAAACAGCTTTGTCTGGTAATATGTCTTTCCGATATTGCCGGTATATCAGACACCCATTTTTCTACGGGTATTGCTTGTTTTTTTCGTTTGCTGGCTTTTCATTTTTTTTGTTGAAAGGTCGGCATTCTTTTTTCCTTTATTAGCAGAGGAATGGTTCTTTTTGTTTTCAAGCTGCTGTTTCACTGCCTCTTTCAGGCTGATTTTTTTTGGGGATACTTCAGATTGATTATTCTCGGTCATAGGAAATGCTCCTTTGAATATGATAGTTAGTCCAGTATAATCTATTTTTAATTATTTGTGAAGCTTTCCACTTTAAATTACAACAAGTAAAGACGCTTTTTACTAACGGTGCAGGTTTGTTGAAGCAGGTTTTAGGTTAGCTTTATAGAATTAGATTTAGAAGTATATTTTAAAGGTAGGAACAAAATAAGGAGACCAATTGTTAATCTTAGGTGATAAAGTTGTGGGAATTGAACATATTGGAAGCACTTCTATAAAGGGATTGGAAGCGAAACCAATAATTGATATTATCTTGAGCGTGCAAGATTTAGATGAAGTATCCAACTTTGTTATTCCTCTTAGTGAAATTGAATATGAATATGTTCATAAACCTGAGTTTAAAGATAGAAGATTTTTTAGGAAGGGATTATGGGGACAGGGTACTTGTCATCTGCATATCTGTGAAATTAACAGCAGTGAGTGGATTGAAAAATTATTGTTTCGAGATTATCTTAGGCTACACCCCCATGATGCTTCATTAAAAAAGAACTTGCCTCTACATATAAGTACGATAGAACAACATATACAAAGAAGAAAGAACCGTTGAGGGAATGGATTGTTTTGTAGAATGACTTCAAAAAGGAATTTTCGTATCTAGGTGTTGTGGTAGGTATAACAACAGGGCTATTTTCTGCAACACATTCTATAATATGGCTAAAGCCATGAAATAAAGCCACTGGCAATGCTGGTATCTTTTTATTATAGTAATCGCCACTTTGTTAATACTAGAATTTAAATACAGGATATTGCAAAATAACAGAAACAATGGAGGTATGAAAGATGAAGATCCAAAGAATAGATCATGTGGGTGTAATCGTAAATGATCTCTCTGCTGCTAAAGAGTTTTTTCTCGATTTTGGACTTGAGGTGAAAGGGGAATGGGAAATGGAAGGAGAGTTAATGGGATATGCAGTTGGGCTTAATGACGCTAAAGTAGCGTGTGTAGGATTGGGAACGACAGACGGTCAGACATGGATAGAGCTAATCAAATTTTATACACCGTCAGATGAAAAAGATATTCAGCAACCCTTTGCAAATACACTAGGTATCCGACATATTGCATTTACTGTTGAAGATATTGAAGGTGTTGTTGCCAAATTGAAAAAGAAGGGTACGGATATTTTTAGTGAAATACAGCAATATGAAGAAAGTTACAAATTATGCTACGTTCGTGGTCCAGAGGGAATTATTTTGGAGTTGGCTGAGAAAATCAGCGTTGATTAAAAATCATTGAGTATATACGCTGCTCTTTTTCCTTTCTTGAACTACCAATACAATTTGTTCAATAAATGGATTGTTACGTAGGTTTATTATGTAGATGATATGTGTCGATGAAGAAAAGGCGGTAAATTTTAAGTGAAAGAATTTAGAGACTTAATTTCAACAAGAAAACCTGGAGTTGCAGATTTTGATATACAATCAGCAGAAGAAAAATTAGGTGCAGTTTTTCCTGAACAATACAAGGCACTTTTTAGATTAGTTAATAATGCCGAAATCGGCGAATGGACTCTTTTTCCTATCAAAGACCAAAAGAATCCTACAAAAACTTGGGATGATGTCGTAAGGCAAAATCAAAAATGTCTGGTGACCTAATAGCTATTGGTGATGATGGGACAGGGGATAACATATAGCCGAGGAATTGGGCCGATTCCAAGGCAAGTTGTACACTGAACGACCAAAAGTATTGCGAAATTTATCCAATTTAAGCAAGGTTGAGTTTATGAAAAACTACTATCTGCGTTATCGGTCATGGAATGTTTTGTATCATTATATACGCTCCGATGACTGTGAAATTCCGAAGCACCTGTGTAAAATGCTCATAGACTTAGATAACAATGCGGACGAAATATTTAGTCGAATTGAAAAGTTACCAATAGTGCTTTGCCATAGAGATTTTTGGGTGGCAAACATATTCTATTCGGACAGTAAAATCGTACTTATCGATTGGGATACCGCCGGATGGGGTACATGGGCGAGGATATCGCGAGTTTAATAACTGATGAAGCGGACGGTTGTCATATGCTTGAATACTACCAAAAATGCATTCCGGCATATTACAGGGGTTTTTCGGAATATGCGGATATGTCCCATATATCCGATCATTGTATCTATGAACTAATTCTTGCTATGTTCGGATACAGGCTTGTGGAGTGGTATAAATTCGCTAAGTCGCCCGAAGATAAATCATTACACCTTAATACCTTGCAAAAAATCCATGAGATGAGAAATATGTAGACAAATATAACTATTGTATCATTATATGTAAAAAACTGAATGTATCTGTTTGATGTATCGTTTTAATATATGGAATTTAACAATTTTAAAATAAGAAAATAAATGAAATCAACTAATTATCCATTAATGAATAATTTGAGTTTTGTTTATTATTTCTCCTATCTATTTCTTAGAACTAAAGGTTACAAAACCCTTTAGTAGAATTAACATTGGTGAATATTTTGTGTACCCTATTTTAGGAATTACGGATATGATATTTGGAATGTTTTAGGTTGCGTGTGGAAATAGCTTGTCTTAGGAGAGGAGATAAAAAAATGATTGAATTACGAAAAATAACCAGGGATAACATAGATGAAGTAATAGCACTTGAAGTTGGAGAAAACCAGAAAGACTTTATAGAAACTACTAACCTCAGAAGCTTTGCAGATGCTCATATGTTGAACGCAGACGGGATACCAGCGACTCCTCTTGCCATTTATGTCGATGAAGTTGCGGTTGGATTTTTGATGTATATTTATGATGTGTTGGATCATGAATCATTTGAAAATGAAGTTTTTTACGGGAAGAAGAGCTATTTTATTTGGCATATTATGATTGATAAGAGTCACCAGGGGAAAGGGTATGGCAAACTTGCTTTTGAAAAAATGTTGATGGATATTGAAAATATGCCATATGGGGAAGCTGAATATGTAACCCTCTTTTATCATACAAGTAATGTCAAAGCTAAAACATTATACGCTTCATTTGGTTTTGTAGATACAGGCATCATTCAGGATAATTCGATGTTGGCGATTAAAAAACTAGATGGGAAAATAACAGAATCCTTTGTAGAATAGGATCTCGCGGAAAGAAATGTCGAAGAAAAAAACGATTTTTTTAACTCTGTCTTAGCAAAAATATAATATATATACCGCAATCGGACGCGATTATTCATGATCTTTTGAGCGATTCATTTTTTATAAAAATCAAACTTGAATCTGCTGAGAAAGCATCCTGATGGCGGAAGGGGATTCCCAGCGTTGGAAACGAAAGAATATGTGGTTCGGTATTATTTTCGGTTTAGAAGGCTTGTTATTTCTCTCCCCTAGCGCACCTTTTCCAGGTGAAGATCTATTATATTACGGGTTCACTTCTTTGTCTGCTTTCAGTAATCGAGCTGTTTACTTTCCCTATAAAAGTTCCCTGGGGTAATTATCAAATTATGGTATGGTGGACATCTGTTGGTTTTGGCTCAGCTCTGATATTGTGGGGGACTGGGATGGCGGTTTGGATTACTGGACATAGACTACTAAACAGGGCTGTGAATGGATCCGAAGAAGCTTAGGCATTTTTAATAAAACTAACAAACAGAGACCTAGGTAGTTGTCCAGGTCTCTGTTTTATGTAGCAGATTTTTTTAAAAATGATATTCAGCAAATTGCCACTTATGTCGTATCCCAAAAACTAAGTTATTCACATAATAGAATTTGACGTAAAAACGATTGTTTTTTAGCAACGCATCGATCTTTTATAATCAAACCTGCATCTTCTATCATGTCATCAATTGTTTCAATTGTAACAACAATAACCTTATCGGCAATCCGGCGAGCATGTTTTATAATATCAAATTGATCTTCTGGTGATGAATGCGTAAATAAGTTATAAGGTAAATCAATTATGGCGACATCATAGTGTTCCGTTACTTCTGAGATGGGACCTACTGTAACGTTGCCTGTTAACCCAAAATAAGCGATATTTTCGCGGGAACCCTTGCAAACATTGTAATATATATCTCGCCCTTCCATATTAATTCCCATGGAAAGGGCTTCAATTACTACTGTTCCAATACCACAACAAGGGTCGATCGCCCGAATATTTTGAGGCTGGGGAACTGCGATATTCGCAACAGCACGAGCTACTCTTGTACTAAGTGCTGTTGAATAACTGTTTGGTTTGTGTAAATGTTTAAGCCAAATGGATTCACTCTTCATATACTTTCCAAAATGCCAGATCCCATCTACTAACATAAGAGCAAATACAATGTCAGGTTGATTTAGGTCTGGTTCTCCATCAATACATAATCCTATCTCACGTTCGAACAATCGACGCTCTGATTGAGGGATTTTCTTCGTCTCACCTATATCCATGCTATTTAAACAAACCACTTTAAAAGTTGCTTCATTTATGTTTATATCCTTCACCATTGTCATGATGTTTTCTACGCTATTATCTTCATATAGCACTTCAAGTCTCTCTTGTATAAAGGGGCTACGGCTAGGATCAATTTTAATATTGCTTATTATATAGTTTGATTGGGAATCAAGGTTAAAAAATGAACGCATCTCCATTCTGCATAGATCGTACTCGTCAACATGATGGACATATGTGTATATAAATTTATTATTATTTTGCTCGTTGCTCAATTGATTACCATCCTTTTATATTGTTGTTCACTAGATTTTACTAACGTTCATAAAAAACAAATGAAGTTACTTATGTGTAATCGTATCATAGGCGTCTCTTTCAAGCTACTCGATACACAATTATGCCAAGGTTCAGTCGATTAGAGGGAATGGTGGGAATAGTCTGTAAAAAGAGGTAAAATAAAAAACAGGTCAGTTTAGTTATAGGCGGTGGGTTAAAATGGTTGTAAAAGAAGATATTATACATAGAAAGGGAGCTAGAAAGGCTAGTGAAATCCCTAGTGACGTTTTAATGTTACTGAATCAAGGAAAAATAGAGAGTGTTAATTTAACGGAGTGGCAAGCTGTTCAGCATATTACTTTATTAAAAAATGTTCTACCATCCATTGGGCTAAAAGAAAAGTTAGAATATATACTAACTGAGGTAGAAAAGCAAAAAGTTGAAACGGGAATGAAGGCCATACGTTTAATTGGAAGTTTGTTAGATACAGTCTTAATGGATGAGAGTGCAACAAAAAAAGAAGAGCTAATTACAATATGCGCTCATCACGTATCTGATAGTGTCCGATGTTGGGCGGCATTTATGAATAAAAAAAATGATTATTCTTTAGAGGAAAAGCTTTTGTTTATCCAACCTTTCGCAGCAGATCATCATTTTGGTGTTCGGGAAATTGCATGGATGTCAATTAGGGAGGATCTTTCGGCAAATATTAAGAAAAGTGTAGATTTGTTAATAGAGTGGGCGAAAAGTGAAGATGAAAACATTCGTAGGTTCAGTTTAGAATCAATCCGTCCTCGCGGAGTATGGACAAAGCATATTGAAATTTTAAAGGAAGAACCGCAAATTGCACTTCCTATTCTAAATTTGCTTAAATCCGATTCAGCTAAGTATGTTCAAGATTCTGTCGGCAACTGGTTAAATGATGCTAGCAAAACTCAACCTGAGTGGGTAAAAAACCTATGTGATGAATGGCAAAAAGAATCTCCAACTAAGGCAACTGAGAGAATCATTAAAAAGGCTCAAAGAACAATTGTAAAAGGTTAATGGGCTATTGAAAAACTATTATCGAGTTTTTTAAAGTTACTTGCATATTAGAGAATTATATACTGCTTTTGAAGATAAATGGCAAAGAAGTCTATTATAGCATTAAATAATCATCAAGCCGAACAAGCAACAAGTATTAATCTTGTTGCTTGTTCATTTTGTTTTGCTTGATTGCTAAATATAATGTGAAACTAATCGCACTAAACATTATCATAGAAAAAATAAGTGAAAACGTTGCTTTATAGTAAATAGAGGTAATCAATATGACAAGAGAACTCATAATGATGACAACACGTAATAATATATCTGTTTTTGCGCTTGGATTAAAAAAATCTTGAATAATAGCAAATAAATAAGACAAACCGAAAAATATCAAATACTCATAAACAAAAACAGGCTTTACATAATCGGGAATTCCAAAATAAATTATTTCAAATATAAAAATGAGTAACACTATATATTTTGAATATTTGTAAAAAAATTTACCAAAGTACCACCCCTTATCATTAAAATATTAACACATATTGTCAAAAAATAATGAAAGCATTTTAGTTTTCGATCATTAATTGTCTAAAGGATAATGATTATGGCAAAATCTTAGAGGGAATACTCCAAGAAGGAAGTGCGAAAATGAATTTAGAAATGGTAATGCAGGAGCTTGAGGCTCTTGGCAAGGAACGAACTAAAAAAATGTATATGTCCAATGGTGCGCATGAGCCACTTTTTGGCGTGGCAACAGGTGCAATGAAACCAATAGCTAAGAAAATAAAAATAAATCAACCGTTAGCTGAAGAACTTTATGCCACAGGGAATTACGACGCAATGTACTTTGCAGGCATTATTGCAGATCCAAAGGCGATGACTGTGTCAGATTTTGATCAGTGGATGGATGCGGCATATTTTTATATGCTATCGGATTATGTGGTTGCAGTAACTTTAGCGGAAGCAGATATTGCACAAGAAGTTGCTGACAAATGGATCGCAAGCGGTGAAGAGCTGAGAATGTCAGCGGGCTGGAGTTGTTACTGTTGGCTTTTAGGGAATCGCTTAGACGATGAATTTTCCGAGAGTAAAATTGCCAACATGATTGAAATTGTGAAAAATACGATTCACGAATCACCAGAACGAACGAAATCTGCTATGAATACTTTTCTATACACTGTTGGGCTTTCATATTTACCGCTCCATGAAAAGGCTGTCGAAATTGCAAAGGAAGTAGGTCCAGTAGAAGTTAGACGGGATAATAAAAAAAGTAGTATCCTACATGCTTATGAAAGTATTCAAAAGGACGTAGATAAAGGAAGACTTGGTTTCAAACGAAAATATGTAAGATGTTAAACAATAGCCGGTGCAATCAATATTCGAATAAAGGAGATCTATATTTTTTAGAAGGCTTAGAACATCTGTATGTAAATACAAGAAGTTTATATCAAGGGTTTTATTAGAGGGAATAGATTACGAAAATATTAATAAGAATCGCCAGAGCGACGGATGGAACTATCGAAACGACGGAAAGAACGGCCAAAACGACGGATGGAATCTTCGAAATGACTTGACGCCAGTATTTAATGTGTGATAAAAATGATAGTATCAATTCGGAAAATTAATATTTGGGCAATGATAGGATTAAGTAGTGAAAATCTCCCTATTTCAGAGAACTGATGGTTGGTGCGAATCAGTATATAGATTATCATGAATTTCGACCTGGAGCATCTTTCATAAATCACAAATTGTGAGGAAGTGGAAGACGGTAGTGAATACCGTTATCAAATAAAGTGGTGAAGAAATTTTTTCACAACTAGGGTGGTACCGCGATATATATCGTCCCTACGTATTTACGTAGGGACGTTTTTTATTAAGGTCTTCCTCTTGTTGTATTTTCATAACTAGGGTGGTACCGCGATATATATCGTCCCTACGTATTTACGTAGGGACGTTTTTTATTAAGGCTTTACTCTTGTTATATCTTCATAACTAGGGTGGTACCGCGATATTTAATCGTCCCTACGTATTTGCGTAGGGACGTTTTTTATTAAGGTTTTATTCTTGTTGTATCTTCATAACTAGGGTAGTATCGTGATTTTTTTATTATCCCTACGTTTTCGTTGAGGCGATTTTTATTTGAAAGGACTTACGATAGACCAATATGAATAAGGACCGAATTGTAATAAAAAAGAAATAGAAAAAGAGAGGAGATTAAGAGATGGAATCGCAGCAATGGACATCGAAATTAGGTTTCATTTTAGCAGCAGCAGGCTCGGCAATCGGTCTTGGCGCAATTTGGAAGTTCCCGTATATGGCCGGTATTGGAGGTGGCGGTGCGTTCTTCCTTATTTTCATCGGTTTTACTTTATTAATTGGTTTACCATTATTATTGGCGGAATTTGTAGTTGGAAGAAGTACGCAAAAAGAGGCTGTAGATGCATATAGAAATATTGCTCCTAAGACGCTATGGCCGTGGGTCGGTAAATTAGGAATTGTAACATGTTTCATATTGCTTTCATTCTACAGTGTTGTAGGAGGATGGATTTTACTATATTTATGGAATGCAATTACAGGTAGACTATGGGAAGGAAATGGCGCGTACGAAGCCACTTTTAATGATATCATTTCCAATCCGTTTTTAGCGGTTGGGTCACAGCTATTATTTATCCTTATTACTATTTTTATTGTTAGTAAAGGAGTGCAAAATGGTGTTGAAAAAGTAAATAAATATTTCATGCCAGCACTATTTGTTTTATTCTTTGTCTTAATTATTCGTGCTCTTACATTAGATGGAGCTGGAGAAGGGGTTCGCTTCTTCTTACAGCCTGATTTCTCAAATGTAACATCTGAAATTATTTTATATGCGATGGGGCAATCGTTCTTCTCGTTATCTGTCGGTGTTGGAGTTATGGTTACGTATAGCTCATACTTACCGAAAGAAGAAAGTTTACCGCGTTCCGCATTTTCTATCGTCGGTTTAACGCTTGTGATTACATTGCTTGCAGGGCTTGCTATTTTCCCTGTAGTTTTCGCATTTGGAATGGAACCATCACAAGGACCAGGTCTATTATTTATTGTCTTGCCAGCGATTTTCAGTAAAATGGCATTCGGAAAATTTTTCTTCATTATTTTCTTATTACTATTTTTCTTTGCAACTATAACATCAGCCATTTCCATGTTGGAAATTAGCGTTGCCTCTTTAACGACAAAAGGTAAAGGGAAACGTGAAAAAATGGCATTGATGGTCGGATTACTAATCTTTGTTGTAGGGATTCCATCGGCGCTATCATTTGGCGTATTAAGCGATGTGCAATTGTTTGGAAAAACAGTCTTTGATTTAGCAGACTTTGCAGTAAGTAATGTTCTTATGCCACTCGGTGTACTATTAGTGGCGATCTTCGTACCGTTTAAAATGAAGAAAGATGTGTTAATGCAAGAACTAGGTGTAAGTGAAAATAAAGGCTATAAATTATTTGTATTATGGTTATTCTTACTGCGCTATATAGCACCAATTGCAATTATTATCGTATTTTTAAATGTAATTGGATTGATTTAACATACAATACAAAAGGCCCTAGCATAACGTTATGTTAGGGCTTTTCGCTATAAAATGATCTGCTTTGTCATTCGTGTAGTTTTACAAAGTAAACGAAAATACCCCAAAAATATCAATTAAAGTTAATGTTGGCGTTATTTTTTGTTTCTTCCCTTTCCAAGAAAAAAGTGATCGGGTCCCTCAAAATACTGCTACGGTTCCTACCAAGCCAGCCCTCCATAGAATAAAAGCTGAAACCAACGCAAATCAAAGGCAATACCAACCTAAAACAGATAAAAAATCAAAAAAAGAATTACTTGACATCATTTGAAATAGCACAAACATCACAAGTTTTTCTGCATATCATAATGGGGAAAGCGTTTTCTTCAATTAATATAGAAGAAAGACACTACAATTTAACTTCTTTCAGTATTCATATGCCACCCAATAGTTTGTAGGAAGAATGTGGTTTAAGTCACTTTTCATCGGGTGTCGCAGAAAGAAGTTAGAGCCTCCGGCGTATTACGGAGTCGGTAAGATGTTTTTTTTTGCGTGCACAAACCGATTCCGAACACAATTATGCCGAGGCATAATTGATTCAATTTTACTGAAAAACACTTGCTAATTTAAGTATGTACAAATGGTTCTTGCATGGTGTACTTTTCGTTATTTGGTTTTATTACGACTCTAAGTGTGAGGGGCATGAAACCTTGATTGGCTAATTATCTTGGGATTGTCATGTCCGAAGAGTTTCGGCTTGTAGATGCTGTAATAAAGACCCACATTCTGCTGTTGAATTGATACATCTTATCTTTATACAAGAAAATACTGCCACATTTATTTTCGAAAAGACGTGATTTGGTTTGTTATGCCAGATCTAACGTTGAAAGATTCTGTAAATTTGATGATTTCAGCTAGTTCAGACGAATATTTGTACGATTATAGGAATTTTACGAAAAAAATTAGCAAAATCCTTAACTATTTCCTACGAAATCCGTATAATAAATCAAACAGTGTGAAAATTGTCCATTTTCTTTCGATTAATTGCGTGAATTTTTTAAATTGTATTGACGTGGGGAACGATAATTTGTACACTGTGTACATTCAATTGTTTTTTGGAGGAATACATTTAATTTAAAAAGTTAGGATTTGATGGTTATGATCGTATGTAAATTTGGTGGAACATCTGTAGCAAGCGCAGAGCAAATTCAAAAAGTAGCAAACATTGTAAAATCTAATCCGGCACGTAAAATCGTAGCCGTTTCTGCACCTGGGAAGCGTTCTGGTGACGACATAAAGGTAACTGACTTATTAATTAACCTAGCAATGGCAGCATTAAAAAATGAAGAAATTGAAGAAAAATTGCAAATCGTTGTCAATCGCTTTATGGCGATTGCGGATGGTTTGGGATTAGATCATACAATTTGTGACGTGATCGCTGAAGATTTACGTGAACGTGTACAAGGTGATAAATCGAATGAGGAATTATTTATCGATAGCATCAAAGCGGCGGGGGAAGACAATAACGCGAAGTTAATCGCTGTTTATTTTAATTCAATCGGTATGCCGGCACGCTACGTAAGTCCAAAAGAAGGTTTGATCGTCAATGATTTACCTGAACGAACGTATGCTTTACCAGAGGCTTATGCAAATCTAGCCCCCCTAAAATATACCAAGGAAATTATTGTATTCCCAGGTTTCTTTGGTTACACTAAAGCGGGCATACTGCGTACATTTGACCGTGGTGGCTCAGATATTACAGGCTCTATTTTGGCAGCTGCTGTTGAAGCAGAGCTATATGAAAACTTTACGGATGTAGACTGTGTGTTCTCCGCGAATCCGAAAGTTGTGAATGATCCAGTGGAAATTAAAGAAATTACGTATCGCGAAATGCGCGAATTATCCTATGCAGGCTTTTCTGTTTTCCATGATGAAGCGTTGATGCCTGTTTACAAGATTGGGGTGCCAGTTAACATAAAAAATACAAATAATCCATCAGCCCCGGGTACTCGTATTGTACCAAGACGCTCTGTAACTGGACGTCCGGTTACAGGTATCTCGGCAGACAGTGGCTTTTCAACTTTATATGTGTCAAAATATTTGATGAATAGGGAAGTAGGCTTTGGCCGTAAGCTTCTACAAATTTTAGAAGATGAAAATATTTCATATGAACACACACCGTCTGGTTTGGACGATATTTCTGTCATTATGCGTTCAAATCAAATTACACTTGAAAATGAAGAAAGAATTCTAGCTCGTGTAAAAAATGAGTTGAATGCAGATGATGTGCAAATGCGTCATGGTTTTTCTATGATTGTTATTGTAGGCGAAGGCATGCGTAATAACACGGGTCTAGCGGCACGTGCTGCAACTGCAATTTCAAAAACAGGTGCAAATATAGAGATGATTAATCAAGGCTCATCTGAAGTTAGTCTAGTATTCGGTGTGCTACAAGAATATGAAAATCAGATTTTACAAGCACTTTATGGGGAATTTTTTGCACATGTGAGAGTATAAGGGAATAAAGTGTAACTTAATCAGTGGGGATTCTTCAGCCCCACTGTACGGGCAGCTAATGTTCTACCTAACTTTTTGCTTTCGCGAAAATTTTGGATGGGAGTCTTGCACCTGCCGCTGTGCTTTCGGTACAGATCAATTACTGCCCGTAAATGTGGTGTAAACGCTAATCCTTAAACTGGATTAGTGTTTTCTTTTTGACGGGAATACGGTAAAATCAAGGGCGTACATTGATTGGAGGTCTTTCTGTTGAAAAAATTATCGATTGGTATATTGCTATCAATGATTGGTATACTATTTGTTTGTTTAACGATCATGGATATTTTACCGTCCTCAACAAAAACAATGAAAATTGTTTATATCGGTATTGGCTGGGTGTTTATCATTGCAGGATCAATTATTCGTTTTAAAACTTTAAAACAAAGGCAATAACGGAATATCTCAAAATTGAATTGTGATAAAATGTGGATTTGTGATACAATTTCAAAAAAATAAATAATTCAAGTATTATGAAGTTGTGATGCTGTACGCAAATTCAAAAGGTTTATATTTGGGATAGGTTTTTAATTTAAGACTAAACAGTACAAATTCTTCTTTGTAAGAATTTGTTTTTTTATTTTTTGTTATACATTGAATAGGGGGCGAGATAATGCCAGTACTACGTAAGGAAGATATTCATATTTCCGACCATTATGTTGCCATCCAAACAGATTCACCAATGAAGGTCGTATCCTCTGCAGTACATAATCCGGGCTTTGGCTTTTATACACATTTGATGAATCGTTCAGTGCCTTATACGTATGATGAACGCAAACCGCAGTTAGAATTACAACGGTTTTTGCAGTCTGAGGGCTTTCCGATTGACAATACAGTTGCGATGATGACGGCCGTCTATGCCCGATATGCAACAATTCGTGAGTTTACATATGAAGGAATTCAACTTGTCATTATGATTACGGCAGGTCTTGGTAATGCCGTCGATATTACACGTGCCTTTCATCGTCAGGAGCAGTATCATGCTGGGACTATTAATACGTGGGTACTGATAAATGGAAGATTGTCGGATGAAGCTTTATTTCAGGCAATGATTTCTACGACAGAGGCTAAGGTCAAAGCACTTATTGATGAGGGTATAACAGATCCAACAACGGGTACACAAGCTACAGGTACCTCAACGGATAGTTTGTTAATTGCTTCAACAGAAGAAGGCGACTACCATCAATATGCTGGACCGATTACGATGCTAGGAAAAGTCATTGGCCATGGTGTTTATGAAACGATGCGCGAGGCCATTCAAAAATATAAAAAAGACAAAGAGGAGAATCCTTTATGATGGCACTAGTGATTGCCTGTATCATTGGGCTTGTTTTTGATTTAATCTTGGGTGATCCTCCTAAAATGCCTCATCCAGTACGCTGGATTGGGAAGCTCATTCAATCTCAAACAGAATTATGGAATAAAGGAAGAATGAGAAAATTCCGTGGCATGGTCATGTCACTCGCTGTAGTAGGCACAACGATGTTTGTTGTAACGGCCATTATGCTATTAAGCTATTATGTTAGCCCACTATTTGGCATATTGGTTGAGGGATTATTAATTGGGATTGGACTCGCACAGCGTAGCTTGAAGGAAGCGGCGATGGCAGTCTATGAACCGCTCGTCAAAGGCGATTTTGCTGAAGCTCGTGTAAAGCTTTCTTGGATTGTCGGACGTGACACGGAGAAGTTAGAAGAGGATGAGATTGTACGAGGTGTTGTGGAGACGGTCTCAGAAAATACGAGTGATGGTGTAACCGCACCACTATTTTATGCCTTTTTATTTGGTGCAATAGGGTTATGGGGCTATAAGGCCGTTAATACGTTAGACTCTATGATTGGCTATAAAAACGATAAATATGAAGATTTTGGTATGTTTGCTGCAAAGCTAGACGATGTACTAAATTTTATTCCAAGTCGATTAACAGGTCTACTGATGGTACTAGGTACAAAAAATGAAACGAATGTATCTCTCGGTAAGCGCTTAAAACGTTGGGCACAGGATGCGAAAAAGCATACAAGTCCTAATAGTGGTTATTTAGAGGCAGCTACAGCTGTTCAATTAGGGGTACAGCTTGGTGGAAAAAATACATATCAGGGTGTCGTTTCTTATCGAGCGATAATGGGCGAGAAATTAGTTCCATTAACAAAAGAGCATATTGCAACGTCTGTGATTCATATGCGTATCGCGACCTTGCTCTTTACGCTTGTTATGTTAACAGTGGAGGTGTTAATTTTTGCAATTACCTAATCACGGAGCAAATCCGCAAAATGTTTATCATCAGCTAGGACTTAATATGCCCGAAGAGGTGTATGATTTTAGCGAAAATGTTAATTCTGCAGGGCCACCCCTGTTTGTTGAGGCGCGTTGGCGGACATTTTATCCGCTCATTCAACGTTACCCAGATCCGGACGGTGAGCCGTTTTTATCAAAGGTGGCAGCTTTTCATGATGTTCAGAAAGATTCTGTATTACTAGGTAACGGTGCATCCGAGCTTTTTAGTGTTCTAGTTAGACGCTACGCCAATAAGCGTGTTATTATCGTACATCCAACTTTTTCAGAATATGAACGAACATTACGAGCAGTAGGCGCTGAAATTGTGCCTGTCATTGTAGAGGATATTGTCCGCTACACATTGCCGATGGAACATCTGAAGCGTGAAATGGCGAACGCAGACGCATTATATATTTGTACACCGAACAATCCGACGGGGGTGCTTCCTAAGAAAGAGGAGCTTCTCGAATTAATCTCTCACGGTACAAAGGTCAATTGTGAGCTGGTCTTTGATGAGGCATTTATTGACTGGGTAGATGAAGCCTGTTCTTTGATCCAATATGTGGCGGAAAATCCTCATTTAATCATCGTTCGTTCGATGACCAAAATGTATGCGATTCCAGGATTACGCCTAGGCTATTTAGTGGCGAGCCCGATAGTTGTTGCTGATCTAAAGTCTATCCTACCGCATTGGAACTTAAATGCTTTTGCCCTTGTTATAGGCACAGGCTGTTTAGATGAACACGAATATTGTGAGCAAGCCATTGCCTATGCTAAAAATCAACGGGAATCGCTACAGAGCTATTTACAAGAACATGGTTGTCAGGTGACGAATAGTGTAACAAATTTTGTATGTTTTACATTACCGAAAAATCAGCAAGCAGATACATTTTTCACATACTGTTTATCAAAGGGCGTCGTCCTGCGCCATACAAAAAACTTTATGGGCTTAAATGGTGAATGGTTCCGAATTGGCATTAAAGATATTGCGGCTATGACGTATTTACAGAATTGTTTGGAGGCGTGGTTTAACTTTTTTCAGCAGAAATCTCCTTCCTCTATAGGTGGTGAAATGAATGCGGTTTTAAGTCGCCTTTCAGCGGATGTCCAATCATCAGTACCTGTCGCTATGCTTTCGGTACAAAGACATCCGCTGAAATAAATAGAGGAACTCAGTCTAAGAACGCCACGTCCTGTGGCAACGACTGAGTGACCAACTTCGTATTGGCCTAAAGCCTCCAGCGGGTGTCACGAAATCGAAAGGAGTGCTTAGGGGATGTTAGCCTAAAATCATCGCATCCATGCGATAACGGCTAACTGACCTGCATCGGTGCCGCTACGCTTTCGCGCAAAAGACATCTGCTGCTGCCGCTACGC